>DATJSJ010000036.1:0-25840 GCA_035504175.1 Acetobacteraceae bacterium
CCGGCGTGCCGGTGACCGTGCGCTTGCCGCTCAACGATTGCGGCCACCGTTTCGCCGCCGGGCACCGCATCCGGCTGGCGCTGGCGACGAGCTACTGGCCGCTGGTCTGGCCGGCGCCGACGCCGGTGACCCTGACCGTCCGCCTCGAGGATTGCCAGCTCGACCTGCCGCACCGGCCGGCGGATCCGGGCGATGCGGCGCTCGGCTTCCCGCCGCCGGTGCGGGCGCCGGCGGCACCCACCGCCGTGCTGAATCCGGGTCATGTGCACCGGCGCAGCACGCAGGATCACGTGACCGGCGAGGTCACCTACGTGACCGAGGCCGAAGGCGGGCTGTTCGGCGAGGGCGCGCACCGCTTCGACGAGATCGGCACCGAGGTGGCGCACAGCCTGCGGCGCGAGCTGCGCATCCGCCCCGACGACCCGCTATCGGCCCGCTTCGTGCTGACGCAGCGCTACGACATGGGCCGCGACGGCTGGCGCATCGGGATCGAGACCGAGACGATGATGACCGCGGATGCGACGAGCTTCCACCTCACGGGGACGCTGCGCGTCGCGGAGAACGGCGCGCCGGTCGCGGAGCGCCGCTGGGCGGACCGCATCGCCCGCGACCTGGTGTAGTCTGAACCGCGCCGGCACCGCGCGACGCGCGACGGGGCGCCCGGCTGACCCTATGCCGCCTCGCCCGGTCGCCTCGCCTTCAGCTCGGCCAGGCGATCGCGCGCCTCCCGGATGGAGACGGTGAGGGCCGCCGAAAGGCTGCGCCCCAGCTCGGCCGCCTCCGGCGTGGCGGTGCGCACGGCGTGCTCGAAGCGGCGCGCCAGGTCGGCGACGCGAATGAAACCCAGCAGGCCGATGCTGCCGCCCAGCTTGTGCACGGAAGCGAGGCTGTCGCCGTCGAACGCCGCGGCATCGCCGCAGGCGCGCAGGCCGACCAGCACGGCACTGGCACTGGCGACGATGTTTTCCAGATGGGAGATCACCGTCGCCGGATTGAGGCAGCGGGTGATGGACTCGAACGTCTCGATATCGATCACTGGCAAGTCCGGGCTCGGCGCCTCGCCCTTGCGCGGCGAACGTCGCGCGCGCCCGGCCGAGGCGTCGCGGGCGGCCTGGTCCAGGATGGCGATCAGGGCGGTCTCGGTGAACGGCTTCGCCAGATGCCCCGTCATGCCGGCTTCGCGGCACTCCCTGATCTGCTCGGTGAAGACCTGGGCGGTCATCGCCACCACGGGCACCTGGCCGCGTGGGTCGGGAATGGCGCGGATCCGCCTGGTCGCCTCCAGCCCGTCCATGCCGGGCATCTGGACGTCCATCAGAATGAGATCGAAGCGCTTGCGGATCACCGCCACGATGGCCTCCGCGCCGCCCTTGACGCAGGTGGCGCGGTGACCCGCGACGCGGACGAAGGACGCCGCGACGTCGAGATTCATGTCGCTGTCGTCGGCGATCAAGACCTCCAGCGCGCCGGTCGAGGGCCGATCCATCGCGATCTCCGGCGCCCCGGGCAAAGCCTGCGGCATCGGCGAAGGGGCGGGCGCACTCGATGCCGTCAGCGGCAGTTCGAGCGTGAACACGCTGCCGCCGCCGGGATTGTCCGCGTGCGTCAGCGCTCCCCCCATCATCGTCGCGAGCCGGCCGGAGAGCGCCAGGCCGAGCCCGGCTCCCTCGGCCGAATTCGTCTCCTCGGATCGCATCCGGCCGAATTCCTGGAACAGGCGGTGCCGCTTCCGGCCCGGTATTCCGACGCCGGTGTCGATGACCTCGAAGCACAGATGCCTGTCGTCGGCTGTCGTGCCCACGCGCAGCGTCACCTGCCCCGCCGCGGTGAACTTCACCGCGTTGCCGAGCAGGTTCAGCAGCACCTGCCGGAGCCGCACGGTATCGACCATGACATGCAGGGGGACCCGGCCGGCAATGACCAGGCCGATGGCGAGCCCCTTTTCCTCCGCCAGCTGGCGGACCAGCTCGAGACAGGCACTGGTGACCAGCCGCAGATCCGTCACCTCGCCGTGCAGTGCGACGCGCTCCGTCTCGATCTCGGACAGGTCGAGCACGCAATGGATCATCTCCAGCAGGTGCGTGCCGGCACTCAGCATGGTCTCCACGCGTGCCAGTTGCGACGGCGTCAGGCCGCCTTCCATGCGCAGCAGCCTGGCGTAGCCGATGATCGCGTTCAGCGGCGTGCGCAGCTCGTGACTCATGCCCGCCAGGAAGCGCGACTTGGCCCGGCTGGCGCGCTCCGCCTCGTCGCGGGCCTCGGTCAGCCGTTCCGCCTGCTGCGCCAGCGCGGCCGTGAGCCGCCGCGGCTCGGTGACGTCCCAGGTGAGCCCGATCACGCGCACATCCCCGTCATGCGCGCCATGCGTGACCTGGGCGCAGGCGCGCAGATGGTGGACGCTGCCGTCGTTCCAGATGATGCGGAACTCGGTGTTGAATTGCGCGCCATCGTTGACGGCGTCCAGAAGCGCCTGCTCGGCGGCGGCCAGGTCGTCGGGATGCAGATGCTTCCGCCACAGCTCGTACGTCCCGGTGCCGTCCTGCGGGGTCAGGCCGTAGAGCCGGTACATCGAGGCGTCCCAGACCAGGACGTCCTGCATGACGTTGTAGTCCCAGATTCCGACGCCGCCGCCGGTGGTGGCGAGGAAGACGCGCTCGGTCGCTTCCCGCAGCGCGGCCTGCTCGGCCGCACGTTCGGTGAAGTCGCGCATGACCTTGGCGAAGCCGCGCAGCTCGCCGGCATCGTCGCGGATCGCACTGATCGCGACATGCACGTAGATGCGGCTCCCATCCTTGCGCACCCGCCATCCCTCGGCGGTGAAGCTGCCGGCCTCGCGGGCCCGATCGAGCTGCAGCGTGGGCAGGTCGGCCGCGCGATCTTCCGGGGTGAAGAAGACGGAATAGTGCGCGCCGATGATGTTGTCGGGCGCGTAGCCCTTGATCCGCTCGGCGGCGTTGCTCCAGCTCGCCACCCGGCCGTCGGGATCGAGCTGGATGATCGCGACCTCGGTGAGACTTTCGAGCAGCAGGCGATTGCGTTCCTCGCTCTCCCGCAGGGCCGCTGTCTTGCCCTGGATTTCAGCATCCTTGGCCGCGATCAGCGCCTTCGTGATGCTCTTGGCGATCGCGTGGCCGAGGCGTTCCGCATCGATGGTGGCTTTGGTGATGTAGTCGCTGGCGCCTGACTGCAATGCGTCTACGGCGACTGCCACACTGCTGTTTCCGGCCAGAAGAATGACCGGCGTGATCTTGTCCCTGGCGCGGATGCGCGCGAGTACGTCGAGACCGTCGGTTCCGGGAAGTCCGTGCTCGAGCAGGACGGCCAGGAATGTTTCCGCCTCCATGCGCGCCAATCCGTCCGCGCCGCTGGCGGCTTCGACGATCCGCAGCGAGCGGTACTCCGATCGTGCCAGCAGGCGGATGCAGTTCTTCCGGTGGTCCGGATTGCCGTCGATGATCAGGATCGGTCGGGATTCCGGGTCCGCGCACCGGAATGCTGCCTCGTTCTGGGCGATCGCGGCCGTGATGGCGGCGTGCAGCCGGCCGCCGCCTGCGTTCGCCTTGTCGATGTAGTTGTTGGCGCCCCCGGCGAGCGCCGCGGCCGCGACGTCGGCTCGCTCCTGCCCGGTCAGCATGACGATCGGGATGTATTTCAGCCGGTGGCGGATTGCCGCCAGGATCGCCAGGCCGTCGCATCCGGGGAGCGAGTAGTCCAGGATGACGCAGGAGAAGCTGCCGCGCTCCAGCATCGCCAGACCCTCGGCGCCGTCATTCGCGACGGTGCAGTTGTATCGGCAGTCCGGAACCGCCGAAAGCATCCTGCAATACAGCTCGGCGTCGTCCGGCGAATCGTCGATGATCAGGAGGTCAATTTTGTCGAGCATCGACTGGGTTCATTCTCGCTTCGGCGTTGCGGGTTGCGACTCTGCTCTGCGATCAGGTTCGCGGCCTCGGGTCGCGATCCCCGGCGCTGCACCGGACGTCCGTCCTGCGTCGCCCGGCACTGCGACGGCCGGTGATGCGGCTGGAAGCCCGATTTCCGCCAGAGCCAGGGCGCGCGTGGATCGGGTGGCGACGGCTTGAGGCCGAGGGCATCGCTTTGGCGCCAACCGCTGGCTGTCGGGTCGATTGACGGCCCGATCCGTCAGGCCGGCTGCATCCGGGGCGGAAGGATGGCGACGCCGAACCAGTAGTCCTTCATGGTTCGAATTGCCGCCGTCAGGCCATCGAAACTGACCGGCTTCTGGATGTAGCTGTTGGCGCCGGCGGCGTAGCACGCTTCGATGTCCCGACTGTCCGTCGAGGTCGTGAGTACGACGACCGGGATGGAGCGCAGTTTGGAGTCCTTCTTGATGGTCTCGAGGACATGGCGCCCGTCGATGCCGGGCATGTTGAGATCAAGCAGGATGAGATCGGGATTTCGCCTGGCCGCGCCATTCGGGTCGTCGCCCTCGCCGTGCAGATGATCAAGCGCCTCCTGCCCCGATCGGCACCACTCTATCGGGTTCATGAAGTGGTTTTTCTTGAGGCTGCGCAGGGTCGCCTCGTAGTCATCCTGGTTGTCCTCGACGAGCATGATCTGGATGGGCTCGGACATGACTCAGGCCTCCTGGGGGGACTGGATTGAGAAGTAGAACGTGGTGCCCTGACCGGGCTCGGAGTCGAGCCAGATTTCGCCACCATGCCGCTCGACGATTTTCTTCACGAACGTCAGCCCGACCCCGGTCCCCTTCGCCTTGTCGTCTTCATAATTCAATCGCTTGAAGATGCGAAAGATGTCCTGATGGAATCGTCGCTCGATTCCGATCCCGTTGTCGCGCACGAAATAGGCGCGCTTGCCGTCGCGCTCGGAGCAGCCGATCTCGATGCGCTTGTCCGGCTTGTCGTTGTACTTGACGGCGTTCGTGATCAGATTGCGGAACACCTCGGTGATGCGCGGCAGGTCGCAGACGATCCTCGGAAGCGGCGCCGGCACGACGATGGTCGCATGCGCCTCCTCCAAGGTGTGTTCCAGTGTCAGCGCGATGTCGGCGATCACGTCGTTCAGGTCGGTCTCCTGCAGCGCCAGCGCCTGCCGGCCGAGGCGGGAGAAATACAGCAGGTCGTTGACCAGCCGCTCCATGCGCTCGCAGAGATAGGTGATGCGGGAGAGACGCCGGACGCCGGACTCGCCGAGGGCGGCCTCGAAATCCTCCTTCAGGAACAGCGCGTTGTTGCTGAGGCCGCGCAGCGGCTCCTTCAGGTCGTGCGAGGCGATGTAGGCGAAATCGTCCAGCTCCTGGTTGCTGCGCGACAGCGCGGCGATATAGGCCTCGATCGCCGCCTCCGCCTGCTTCCGCTCGGAGATGTCGCGCACGGTGCCGACGAACAGCCGCTTACCCGCCACGTTCATCTCGCTGACGCCGAGTTCCATCGGGAACTCGCTGCCGCCCTTGCGCATGGCGCGCATTTCGCGCACCGCGCCGAGGACCGTCGCCGCCCCGGTTCGCATGTAGTTGCGGAGGTAGCCGCCGTGCTCCGCGCGGTAGGGCTCGGGCATCAGCATGCTGACGTTGCGGCCGATCACCTCTTCGGGCTGGTAGCCGAATATCCGCACCGCGGCGGGGTTGAACGTCTCGATCACCCCGGTCTCGTCGATGGTGATCAGGCCGTCGAGGACGGTGTCCATCACCGCCTGCGTCCGGGCCGCTTCCGTCCTGGCCCGCTCCTCGGCGTCCTTGCGCTCGGTGATGTCGCGGATCGTGCCGACGAACATCAGCGCGTCGCCGATCTGCAGCCGGTTGACGCCGAGCTCCATCGGAAAGACGCTGCCGTCGCGGCGCCGGCCGGCAACCTCGCGGCCCGAACCGATGATCTTCGCCGCTCCGGTCTCCCGGGAACTGTCGAGATACTGGTCGTGCCCGGAACAGTACGGCTCGGGCATCAGCATCCCGACGTTCTGACCGATCACCTCGTCGATCCGGTAGCCGAAGATGCGCTCGGCGGCCGGGTTGAAGGCGCGGATCTCTCCCTCGCTGTCGATGACGATCAGCCCGTCGATGACGGTGTCCATGACGCATTGGAGGGAACGCAACAAGGCGCGACCTTTCCGGCAGAGGGCTGGCGCCACCGTCCCGCGAACGGCGGTGGTGCCAACCCGGTGTGGTCGCGCGCGATCACACGCGGCGCGCGGTCCCGATACGGTGATGAACGGGCAGACAGTCGCATGCCGTTGGTTAACGACGGATGAACATGTCGCGGCGGATGGTCCGCACCCGGCGCGTCGTCCGGGACCGGTGGGCCGAAGCGGCCGGCTGCCGCCTGCCGCTCTGCCGGCGATCCGGGAAGCCGCCTCCCGGCGCGCGGGTCAGCCGGTCCCCTCCGGTCCGGCGCCGCAGACCAGGGCGCAGACCCGTTGCCCGGGGCGCGGCGCGACCGCGCCGCTGCGCAGGGCGGCAACCGCCGCGGCGCCGCTGGGGTCGGCCGCCAGGCCCAGCTCGAACCACAGCCACCGCGCGGCGTCGAGCATGGCGGCATCCTCGACCAGCACGATGCCGTCGAGCGCATCGCGCAGGATCGCGAAGACGCGCTCATCCGTGCGGGCGCAGGCCAGGGTCGGAACGCCGGTGGTGACGGACGGAAGCGTCACCACCTGGCCCGCGGCCAGCGCGGCGTGCAGCGTGGGCGAGCCGACCGGTTCGACGCCGACGATACGCGCCGCGGGATGCCGCGCCCGGATCACGGTCGCGATCCCGGCGGCGAGACCGCCGCCGCCGATCGCGACCACGAACAGCTCCGGGTCCGGGAAGTCTTCGAGGATCTCCAGCGCGACCGTGCCCTGGCCGGCGACGATCGCGGGGTCGGCGAAGGGATGGAAATAGACCGCGCCGCGCGCGGTGGCGAAATCCCGCGCAACGCGGTCCGCCTCGTCCCACACGGATCCGGCGATGCGCGTCTGCGCGCCCCAGGCGGCGAGCTTCGCCTGCTTCGCGGGCGAGGCATTGTCCGGCAGGAACACCGTCACCGGCACGCCGGCGATGTGGCCGGCGCGCGCGACGGCCAGCCCGTGATTGCCGCCGGAGGCGGTGACGATGCCGTGCGCGAGCTGCGCGCGGGGTGGTCAGCAGGCGGTTCATCGCGCCGCGCGCCTTGAACGAGCCGCTGACCTGCAGGCATTCGAGCTTCAGCCGGAGATCGAATGCGCCGATCGGATGCAGGGCGTGTTCGACGCGCATCAGCGGCGTGCGCCGCACATGCGCGCCGATCCGCCGTGCCGCGGCCTCGACGTCCGCGAGCCCGATCATGGGCCGGCCGACCCGGTCCGTGGTGCCGGCCGTGCCCTCATGCAGCGGCGCCTTCCCGGCATGACCACGTCTCCCGCGACCGGCGAATGAGCCGCATCTCCTGACCTGCGGCGGTCTTCCCGGCGGGACGGCCGGCGGCGGCTGGGGCGCGGCACGTTGCCCGACCCGTGCGGCAATCCTATCCGGCGGTCGTCCGGTCGAGGCAGGCGCGCAGCTTCGCGACCGCCGTGTCCGGGCTGGTGAGCACCGGGCGGCCCAGGCTGGCCTCGACCGCCGCCTTGGCCCGCGCGGTCGAGAAATGCGCGAGCATCACGGTGGAACAATGCGCGAGGCGCGGCGCCGCCTCGGCGAGCAGGCGGTCGTGCCCGGCGAGGTCGCCGCCGGCCAGCGCGGCGCGGGCCGGGCCGAGGCAGAGGGTTTCGATCACGGCGCCGGAGTCGCGGCGCCTCGCCTCGTCGCGGAACTCCTCCTCCATCGACGCGACCGCCGGCGCGAAGGTGGCGAGCATGCCCACGCACCCGCCGGACTCCAGCGCCCGCTCGAACATCGCCTCGTTCGGCTTCAATACCGGGATCGGCAATACTTTTGCGGCGGCCTCGATCGCCTCGCCGAAGGCCGAGCAGGTGAACAGGATGCCGTCAGCACCCGCCTGCCACGAATAGCGCGCGAGGGTCATCATCCGGTCCGACATCGCCGGCGTCAGCGCGCCGGCGGCTTCGCGGTCGCCGGACAGCGAGTCGTCGAGCAGGTTGACGAGCGTCGCCTCGGGCCATTGCTGCCGGAACGCCTCCTGCACCGGCGCGACCGCGGCGGTGACGGCGTGGATCAGCGCGATGCGCGGCATGGTCGGATCTCCGCAAAGGGCCGGCGCGCCGGAATCACGAGCGCGTCGCGCGCCGGCGCGCCGTGCCGTCGCGAGCGGGCTTTGCGTCGGCGTGCCGCGTCGCCGGACGGATGCCGGCGACCCGCTCGTAGCATTCCCGCGAGGCGAGCAGATGGTCGGCGCACAGGCGGACCAGCGCGCGGCGGTCGCAGGCCTCGATCGCCTCGATCATCTTCCAGTGCGCCGTCCGCATCGCCTCGAGATGGCCGGGATAGGTGAAGCAGTAGAAGCGGATGCCATGCGTGCGCTGCGCGAAGTCGTTGATCGCCTCGGCGAGATACGGGTTGCCGGATTTGGCGAACAGCGTCCGGTGGTACGCGACATTGGCGTGATAGACGGCGCCGAGATCGCCGGAGCCGACGGCCTTGTCGTGCACCGCCTGGATCCGCTTGAGGTCCGCGATGTCGGCCTCGGGCAGCGGCATCGGGATCTGCCCGGCGGCGTACGTCTCCAGCAGGTTGCGCAGCATGTAGAGCTGCTTGATCTCCTCGATGTCGTAGGCACGGACGCTGGCGCCGCGGTTGGGAATGCGCTCGACGATGCCCATGCGCTCCAGTTCGGCCAGCGCCTGGCGCACCAGGTGCCGCTTGGCGCCGAAGCGCGCCATGAGATCGTCCTCGACCAGCCGCTCACGCGGGTGCAGCCGGCCGAGAATCACGTCCTCCTCGAGCCGGGAGACCACGTTGCGCAGCGACTCGGATTCGACCGTCGCGCCGTCCGCGCGCCCGCCGTCGGCCTTGCCCGGACGCGGCACGTACTGCACGCTGCCGTGCCGCAGCAGGCGGATGGTCGCCGGCGTGCCGCGCGGACGCTCACCCACGGCGGGGCCTCACACCACCGCGCTCGGCAACGGCTCGCCGGCGAAATGCGCCGCCAGATTCGCGAGCAGCAGGTCTTCCATCGCCATCCTCGTCTCGGTGGTCGCACTCGCCCGATGCGGCTGCAGCACGACGTTGTCGAGCGTGAACAACGCCGGGGGGACGTCGGGTTCGTCGATGAACACGTCAAGGCCGGCGCCGCCGAGGCGCCGTTCGACCAGTGCCGCGACCAGCGCCGCCTCATCGACCAGGCTGCCGCGCGCAACGTTGATCAGTATTCCCTGCGATCCCAGCGCGTCCAGCACCGCGACACCGACGATCCCGCGCGACTGCGGGCCGCCGGAGGCGGACAGCACCAGGATGTCGGACCGTCGCGCGAGGTCGGCCAGATCCGGCTCGAACCGGTAGGCGGCGTCGGGGACGCGGGCCAGGTCGGTATAGGCGATGTCCATCGCGAATCCTTCGGCGCGACGCGCGATCGCGCGCCCGACCCGGCCGAGACCGACGATGCCCAGGCGCTTGCCGGCCACCTTGGTGGCGAGCGGCAGCGTCACGCCGGGCCGCCATCGGCCATCGCGCACGAACCGGTCGCCGACGCAGACCCGTCGGCAGACGGCAATCATCAGGCCGATGGCGAGATCGGCGACGTCGTCGGTCAGCAGGCCCGGCGTCGTCGTCACCCTGAAACCGCGCGCGCGGGCCAACGCAAGATCGACGCCATCGGTTCCGACGCCGCGGATGGCGACGATCTCGAGCGCCGGCAGCGCGTCGAGGATGGCGTTGCCGGCACCCTTGCCGCCCGATGTGACGACGCCGCGCATACGCGGACCGATCCGCGCGAGTTCGGGGCCGTCCGCCTGGTACATGCGATGCGTCGCATAGGCGGCATCGAGCCTCGCCTCGGTGTCCTCGGAGAGGCGGTCGAGCAGCAGCACGTCGGGCTTACCGGCGGTTGGCGCCATCGCGCGGCCTCATTCGATATCGAGCGAGACGCGGCCGAGGCCCGGCAATTCCGCCAGCACGTGCATCGGCGGCTTGACGAAAATCACCCCGGTGCAGGAACCGGTGGTGACCACGCACCCGGCTTTCAGCCCGCCGAACGGACGCGCGCCTTCGTTGGCCAGCCAGTGCAGCAGGCGGAACACGTCGCCGGCCGGATGACCGCCGGCGGTCTCGGCGGCAAGCGCGCCGTTCAGCGTCAGCCGCGCCGCCTGGGTCGCCGCATCGATCGCCGCCCAGTCGCTGCGCCCCGGACCGACGATCAACGCGCCGTGGTTCAACTGGTCCGCCACCTGGCTGAGCCGGTCCTGCGAGTTCCACACCGCGTAGCGGCTGTCGGAGATTTCGACCGCCGGGTGCACCGAGCCGATCGCCGCCAGCACCTCGTCGCGCCGGAACGGTTCCTCGCCACAGGGCAGGTCGCGGGCGAAGCGGTAGGCGATCTCGACCTCGACGCCAATGACGTTCAGCGACGCCGATGACAGTCTGGCGCCGTCCTCGAACAAGGTCGTGGCGACGATCGGCGCGCATGACGGCGTGGCTTGCGGGTTGCCGGCGCCTACCTTCCACGCGGCGACCGGGCCGAGCGCGCGGATCACCTGCTCCTGGATCGCGTACGCCTCGGAGAGATCGGTCGGGCGGCAGCCATCCGGCAGCAGGTCGAGCCACTGGCGTGTCCGGCGCGCCTGCACCAGGGCCGCGGCGGCGCGGGCGATGTCAGCCCCCGCCACGGCCCACCTCGAGCCCGTAGCGATTGCGCCAGGCGAGGCCGGCGGTGGTCGTCGTCGCCGGTTTGTATTCGCAGCCGACCCAGCCCGTGTAGCCCAACGCGTCGATGCGCCCGAACACGTACTCCCAGGCGATCTCGCCCGAGCCCGGCTCGTTGCGGCCGGGCGGGTCTGCGATCTGGATATGGGCGATCAGCGGCAGCAGCGCCTCGAGCCGCTTGGTCACGTCACCCTGCGCCACCTGACAATGATAGATGTCGAACTGCAGGCCAAGCCTGTCGCGCCCGATCGCCTCGATCACCGCCGCGCCCTGCTCCTGCGTACGCAGGAAGAAGCCCGGCTGGTCGCGCTGGTTGATCGATTCCAGCACCAGGCGGATCGGCGCGCTGCCGACCCGCTCCACCGCCCAGGCAAGATTGGCGGCGTAGACCGAGGCCAGCGTGTCATGCGCAACGCCGGCCGGCGCGATCCCGGCCATGACGTGCACCAGTCCGCAGTCGAGTGCCGCCGCGTAATCGAGCGCGCGGCTGAAGCTGTCGCGAAACGCCGGTTGCTGTCCGGGCAGGCAGGCGAAGCCGGAGCCGGCCCCTTGCTTCGGATCGCCGGCCGGGGTGTTGATCAGCACCTGGCGCAACCCATTGTCGTGCAGACGGGCGCGCAGCTCCTCGGCGCGAAACTCGTAGGGCGAGGCGAACTCGACCGCGACGAATCCCGCCTCCGCCGCCGCGGCGAAGCGATCGAGAAACGGCACCTCGGTGAACAGCCATTTCAGGTTGGCGCACAGGCGCGGCATCGCGCTGCTCCTCTCCTGCTGTCGCCTCAGCCCAGATATTCCATCGCGCAGAAACCGGCGTGATGGTCAGTGGTAAAGACCAGCCCTTCCTTGGTCGCGAACACGTCGCACATCTGGATCACCGGATCGCCGGTCCAGTTGGCCGTCATCATTTTCTTCGGCGCCGGCGGCACCAGGGCCGCCACCTCGACCGGTGCGTATTTGTCGCGGATGTCGAACACGCGCAGCCCGGCATTCTGGTAGGTCGCGAAGATCAGGGTATCGCTGACGAAGCTGCCCTTGCGGTTCTCATGGATGTTGTGCGGCCCGAAGTGCCCGCCATGCGTCTTGTACGGTGCGTCGGTCGGCGCGGGGAATGTCGAGATGCTGACCGGGTTGCTCGGCAGGCGGACGTCGAACAGCCAGATCGGCTTGTCGCCGTCCTCCTGGTGATCCAGCACCGCCTCGTCGACCACGACCAGCAGGTCGCGGTCGGGCAGCGGCAGCGCGTTGTGGGTGCCCCCGCCATAGGGCGGCGACCACCATTTGTGGGCGAGCAGTTTCGGATGGGCGCGATCGGCGACATCGACGACCACGAGACAGCCGTCGCGCCAGCTGCAATAGGCGATGTCGCCGTGCACGATCGGGTGATGCAGTCCGTAGCGACCGAACTCCTGGGGCCAGTCCGGCACCTCGCCGGCGGCGCGGTTCATTCCCGGGAGCCAGTAGCGTCCGACCTCCCTCGGTTGCGTCGGATCGCTGACATCGATGGTGATCATGATGTAGTCGGTGAAGCCGTCGATCAGCGCCGATGCGTAGGCCCACGGTCCGCCGTCGTACCAGATGCGGTGCAACCCGCCGCCATTGACCGGCATGAAGCCGATCTGCCGCGGCTCGGCCGGCTTGCTGATGTCCCAGACGCCCATGCCGGCGGTCCAGGTGCGTTCCTGACCCTCGCTCGGGTTGAAGTTGCCGGCCTTGCCCTTGTAGTAGCTCTTGTCGTCGCTGAACGCTGGCAGCGCCTTCATGTCACGCGCGTTGACCACCAGCATCAGGTCGCCGTGCGTCTGCAAATGGATGTTCCAGGTGTGGCGCGGCGCCGGCAGGAACCTGACGGTCTTCGGCTCGCGCGGATCGCGCACGTCGATGACGCTGACGCCCTGCGAGTACATGTGGCCGACATAGGCGTAGCCCTTATGCACCATGAGCTGGTTGCCGTCGGGACGCCCGTCCTGGTCGCTCTGGCCGAGCAGGCGAAGGTTCTTCGCGTAGACCGGCTCCGGAGCACTCGACTTCGCCATTCCCCGCCTCTCCCCGTTTCGTCGCGCCGCATCCGCCGCGGCCGGTTCCGCAAACTCCGGCGACGCCGCCTCAGGCGGCAGCCGCGCTCTTGCCCATGATCAGCGACACGATCTCATGCTCGGCGGTGCCTTTCGTGATCACTTCGGCGGCCTTGCGCCCGCGATGCAGGATCACCAGCCGGTCGGTCACCGCGAGCACATCCAGAATGTTGTGGGTAATGAAGATCACCGCGACGCCCTGCGAGGCGAGTTGGCGGGTCAGCGCGAGCACCTTGCGCTGTTCGGGCACGCTCAGCGCCGCGGTCGGCTCGTCGAGGATGACCAGCTTGGCCTTCCAGCGGATGGCGCGCGCCACCGCGATCGCCTGGCGCTGGCCGCCGGAGAACTCGTCGACCTCGGCGTGCAGCGAGGGGATGTGGATGTCGAGCTGTTCCAGCGTGCGCCTGACATCCTCCGCCATGGCGCGCTGGCGCATGATCAGGCCCAGACCCTTGAACGGTCCCCAGCCCAGCTCCCGGCCGATGAACAGATTGGCCGCCGCATCGAGGTTCGGAATCAGGGCCAGATCCTGAAACACGGTCTCGATTCCGAGCGCGCGCGCGACCTTGGGCGAGGTGATCGAGACGCGCCGGCCCTCGCACTCGATGGTTCCCGCATCCGGCACATGGACGCCCGATATGCTCTTGATCAGCGTCGACTTGCCGGCGCCGTTGTCGCCGAGCAGGCCGAGCACCTCGCCGCGACGGATGTCCAGACCGACATTGCGAAGCGCCTGGATGCTGCCGAACTGCTTGCACAATCCGCGGATCCGCAGGAACGGCGGCTCGCCGGCGGTCGATTGCGAGGCGGGATGGGTTTCTTGCATCTGCGGTCCTGCCCGATCGCCGGCCTATTTCATGAACTTGAGCTTGCCGCGCTGGATCGAGAGCAGCACGGCGCCGACCAGCACCACCCCGGTCAGCACGATCTGCACGTTGGTCTCGACGCCGATGATGATCAAGCCGTTGGCCAGCGTGCTCATCACCAGGCTGCCGACGATGGTGCCGAGGATCGAACCGCGGCCGCCGGTCAGCGAAGTGCCGCCGATCACCACGGCCGAGATCGCGGTGAGCTCGAAGCCGGTGCCGACGGTGGGACTGCCCGAGCCGATCTCCGAGGTCACCATCCCTCCGCCGAGGCCGGCGAGCGCGCCGGAGATGACGAAGACGAGCAGTTTCACGCGGTCGACCGGCAGGCCCAATTCGCGCGACTTGTCCTCGTCGCCGCCGATTGCATAGACGTAGCGGCCGAACGCAAGCTTCATCAGGACGAAGGACGCGATCAGCGCCAGGCCGAGGACGATGTAGATCGGCACGGGCGGTATGCCGACATCGGCGTAGAGGCCGTGGAACGGAATCGGCACCGGCCAGCCCCTGCCGATGATCAGCACCAGCCCGCGCGCGACCGACAGCATTCCGAGCGTGACGACGAAGGACGGAATACGCCCGTAGACGAAGACGACCGCATTGACGAGCCCGACCACCGCGCCGAGCACCGGCGTGAGAAAGAAGGCGGCGCCGCCGATCTGGTGGCTGGCCAGCGCCGAGAGGGTGCCGACCAGCGCCATGGTGGAACCGACCGAGAGGTCGATGCTGCCGATGATAATGACGAAGGTCATGCCGATCGCGACGACGCACTGCACGGCGCTGTTCTGCAGGATCACCGCGAAATTGCTGCGGGTGAGGAAAATGTTCGGCGCCATCGCGCCGAAGAAAATGATCAGCACGAGCAGCGCTGCATAGGCGATGTAGCGCCCGACGAGGTCGGACGGCCGGAAGCGCCGCAAGCGGGCGTCCCGGGCCGTCTCGACGTCTGCCGTCATCGTCCTGCTGCCGTCGGGCGCCATGCGTTCCACCGTGATGAGCGTGTCGCGAACCCGGCGGTGCGGCCGCAAGCGGTCACGGGCGGACACGCCGGGTCTCGGATCATTGCAGCGTCAGCGGAGGCGTCTGCGTCTTGGCGTTGGGGTTGAACGTCAGCATGTACTGTTTGATGTCGAAGGACGGCAGATGGTCGATGTACTGCGCCTTGAACTTGGCAAATCCGGCCGAGTCGACGCCGACATCCTTGATGCGGGAGAACGGCGACAGCGGCTTGTGGCCATGCAGGTAGTCGTAGGCGATCATGGTGGCGAATCCGAGCATCACCCAGTGACCACCGATCGAGTAGACGTAATTGGTCTTGTCCCGGATCAGCTCGAGTGCCTGCGGGTTGAGGTCGGTGGCGCCCAGGATCATTTCCTTGTCGCGCCCGGCCTGCTTGATGGCGCGATAGGCGCCGACGCACAGCGCATCGTTGTAGCAGAACACGCCGTCGATGGTGCCGCTCGGATGGGCCGAGAGCAGGTTCTGCATCAGCAGGTAGCCGTTGTCCTCGGTCTGCAGGCCGCCGACCTCCTGCAGCAGTTTCACGCCGTCCTTGGCATGGGCGTCGACGGCTTCCTTGAAGCCCTGGAAGCGTTCCTGGCTGTTCGCGTCGCCGGGTGTGCCCTTGATCGCCACGAAGTGCTTGGCGCCGTGGGCGATCAGGTACTCGCCGATATGGCGTCCGCAATCCACGTTGTCCGGGCCGACGAAGGTCATGTACGGATTGTCCTTGTCGTCGGCCGGGAAGCCCGGATAGCGGTCGGTCGCCACCGCGGGCAGGTGCGCCCGGTTGGCCAGGCGGATGATGGCCGGCGCATTCGCGGCCGAGACCGGGACGAACAGCAGCGCATCCTCATGCTTGGCGATCAGCGACTGGATGTCGTTGATCTGCTTGTCTTCCTTGCCCTCGGCGTCGACCACGTCGAGCTTCACGTTGAGTTGCTTGGCCACGAATTGCGCGTAGTCGATGATCCGCACCCAGGCCGGGTCATTGAGCAGCGGCACGGACGCCCCGAACACGAGCTGCTTTTCCTCGGCGGAGGCCGGCGCGCTGCCGAGCGCGACGCTGCCGAGTGCGGCGGCGGCCAGCGCGAGAGCGGACACGCATGCGCGAATGGAACGCGGCGCCACGCCAGTCATTCGATTCCTCCCCTGCCATTGTTGCAACTTGGCGAAGCGGCGCGGCCGGTCACGGCCGTCGCACAGGCATCGCATCGTCAGGATAGTCGGGGCGCCGGGTTTCGTCAATCAGATCATCGATAATCTGGCTCCCCGTGACCCGCGCGAATGGGCGGTTGCGACGCACCCGGCGGCTCCGGTGCGGCGGCGGCGCGACATGCGGCTGAGGTCAGGCTCGAAGCTGTCGGTCAGGCGCCAGCGCCCCGGCGCCGCCACCCCGAGTTGACATCGCCCGGCACGATAACTAAACAACGTTCACTGTGAGCGAGCAACTCGAAGCCGAACGGCCGCGCGGCCGCAAGCCGCGCGGCCAGGGCGCATCCCGCCGTGGCGAGATCCTGGCGGCGGCGAAACGCCTGTTCGCCGAGGAAGGCTACGAGTCGGCGACGATGCGCCGGATCGCGACGGCGGTCGGCGTGTCGGGGGCCGCGCTCTACGTCTATTTCCCCGACAAGGAGGCGATCCTGTTCGCGATCGCCGAGGAGACCTTCGCGGAACTGCTGGTGGCGCTGGAGGCGTCGCAGCAGGCGCATGGCGATCCGCTGCAGCGCTTCCGTGCCGGCCTGATGACCTATGTCGAATTCGGCCGCGCCAGGCCGGACGCGTACCGGCTGACCTTCCAGCGCAAGATGATCAACCCGGCGGCGCCCGGCCGGCATTGCGGCGACATCGAGGCGGCCGACCGCTCATTCGACATCCTGGAGCGCAGCGTCGCGCAGTTGATGGAAGCCGGCCTGTTCGCGCCGGGAGACTCCGTGCTGGTCGCGGAAGCGCTGTGGGCCTGCCTGCACGGCACCACGGCAGTGCTGCTGGACCACGCCGAGCATCTCGCCTCCGACCCCGATGCACTGGCGGCGACCGTCGTGGACACGGCGATCCGGGGCCTGTTGCGGGCCGGGTAACTTCGCCGTGATGGTCGCCGTGACCATTGTTAACTGAACATTGTTGATATATAGCCGGGGCGTCGTCCACCGAGGGGTGCTCCGATGCGCCGTGCGTTCGCTCCGACGGCCGCCATGCTGGCCGTGCTTGGCCTCTCCGCATGCGATCGCGCACCGGCCCAGAGCCGGCCCGCGGAGGCGCCGGTGCCGGTTCGGGTGGCGTCGGTCGCCTTCACGCCGCAGCGGAGCGTGCTGACGCTGTCGGGCTCGGTGCAGGCCCGCACGCTGGCCGACCTGGCGTTCCGGGTCGGCGGCAAGGTGGTCGACCGGCCGGTGGAGGTTGGTGACCACGTGCGCGCCGGCCAGGTGCTGGCACGGCTGGATCCGGCCGATCTGACGCTGGCGTTCGAGGCGGCCGAGAGCGCGCTGCAATCGGCGATCGCCGACGCCGCCGACGCACGGGCCGAGTTCAGCCGCTATGACCGCCTGGGTCGCAACTCGCCGTCCTTCCTGCCATCGGAGTACGACCACCGCCTGTCGGTGACGCGGATGGCGGATGCGCGGCTGCTGCAGGCGCAACGCCAGGCCGAGATGGCCAGGGACCAGCTCCGCTACGGCACGCTGACGGCGGATGCGGATGGCGTGATCACCGCGTTGCCGATGCAGGTCGGGCAGGTGGTCGCCGCCGGCCAGACGGTCGCCAGCCTCGCCCACACGGCGCAGACCGAAGTGGTGGTCGACGTGCCGGAGAACCGGCTGCCGGAGGTGCGGCGCGCGGCCGGCATCGAGATCACCCTGTGGGCCGATCCCGACCATAAGCTCGCCGGCCGGGTGCGCGAGATCGGCGCCCAGGCCGATGCGTCGAGCCGCACCTTCGCGGTGAAAGTGACGGTGCTGCATCCGCCGCCGACGCTGCTGGCGCTGGGCATGACCGCCACCGTCCGGTTCGTGGCCCCGCCGCGAGCCTCGGTCGCGATCCTGCCGGCGACCGCGATCACCGATCGCGATGGCGCGCCGGCGGTCTGGGTGTTCGATCCGGCCGCGCAGCACGCGGCGCTGCGGCCGGTCAGGATCGCGAGCTATGGCGGCGACGGGTCCGTCGCCATCGCCTCCGGACTGGCGCCGGGCGAGCGGGTGGTGACCGCCGGTGTGTCGGAGATCGACCCCGGCATGCGGCTCGTCGCCTGGGCGGGTGCCGCCCGATGAGCGCGCCCGGGCGGATGAACCTCTCGGCCTGGGCGCTGCAGCATCGCACGCTGACGCTGTTCGCGATGCTCGCGGTCGCAGCGGCCGGCATCTGGGCCTATCTCGCGCTCGGCCGCGCGGAGGACCCGCCCTTCACGATCAAGCAGATGGTCATCGTGGCCGACTGGCCGGGCGCCTCGGCCGACGAGATGATGCGCGAGGTGACCGACCGGATCGAGCGCAAGCTCGAGGAGCTGCCCTATCTCGACTACACGCAGAGCTACAGCGAGCCGGGGCACGCCACCATCACCGTCTCGCTGAAGGACAGCACGCCGCCTGGCAAGGTGCCGGATCTTTGGTACCAGGTGCGCAAGAAGGTCGGCGACATCCAGCCGACGCTGCCGCCGGGCGTGCAGGGGCCGTTCTTCAACGACGAGTTCGGCGACGTGTTCGGCATCGTCTATGCCATGACCGGCGACGGCTTCACCCTGCCGCAGCTCAAGCACGTCGCCGAGGACGTCCGCGAGCAGCTTCTCGCCGTGCCGGGCGTCGGCAAGATCGACCTGATCGGCACCCAGGACGAACGGGTCTATCTCGATTTCTCGTACCGCAAGCTCGCGGAGTTCGGGCTGACGGTGCAGGACCTGTTCGCCGCCGTGCAGCGCCAGAACAGCGTGGTGGCGGGCGGCTTCGTCGACACGCCGCATGACCGCATCTACGTGCGCACCTCCGGCGCGGTGGACGCGCCGGCCGCGCTCGCCGCCCTGCCGGTGCAGGTGCACGGCCATCTGGTGCCGCTGCGCGACCTGGTCACGATCCGGCGCGGCACCGTCGACCCGCCGGTCGCCACCATGCAGTTCGACGGCAGGCCGGCGCTGGGACTCGCGATCTCGATGTCGGATGGCGGCAACATCCTCGATCTCGGCCGGGCGCTGGCTGCCCGTGTCGCGCAAATCGCGCCGACCCTGCCGCTCGGCGTGCACATGGCGCGGGTCAACGACCAGTCGCAGGTGGTCGCCAAGGATGTCGGCGACTTCCAGGAATCGTTTCTCGAAGCGCTGTCGATCGTATTGCTGATCAGCTTCCTGAGCCTGGGCTGGCGCGCCGGCATTGTGGTCGCGATCAGCGTGCCGCTGGTGCTGGCCGGCGTGCTCGTGGGCATGAAGCTGCTCGGCATCGACCTGCAGCGCATTTCGCTCGGTGCGATGATCATCGCGCTCGGCCTGCTGGTGGATGACGCGATCATCGCCGTCGAGACGATGACGGTGAAGCTGGAGGAAGGCTGGGACCGGCTGCGCGCCGGCAGTTTCGCCTACACGTCCACCGCCTTCCCGATGCTGACCGGGACCCTGGTGACGGCAGCCGGCTATCTGCCGATCGGGCTCGCGCAATCCAGCACCGGCGAATACACGCGCGACATCTTCCGCGTGGTCGGGATGGCGCTGATCCTCTCATGGTTCGTCGCGGTGCTGTTCGTGCCCTATCTCGGCGCAAGCCTGCTGCCGCAGCCGAAGCCGCACGCCGCACAGCACAACGTCTATGACACCTGGACCTATAACCGCTTCCGCCGCGTCGTTGCCTGGTGCGTGCGCCGGCGCTGGATCGTGATCGGCGGCGCGGTCGTCGCCTTCGTCGTCTCGGTGGCCGGCTTCACGCGCGTGCCGCAGCAGTTCTTCCCGGCCTCCGACCGGCTGGAGGTGATGGTGGATATGCGGCTCCCGGAAGGCAGTTCGTTCGCGGCCACGGCCAGCGACGTGGCGAAGCTCGAGGCGGTGTTGCGGAAAAGCGCCGGCATCGCGTCGTACGTGGTCTATGCCGGCAGCGGCAGTCCGCGCTTCTTCCTCGCCTCCTCGCCCGAGCTGACCAATCCGAACTACGCGCAGTTCGTCATCAACATGAAAACCGTGCCGGCGCGGGAGAAGCTGCTGGCGAAGCTGACGGCGCTGACCGATAGCGGGGCGTTTCCCGATGTGCGGCTGCGTGCCTCCCGGCTGGAGCTGGGGCCACCGGTCGGCTACCCGGTACAGTTCCGCATCGTCGGGCCCGATCCGATGGAATTGCGCCGGATCGCGGGCGCGGTGCAGACGGTGATGCGCGCCAATCCGCATATCCGCAACGTCAGCGACAACTGGGGCAACCCGTCGAAGGTGGTCGATGTCGAAGTCGACCAGGACAAGGCGCGGCTGCTCGGCCTGTCGAGCGAGGACATCGCGACCACGCTGCAGACGCTGCAGCAGGGCTCCACGATCACGCAATATCGCGAGGGCACCGACCTGATCCCGGTCGTCGCCCGCGCGGATGCCCGCGAGCGGCAGGATCTCGCGGGCCTGGCCGACGCCGACATCACCGCCGCGGACGGCCATGCGGTGCCGCTCGGGCAGGTCGCGCGGATAAGCTACGGGCTGGAACAGCCGACGCTCTGGCGGCGCAACCGCACGCCGATGCTGATCGTGCGCGGCGACATCGCGGACGCGACGCAGGCGCCGGTGGTGACGGCGCAGATCCTGCCGCGGCTCGCGGCGCTGAAGGCGTCACTCCCGGTCGGCTACCGGATCGAGACCGCCGGGGCGGTCGAGGAGAGTGCCAAGGGGCAGAGCTCGGTCAACGCCGAAATGCCGCTGATGGTGCTGGTGATGCTCTCGCTCCTGATGGTGCAGTTGCAGAGCTTCGGCCGCATGGCGATGGTGCTGCTGACCGCGCCGCTCGGACTGATCGGGGTCACGGCGGCGCTGCTTGCGACCGGCGCGCCGTTCGGTTTCGTCGCCATGCTCGGCTTCATTGCGCTGGCCGGCATCATCATGCGCAACTCGGTGATCCTGGTCGATCAGATCGAGCAGGACATCGGCGCCGGCCTCGCCCCGGCGGCGGCGATCGTCGAGGCGACCGTGCGCCGGGCGCGGCCGATTCTGCTGACGGCGGTGGCCGCGATCCTCGGCCTGGTGCCGCTGGCCTTCTCGGCGTTCTGGGGGCCCATGGCGATCGCGATCATGGGCGGGCTGCTGAGTGCCACACTGCTGACCCTGTGCTTCGTGCCGGCCCTGTACGCCGCCTGGATGCGCGTTGGGCAAAGGGCGGCCGCCGGGCGGTCACGACGGGTGGTCGGGGCGGAGCCGGCGGTCGTCGGATAGGCCCCAGGCTATCGAACGACCGGAGCGGTGCGGAGGAGCGGGCGGCCCGATACGCCAGGCATGCCGCCGTTCGCAACGACGTGCCTCGGACGCCGCAACCGCAGGTCACCGTGGCAGGTGCGGCGGCACCCCGTGGCGGCGGGCCGCCCGGTTCACGCGAGCAGCTTGTCCAGGGTGATCGGCAGATCACGCACGCGCTTGCCCGTGGCATGATAGATCGCGTTGGCAATCGCTGCCGCGACTCCGACGATGCCGATCTCCCCGACACCCTTGACGCCGAGCGGATTGCCGTCGTCCGCCTCGTCGACGAAGAGGACCTTGATATCGTGCACGTCGGCATGGACCGGCACGTGATACTCGGCCAGGTTTGCGTTCATGATCCGACCGAACCGGTGGTCGATCGCGGTCTCCTCGTGCAGCGCCATGCCGATGCCCCAGACGACGCCGCCGATGATCTGGCTGGCCGCCGTCTTCGTGTTCAGAATGCGCCCGGCCGCGATCGCGCTGACGACGCGGGTGACGCGGATCACCCCGAGCTGCTCATCGACCTTGACCTCGACGAACACAGCCGAATGCGTGTTGTGCGCGCGTGCGGCGTCCCCGGTCGGGGTGGTCGTGACCTCACGCTCGATCTGGTCCAGAGCGCCCTGCCGCATGGCGTCGGCAAGGGAAACCGCGCGGGCGTTGTCGTGCCGGCTCACCAGCTTGCCGTCCGCGAGCGCGACATCGTCCGCATCGGCACCTGCCAGCGGCGAGTCCGGTATCTGGGTTGCGAGGCGCAGCAGTTCCTTGCGGATCGCGTCCGCCGTCGCGGCGATGCCGTTCGACACCGAGGCGGCCATCCATGAACCGCCTTCGACCGGCGACGCCGGCAGCGTCGAATCGCCGAGCCTGACGTCGACGCTGTCGAGCGGCAGGCCCAGCATGTCGGCCGCGACCTGGGTCATGATCGTCGCGGTGCCGGTGCCGATGTCCGACGCCGCGCAGGCGACCTCGGCATGTCCGTTGGCGGACAGCCGGATGCGCACGGTGATCGGCGCCTGGAACGCGTCCCAGACGCCGCTCGCCATGCCCCAGCCGACCAGGTCGCTGCCATCCCGCGTCGCACGCGGCGCCGGATTGCGACCGTGCCAGCCGAACGCCTCGGCACCCTGACGGTAGCATTCGCGCAAGGCCTTGCTGCTGTACGGCCGGCCGCCATTCTGGTCGTGCTCCGAATAGCACCGCAGGCGGAACTCCAGCGGATCGATCTTCAGCGCGACGGCGAGCTCGTCCATCGCGCATTCGAGCGCATAGACGCCGGTCGCGGCGCTCGGGCAGCGCATGTCGCACGATGTCGGAAGATCGAGCCGCGCCAGCCGGTGGGCGTAGGTCGCGTTGGCGCAATGGTAGAGCAGGCCGGACCAGCCGGTCTCCTGCCGATAGTAGTTCTCGAATTGCGACGTCACGGTGATCGCGTCGTGCGTGATCGCATCGAGGGTTCCATCGGCCCGCGCGCCGGCCGAAATGCGCTGGATCATCGCTGGACGGTAGCCCAGGACGTACATCTGTGGCCGCGTCAGCACGAGACGCACGGAGCGCCCCAGCGCGCGGGCCGCCAGCGCCGCGAGTACCGCCTGGAACTGCGGCCGCAGCCCAACCCCGAAGGCACCGCCGACGAAGGTCGAGATCACACGCAGATCGTCGGGCTTCATGCCGAGCACGCTGCAGAGATAGCGCTGCACGTTCTGCACGCCCTGGGTCTTGTCGTACACCGTGAGCCGGCCGCCGGGTTCGACGACCGCAGTCGAGGCGAACAGCTCCATCGGGTTGTGGTGCTCGATCGGCACGTAGTATTCGCCGTCGTGACGAGCGGCAGCGGCGGCAAGCGCCGGTCCGGGGTCGCCACGCCGCTTCGGCGGCGTGAACAGCGCCTCGAACGGCGTCGTCGGATCCTTCATCGCCAGCGCGAGGTGCTTCTCGCGGTGCACGTCCGTGGCATGCGGCTCCGCCTCGTACTCCGCCCGGACCAGGGACGCGGCGAAGCGCGCCACCTCCAGCGTCTCGGCGACGACCAGCGCGATCGGCTGGCCGTTGAACATGATCCGCTCGTCGTACAGTGGCCGGAACGGCGCGCCGTCGGGTGCGACGTCGTCCTTGTAGGCCTGGTCGCTGTCGGCCAGCGGCGGACGGTTTTCGTGCGTCAGGACGGTGATCACCCCGCTGACGCCGAGGGCTGCGGTGGCGTCGATCCGCGTGACGCGCCCCTTTGCGATCGTCGCGCCGACCATGCTCGCATGGGCCAGGCCAGGGGCACTGTACTCGGCGGCGTATCGGGCGGCGCCGGTGACTTTCGCCGGGCCGTCGACGCGTGACGTGGCGGTGCCGATATAGGGTGCCATGGCTCTTCCTCACGCGATCTTCTTGTCGGACTGCGACTGCGGCGTGCCGCGGGCCGCCTGCGACAGCGCCCGGATGATGGCGCGGTGCGCCAGGCCGATCTTGAAATTGTTGTGGCCGAACCCCTTGGCGTCACGCAAAGCAAGCGCGGCCGCCTCAGCGAAGCTCGCCTCCGTCGCGGGCTGGCCGCTGAGCGCCGCCTCGGCGCCTGCGTCGCGCCACGGCTTGTGCGCGACGCCGCCGAGCGCGAAGCGCGCCTGTCCGATCCGCCCGCCCTCGAGCTCGAGGCCGACCGCGACGGACACCAGGGCGAACGCATAGGACAGCCGGTCGCGGATTTTCAGGTACGTGTAGTGTTTCTCGAAGCCGCCAAGTGGCAGCTCGATGCCGGTCACGAGTTCGTCGGCCTCGAGCGTATTGTCCTGCTGCGGCCGGTCCCCGGGCAGCCGGTGGAAGTCCGCGAACGCGATGATGCGGTCGCCGCGGGGTCCGGTCGCGAGGATTTTCGCCTCCAGCACCGCCAGCGCCACGCACATGTCCGACGGATGCACGGCAATGCAGTCGTCGCTGGTGCCGAGGATGGCGTTCATGCGGTTCAGACCGGCGAGCGCCGAACAACCGCTGCCCGGTTCGCGTTTGTTGCAGGGTGTCGCAACGTCGTAGAAATAGGCGCAGCGCGTGCGCTGCAGGAGATTGCCGCCAACCGACGCCATGTTGCGCAATTGCTGGGACGCGCCGGCGAGCAGCGCGCGCGACAGCACGGGATAGCGGCGCTCGACCACCGGGTGATAGGCCAGGTCGGTGTTGCGCACGAGGGCGCCGACGCGGAGACCTCCGGCGGGCGTCTCCTCGACCCGATCGAGGGGAAGCCTGGAGACGTCGATCAACGTGACCGGTCGTTCGACGTCCATTTTCATCAGATCGACCAGATTGGTCCCGCCGGCGAGGAATTTGGCGCCCGGGGTGGCAGCCTTGAGGCGTACGGCCTCGGCGACGCTGTCGGCGCGCGCGTACTGGAAATTGATCATGGCTGCGCCATCGCCTGCTGGATCGCCGCGACGATGTTGGGATAGGCGCCGCAGCGGCAGATGTTTCCGCTCATCAGCTCGCGGATTTCGTCCGCGGTCTTGGCCCTGCCTTCGGCGATCAGGCCGGCCGCCGAGCAGATCTGGCCGGGCGTGCAGTAGCCGCATTGGAACGCGTCGTGGTCGATGAAGGCCTGTTGCAAGGGATGAAGCACGCCATCCTTTGCCAGGCCTTCGATCGTGGTGACGCTCGCCCCATCCTTCGTGACGGCCAGCGTCAGGCAGGACAGGACGCGCCGGCCGTCAATCAGCACGGTGCACGCGCCGCATTGACCCTGGTCGCATCCCTTCTTGGTGCCGGTCAGGTTGAGATGCTCGCGCAGCACATCGAGCAGCGTGGAGCGTGGATCGAGAGTGAGCGCATGCCGCGCCCCGTTCACCATCATCGCCAGTGAAATCGGACCCGCCGCACCGGTCTCCAAGTGGGTCGGGCGGTCAGAACCACCGTTGCCGATCACTTCAACCTCCCTCAGGTGAGCTTGGCTGCCGTCCACCGCCGTGCGGTGCGGCTGTCATGACCACGCCCGTGTTGAGTGCTGCCTGCGCGGGTGGCGGCCGGAGGGGTATTCGACGCGGAGTGTCCCGATCGCTGCAGCTTGGGCGATATAAGCGCCGAAACCGCCCCGATGGAAGGGCGGCGGTTTCGCGACGTAGCCTTCGAATGCACCACAGGCGGGATCGAGCGACTCAATCAGCGCGTCAACGATCCGCCGGATGGTTCACGCGATGCGGTCGGCCGGCTCGTGGCCTGTCATCGCGCGGCAACCAGGGGTTGGCCGTCGCACCACATAGCGCGCGCCCGGGGACGGGCAACCCCGATGGGCCGCCGGGTTGTGAGGACACCGGGGACGGTGTCAGAGGCCGCCCGATGCGAACAGCGTCTCGCCGGTCACCCATCGCGCGTCGTCCGACGCCAGGAAAACCGCCACGGCGGCGATATCCGCCGGTTGTCCGATCCGGCCGAGCGGCGCCTGCCGCGCCGCCTGGCGCTCGAATTCGCTGCCGATGATGCCACCGGCATGCGTTCCCTCGGTTTCCACCACACCGGGATTGATCGAGTTGACCCGGATGCGTCTGGGGCCAAGTTCCTTCGCCAGCGAGCGGGTTATGCCGTCCACCGCGCTCTTCGTCGCGACATAGAGCGCATTTTCGGGGGGCGTGAGGCGGCTGACGACGGAACCGATATTGATGATGCTGCCGCGAAGCGTGGTCGCGACGCGACCGACGCTTCGCCGCGATCGGACACTAGGCGGCGCGGGCGACCTGGCTGCGCAGGGTCGGCAGCAGGTCGGAGGGCTCGGGGCGGCGCGTGTAGT
>DATJSJ010000037.1:0-17986 GCA_035504175.1 Acetobacteraceae bacterium
ACGGCGACCGGCCGTGGATATACCTCCGGCGCTCCGCTCGAGGCGGAGGCCGGCTGCCTGGGTCCGGTGGCAGAGTGGTGATGCAGCGGACTGCAAATCCGCGTATGCCGGTTCGATTCCGGCCCGGACCTCCAGCGGCCCTTCCGCACCCATCCGTCGCTGTTCGACATTTTTTGCCCTGGTAACGCGCCAGGCGGGAGCGTCAGCGCGCCTGGCTACACCCGCCGGCGTCGCCGGCGGCACGCGCGCGTCCTCTTGGGAAGTCCAGGCAAACAACCGCGCGCCGTCAGGAGGAGTTGCGCCAGACGGCCAAGCCGGCGGCGCTCCGGCTTCACCCGGCGAGCGGGTTTCTCCTGCTCATTCGAACGGCTCGTTTGGATCGACGAACACCCAACTGTGCCGCAACGGCGCGGGTGGCAGCGACTCTCCTGCCGCGACCTCTCGTCGCACCCCTGTCGCAGTGCCGAACACGCTGAGCATCTCGTACGTGCCGGTCATCGGCGCCGGATCGCCAGGTTGGTGCTCCACGAACCGCGGCATGGTCATGGCTCCTCGCCCGGACAGATGCTCCGAAGCAGGCAATTCATCAGAAAGGGAATGCCTTGCGCTCAATCAATAGCGCGGCCGGCCCGCAATCGGCGCAGCGGCCAAGGTCGCGCCGGTGTCGGAACGGCGCTTCGCATGCGCGTGCGGTCGTCGCACCCGCACCGCCGCCGCGGCGTGAGCGGTCAGCGACGGTCGGGTCAAACGGAAGGCTGCAGTTCCGGTCGCAAGGTTCAGGCGCGCACGCGAGTGGCCCGCGACTCTCGGCGCCGGCTGCGCGTCGCAGTCGCCCGACGACGGCCAGAGCCGCACCAGGCACGCAGCCGTGGCCAGGGGCGGCCGACGCCAGCGTAGGGTCCCCCTTGCAGGCTGCGGAGCGCCAACCTTGAGCAGACGACAGCAATTCGCCCGCGGCCATTTGGACGCGATCGTCCGGGCCGCGAACATTCTGATCCGCACATCACGAACCTGCGCGTGCCTCCGGCAGGATGGTGCCAGCGCGCCGACGCGGCCCGTACCGTCGTCGCCCGATCAATCAGATAACCATGCTTATGATGAGGTTATTATGAGTGTTATGCCATGCCCCGGTATTCCGAAGATTCTGCGGCAGGGGCACCGTCGCCACTGACGAGGTGCCGCACCTGACCGCACTTCGTCGGCAATCCCGTCCGTGCAGCGGACGGAGATCCTGAAGAGACGGAGAGCGAACCATGAAGTCCCTGCCGAGCCTCGTCGCGGCTGCCTTGCTGTCAGCAGCGCCAGTCACTGCTGCGCTGGCCGCGAGCCCGGCGCACTCAATGTACCAGCCCCCGATATCGTCGCAGAGCGCCTACCCATCCGCGGCCGCGGCGGCCCAGGCCGCCAAAGTCGCCGCGGCCGCCGCCGCTGGCATAGACCCGCTGAATACGACGCCCTATGCCCAGTCGCATCCGACTGCGCCGGCCGCGGCCGCCGTCTACGCCCACTATCAGCCGCAAGCCTACTCGGCGAACCAGAACCCCCGCATCTGAAGGCGGCTGACCTGCCGCGACTCATTCGGGGCCGCCCCTCGCAGGGCGGCCCCTACTTACGTTCGATCGGCGGCCCTTCCCTGGAACCGCGCGGCGAAGGGGCGGCATGACCACGGCCGGCAGGGGTCCTGATCCGCGCCGGTTCAGGGGTTGCTATGCCGCCGCGCCTTCTGCCGCCGCGATCGCCGCCTCAGGCGGCCGCATCGGGTATCGACTGCCGCCTGGCGGGAGGAAGACGTTGCGAAGCCTTTGCCCCGAGCCAGGCCGTGAGCTGGTCGCGGTCCCAGACCGGCGAGAGATATCCAAAATGGTATGACGGGCGCGGCAGTTTTCCGCGCGCGACCCTGGTTCGAATTTCGTCAACCGAATACCCGGTGGCTTTGACGAGAACGTCGAGGCGAATCCATTCCCGCCTTCTTTCCTGCGCCGGCATCGCGCTCTCCTGGCCGATTCTTTCTGTCGAGTGGGAGGATGCGGTGGTCAAAATGGGGCAATTAAGGCAGAAAACGAGAATGTGAAGCACATGGATGTGTATTCATACCATCGCATGACAGAAGAGGGGCAGAGGCGGCCAAAGTAACGCGCGGAGTTACCACGGGATCGGGGCGGAACGGACCTTCGATCCGACTGTTGCAATTTGCGGACTGCCAGCTACCGCTACGTGTATTTGCTGCTCTTTACCCAACCTACGAAACGGTGCGCCCATCCGTCCGACGGCGGCGACCAAGCCGCGATGAACCCGCGGCCAGCCCGTCCCGTCGGCACTCCCGCATCGCCCGGATGAAGGGCGCAGCGACGAACCGACCTTCCTGATCGAAGTGACGAACGCGGGGACGACCACCCGTGTCCCGAAATCGCCTCGCACCTGCGACGCGCGAGCCGTTCGCCCTCACCCCGCCAGGTCGGAACGCAGCGCGCGGCGTTCGACGCGCGGCCGGCGGCGTCACGGGAGTTCCGGTCAGCCGCGGCAATGCCGGGCGCCGCCAGGCGTGCACCGATGGGCCAGGCAGCGATCTGTCGGGAAACGTTACACTCTGTGCCCCGCCGGCAAGCTACCGTTCTGGCCAACCAATGTGGAACGAAACTTGCGTGTGTACCCCCCGGGAATCACGTTCGGGGGGCGGCGATGAAACATGGTGTGCTTCTGGCCGCAGCGGCCTTGGGGACGCTGGCGCTCGGACCCACGGCCCGGGCGACGTACGTCTTTACGTACACGCCGACCAGCGCCTCGGTGTCCGGCGCGTCCGTGCCGGCCTCCGCAGTGCCGGGCTTCGTGCTGACGCTGACGGATGCGGCGGTCGCGAGCGGCAGCTTCGCGCTCGACGGGTTTGGCAGCGGCAACCCGCCTCCGCCGAGCTGGTCGGGCAATCTTGCCGGCTTCGTCGGCATGACCGTGACGCATGCGTTCGACGGTGACATCACGCCGGGCTACCTCGACGGCAGCCTCGATATCAGCATGAGCTTCACCGGCTCGGGTCAGGTCTCGGCGGCGAACATCCGGTTTCTCGGCGTGTCCGAGGAATTGCAGCTGAATGGCGGTGGGTCCGCGCTTTCCGGCTATTTCGGATCGGACGCGGCATACTGCGACAGCTCGATCTTCTCGCAAAAGTGCGTGGAGTCTGGCTCGCTGTCGGTGGCCCTGCCTGAGCCCAGCAGCGCCACGCTGCTGCTGAGCGGCGGCGGCGCGATGATACTCGGGCTGCTCGGAAGCGGGCGTCTGCTGCAGCGGACCCTGGCCTCGCGCCGGTCCTAGACTCGGGATCGCCTGACTGCACCAAGCGATCCGGCCTCGCGCTGTCTGACGTGCCCCGGCGGCTTTTCCCGGGGCGCCTGAAGACGGGATGATCGCGGACGAAACTGTCCCGGGCACGCGACGTTGACTGGGCCTGCGAACGGGAGGTCCCAATGTCACGTTCCCGACTGCTTGCCACGATCGCCGCGGCCGCTCTGTTCTGCGCGCCGGCGCTCGCGGCCCAACCCGATAATGCCGGCAACGGCGTGAAAGCCGCCCAGCCAGGCGCGGCTGCAACGGCACCGGCGCCTGCCGCGACCGCAATGCCGGCCCAGCACGAGGCAGCGAATACCAGCGCCACCAACGGCCCGTCAGGAACCCTGCACAAGACCGCCGGCGACTGGCGGTCGAGCATGCTGGTCGGTGCCACGGTGTACAACGAGCAGGGCAAGGATATCGGCACGGTCGATGATCTGCTGCTGAATTCCGGCGGCAAGGTCACCCAGGCCGTGCTCTCGGTCGGCGGCTTCCTCGGCATCGGCAGCAAGCTGGTGGCGGTGCCGTTCGACCAGCTGAAAATCGAGCCGAGCCATAACGGCACGACGACCGCGGCCAACGCCCCTGCCCCGGCGGCGATGACCGGCGGCGCCGGCGGCGCCGCGACCAACGCCGGCGCGGTCGGCACGGCCCCGGCTGCCGGCGGGGCCGCGAATACCGCCGCAGCCCCGGCGACGACCCCGGCTCCGGCCGCCCACGCGCGGCCCGACTACAGCCTGGTGTTGCCGAACGCGACGCAGGATTCGCTCAAATCCATGCCGAGCTTCTCCTACACGAAGGGTTGACCGGACGCCGTCGGGCCCCAGGGCCCGGCGGCGCTTTCCGTCCAGCCGGCGCCGCGGGTTCATGCTGAGCGGCGCCGCATGGCAGCCGGCCCATGGTCGGGCTGCCACGCAAACCAGAGCACGACGCCGCATCGAGCGCCTGTAGCCGGCGGTTCAATCGTGCGCTCTGCACCTTGCGTCGTCGGGCCGGAACCAGCCCCGCTCCGTCGCAGGCGGCGATGTTTCGAATCTACACCATCATTCGATCGACGCGGCGCAGCAGGTCGGACGGGCGAAACGGCTTGCGGATGACGTTGTCGAGGTCGAAATCCTCGAGCTCGTTGTTGCGGCCGAACTCGGCATAGCCGGTGACGATCAGCGCGGGCAGCTCGGGCCGGCGCCGCCGCAGCCGGCTGAGCAATTGCAGCCCGTTCATCCCCGGCATCGCATAGTCGGCGACCACCAGGCGGATCTCGTCGGCGCGCTCCTCCACCGTCTGCAGCGCACTCTCGCCGTCCGGCGCAGTGGCTACCGCATAGCCGGCCTCTGCCAGAATTTCGGCCGTCACCTCGCGCACCGATGCGTCATCGTCCACCAGCAGGATCGTCCCGCCATGGACGGCACCGTCGGGCCGGCGCGGCGGTTCGGGCAGCGGCTGGTCGGGCCGCGCATGTGCCCGAGGCAGGAGCAGGGTGACGGTGGTACCCACACCCGGCTTGCTCTCGATCTGGATGTCGCCGCCGGATTGCTGGATCAGCCCGTGTACCTGCGACAGGCCGAGCCCGGAGCCACGGCTGAGCGGCTTGGTGGTGAAAAACGGCTCGAAGACCCGCGCCAGCACCTCGGGGGCCATCCCGGTGCCGGTATCCGCCACGATCAGCCCGACATATTCGCCGGGCGGCGCGCCATCCGCGGCATCTGAGCGAACGACGCGATTGACCGTCTCGATGCGCATCCGCCCGCCGTCCGGCATCGCGTCGCGCGCGTTGAGCACGAGGTTGAGGATCGCCGCCTCGAGCTGGTTCGGATCGACCATCGCTGCCCAGAGGGCCGGATCGAGCCGGGTCTCCAGTGTCACCTGCGGCCCCTGCATCGTCCCGAGCATCGCCGCCATGCTTTGCACCACGGCGTTGAGGTCGGTCGGCTTCGGCAACAACTGCTGGCGGCGGGAGAAGGCGAGCAGTTGCGCGGTCAGACGGGCGCCGCGCTCGACCGCGCTCTGCGCGGTGCGCACCAGACCGGGCAATCGCGGCTCGTCGGTCGGCAGTCGATGACGCAGAACGTCGAGCGTCCCGCCGACGACGGTGAGTACGTTGTTGAAGTCGTGCGCCAGGCCGCCGGCCAGTTGGCCCACCACCTGCAGCTTCTGTGCCTGGCGCAGCGTCGCCTCGCTGCGTTCGCGCTGGCTGATCGCCACCTGCAGCCGGTTGTTGGTCTCCAGCAGTTCGTGCGTCCGCTCGGCCACCCGCGCTTCCAGCGCCTCGTTGAGGCTGCGCAGATCGGCCTCGTGGGCGCCGAGCTGTTCCACCATGCGGTTGAACGCCGACGCGAGCTGGCCGAATTCCGAGCGCGGGCCGTCGCGCAGGCGGGCGCGCGCGGAATAGTCACCCGCCGACCAGCGCGCCGCCGCGGTCAGCAGCGCCGCCGTCGGCGCCCGTACATACCGTTGCGCAATCACCAGCGCGCAGCCGAGCGAAATCAGCGCGCCAATCCCGATCAGCAGATAGCCATGTTCCGCCGCCCGATCGATGGCACTGGACAATGGCACCACCGGCGCCGCGAGGCAGATGAACAGGCCGGGCGGAACGGCAGCCGGCACGAAACCCAACATGACCGGTCCGAGATGCGGCTCGGATCGCATCGTCACACCGGCGGCATCGGCGCGGAGCAGGTCGCCAGCCGCCGGCGGCAGGTCCTGCCCGACCAGCGACCGCGCCGGCGGAAAGGCGGCGAGCACCGTGCCGTGCCGGTCGGCGACGAGGATCCGCGCCTCGGGCAGGCGATAGATGTCGCGCAGATTGCGCTCGAGTGCGTCGAGCCCCAGGCCCAGCACGACGACGCCGCGTCGCCCGCCGACCGGGAAAGAAAGGAAGGCCGGCAGCATCGCCGGCAGTCCATCAGGGCGGGCGAACCGGCCGACATAGAACTGCGGCGGGCTCGCGTCGATCGCCTGCGGCAGCGCCTGTGCCTGGCGGATGATCGCCGGGACCGCGAGTGTCGGCGCCGTGCTGCACAGCACCGATCCATCCGCGCGCAGCACGGCGAGGAGCTGATAGGCGGGAAGCGCCTGGCGCAACTGCGAGAGCTGCGCGCCGCAATCGGGGTCGAACGTCCGCACCGAGTGAAAGGCGGCAATGGCGACCGCCACCGAACGGGCCTGCTGGACGGCCTGCCGAAGATCGCCATGTACCAGCTCGGCCTGCCGCTGCACGAAGATCCGGGCGCGCGCCTCCCGTTCGGCAAGCAGGCTGCGCTGAATGGTCAGCAGGACGATGACGGCGGGCAGGGTTGCAACCAGGACCAGGAGCACGATCCGGCCCAGGAGCGATGCACGCGCGACCAGAAGACCGATCTCCTTCCCCCCGAGCCCCGTGTACGCAACGCTATGCGTATATGGCACACGACCGCATGGCGCTGACAACGAAAACCTGTTGCCTGCCAGCAATTATCGTTCGCCGTGTGGGCCAGGTCGGATCGACAACCATTGGTAGCAATGCCGCACTCCTCCGCATCCTCGCATGTGAGCAGGGACGCAGGCGGCGCGGGTGCCGGCGCGCCGGGCGAGGTGCGGCTCAGCCGCCGGCGCGCGGCGCCTCGCGCCCGACCTGCTCGACCGAGGCCGGATCGCCACGGAGCACGGAGACGAGCGTCTTTCCGTCCGCGCGGCGGAACTGCAGGTCCAGCGTGGTTTCGCCGAACCGCAGGTCGCGCAGCGTCACGTCCGGCAGCCATTCCGGCAGCACCGGATCGACGCGAAGCTTGCCGCGCGGCGCGTCGGGCTCGATGTCGAGCATCGCCTGGATCAGCGAGAACACCGCGCCCGCGGCCCAGGCCTGCGGCACATTGGCGCCGAGATATTGCACCGGGAATCCGGAATCGCGGCGCGTCATCCCGGCGTAGAGTTCGGGAAGCTGGTTGAGCGCGAAATAGGAGCCGGCGCGGAAGACGTCGCGCGCCACCGCCGCCGCCTCGGCGGCGAAGCCGTAGCGCCTGAAGCCGAGGGCGATGAGGCCGTTGTCGTGCGGCCAGACCGAGCCGTTCTGATAGGACAGCGGATTGAACGAGGGGTTGTCGCTGCTCAGGGTGCGGATGCCCCAGCCGCTCCACATGTCCGGCGCCATCAGCCGCCGCACCACGCGCTCGGCCCGGTCCGGCGGCACGATGCCGGACCAGAGGAGATGCCCGGGATTGGAGGCGATGGTCCAGACCGGCCGCTTCTCGCCGTCGAGGGCGAAGGCGTAGAACCCGGTCTCCTCGTTCCAGAACGCCGCGTTGAAGCGCTGATGCAGGCTCGCCGCCTTCTGCCGCAGCGTCGCGGCGCGCTCGGCATCGTCCAGCGCCTCGTACACCTCCGCCATGCGCAGCCAGGCGTCGTAGACATAGCCTTGCAATTCACACAGCGCCTTCGGGCCCTTCACCAGCGAGCCGTCGGGATTGACCACCGCCTCGCCGGCATCCTTCCAGCCCATGTTCTCGTAGCCGTGCGGCGAGCGCGTCTGGTACTCCTGGAACCCGTCGCCGTCGCGATCGCCATACTGGTCGATCCAGGCGAGACAGCCTTCGGCGACCGGCAGCAGCCGTCGCACCAGGGCGAGATCGCCGGTCCAGCGCCAGATCGTGTGCAGCACGATCAGGTAGAGCGGCGTCGCGTCCGCGGTGCCGTAATAGGGCGTGTGCGGGATCAGCTTGAAATGCGCGAGCTCGCCGCGGCGCAGCTCGTGCGGGATCTTGCCCGGCTCCGCGTCGCGCTCGGGGTCGATCTCGCGCGCCTGCCATGATCCCAGCACGTCGAGCGCGCCGCGGGCGAAGGCCGGATAGACATGCGCGTTCTGCAACGAGACGATCAGGCTGTCGCGGCCGAACAGCGCGATGAACCAGGGCAGTCCGGCGGCCGGCACGAACTCCATGTGGTCCGTGCCCTCGATCGGCAGGCGCAGCGCTGCCATGTCGTCGATCGCCTGCGCGTAAAGCCGGTTCAGGTCCTCGTTGGCGCAGGTGAATTTCAGCACGCTCGCCGACCATTCGGCGAGGCTGCGCCGCAGCGGTGCGTGCGCATCCTCGACCGAGCATTCCGACGGCGCACCATAATGCGCGGTGCCGTCGACGAGTTCGTAGAGCAGGCAGGCATGCCAGGTCCGCCCCGGCTCGATCGAGACCGGAAAGCTGAGCCGGCCATTGGCGAACACCGCCGACGCGTCGCTGCGCGCCGTCTGCACGATCACCTCCCGCTGGAAGTCGCGATTGCGGTAGGTGGTGGTCAGGCGCTCGGTCTGGCCGTCCCAGCCGGTGGTGATGCGGCCGCGGCGGATGATGCGGCCGCCCTTGACCTCGAAGATGTCGGCGAAGTCGCTGCGGATCGCGATCTCCAGGTTGAAGCGCGCCGGCGTGCCGCCGTGATTGGTGATGTCGAAATCCTCGTGCAGCCCCTCGCCGATCGCGCGCGACACCACGAGCGAAAGTGTGTGCGCGGGGATGTCGCCGTCCTCGGTAGGCAGGCGCGGGTTGGTCAGATGAATGCGGGCGGCGTACGGCACCACCGCGCCGCTGTTCAGCAGCTCCCAGGTCTCGCCATTGGCATAGAGATGCCAGGAGCTGATCAGCCGCGTGTCGAGGAAATACAGCCCCTTGTCGCTGGGCCAGAGGATGCGCCCGTCCGGCTCGGTCAGCAGCACGCTGTGGCCGTGATGAATCGCGATCTGCGGCGGCCCGACCTTGATCTCCAGTGCCACGCACTTGCTCCGCTGCTGTGGGGCCGCTGGTGCGAGAGGGGGGATTCGAACCCCCACGCCTTGCGGCGCACGATTTTGAGTCGCGTGCGTCTACCGTTCCGCCACTCTCGCCCGCAGAGCCGTCCGAGGGCCGCGAAAATACAGCATCCTCGGCGGCCTGCCAGGGGCCCGGCCGGAGGCAACTGCGGCGGGGCGGATGCGGCCGGGTGGTTTGCGTCGGCCCGGCGTTGGCGCTATAGGGGCGGCCCGCTGATCCCGGATAGCTCAGTCGGTAGAGCAAGCGGCTGTTAACCGCTGGGTCGTAGGTTCGAGTCCTACTCCGGGAGCCACTCTTGGGCGCCGGTACGGGCGCCGGCGCGCTCGGGCGCCGGAACGGGCCAGCCGGCGCCTCCTTTCTCATCGGCCCCGCCGGCCGATCGCGCATCCGGACCGCCCCGCCTGCCGGGCCCGGCGGTCCCAACAGGGCGCGGGTTGCCCGCGACCGGTCGCCGACCGATGATGCCCGAGCGCTACGTGCCGTTTTCCGGACGCCCAGGATATTGCCCAGGATAGTGCCGAGGATATTCATGAACAGTCCTTTTCCGATCCCGGACCTCGCGGCTTCCCTGTCCCGCCGGCCCCAGGAGAGCGAGATGGTGCTGACGCGGGCCCGGCTGGTCCTGCCCGATGCGGTGCTGCATGGAACGGTGGTGGTCCGCGACGGGCGCATCGCCGAGGTGCAGCCCGGAGTCTCGGCCGTCCCGGGCGCGCTCGATCTGGACGGCGATACGCTGATCCCGGGCATCGTCGACCTGCACACCGACAATCTCGAGCGGCAGGTGCTGCCGCGCAGCGTGGCGCGCTGGCCGTCGCGCTCCGCACTGGTCGCGCACGACGCGCAATGCGCCGCGGCCGGGATCACCACCGTGCTCGACGCGCTCTGCGTCGGCGATACCGGCTTCGACCAGGACCGGGTGCGCACCTTCCAGGAGGGCGTCGCCGATCTCGACGCCCTGGCGGGCACCGGGCTGTTGAAGGCGCAGCATTTCCTGCATCTGCGCTGCGAGCTGCCGGCGGCCGATCTGATGGCGCTGTTCGAGCCGGTCGCCGACCACCCGGCGCTGCGGCTGGTCAGTCTGATGGATCACTGTCCCGGGGTCGGGCAGTATTTCGATCTAGAGCGTTATCGCGCGCTGCGCCGCAGAGACGGGCAGAGCGAGCCGTATATCGAGCGACGGATCGGTGAGCTGCAGGCGCAGCGGGCGCGGATGCGCGACCCCAACCGCCGGGCGCTGCTCGCGCGTCTCGCCGGGCGCGACGTGGTGCTGGCGAGCCATGACGACCGCACCGAGGAGGAGATTGCCGAGAATGCCGCGGACGGCATTGCCATCAGCGAGTTCCCGGTGACGCTCACGGCGGCGATGGCGGCGAAGCGGCGGACGATGGCGGTGATCGCCGGTGCTCCCAACCTGGTGCGCGGCGGATCGCATTCCGGCAACGTCGCCGCGGCCGAGCTGCTTCGCGAGCAGGCAGTCGACGCGCTCGCCTCGGACTACGTGCCGGCCAGCCTGGTGGAGGCCGCCTTCCAGGGCGCGGAGGCCGGCACGATTACCCTGCCCGACGCGATCGGCCTGGTGACGCGGCGCCCGGCCGAACTCGCCGGACTTTCGGATCGTGGCCGGATTGCAGCCGGGGCGCGGGCCGATCTCGTGCGCGTGCGGCCGCTGCGGGGCCTGCCGGTGATCCGCGCCGTCTGGCGCGAGGGCATGCGCGTCGCGTGATGGACGGCGCGCCGAACCTGTCGCCACGGCCGGACCGGGCCGGGACGGCGGATGCGGCCGGATTGCGCGTCGCGCTCTATTACGCCCCCGCGCCTTCCGACCCGCTCTGGCAGGCGGGCTGTCGATGGCTCGGACGCGATCCGCAGACCGGGGTCCCGTTGCCGCAGCCCGACCTGCCGGACGTCGCCGCGATCACGGCCGACGCGCGCGGCTACGGTTTCCACGCGACGCTGAAACCGCCGATGCGCCTCGCCGGCGGCTGGCGCGACTTCCTCGCCGACGCGCGGGCGCTGGCCGCCACGATCGCTCCGTTCGAGCTGCCGGCGCTGCGGGTCGGGCTGCTCGGCGACTTCCTCGCCCTTCTCGAGCAGCACCCTTCGCGGGCGCTGCGCGCCTTCGCCGATGCCTGCGTCGCCGGGCTGGACCGCCACCGCGCCCCGCCGAGTGCCGCCGAGCTGGCCCGTAGGCGGCAGGGCGACCTCTCGCCGGAGCGCGCGGCGCTGCTGCAGCGCTGGGGCTATCCGGACGTGTTCGACGCCTGGCGCTTTCACATGACGCTCAGTCGTCGCCTCGCGCCGGCCGAAGCCGCGCTCTGGCAGCCGGCCGCCACAGCATACTTTGCGCCGGCACTGGCCCTGCCCCGCCGGGTCGGCGAGCTGTGCATCTTCACCCAGGACGGGCCCGGGTCGCCGTTTCTTATGACAGAGCGGCTTCCGCTGGCCGGCTGAAGGCAGGTAGCGCCACCACTGACGGCGCCGGGTCGATCATGGCGCGGCTGGACAGCGCGGGCGCCTGACCCGCGGCACGCAGCAGCGCGGCAACCAGGCGCCGCGTGCCCTGCTCGATCGTGCCGTCATTGACGATGGTTTCGCTCAGCAATCCGTCCGGCAGCCGCACCGCGCGGGCCAGACGTGAGGCCGCGCCGACGGCGTCGAGACGCCCCTGCGCCGCCAGCCGCCGCGCCAGCAGGTCGGGCGGCGCAGTCACTTCGATGACGCGTACGGGATAGGCCAGAGCGGCATCGCCAACCAGGGTGCGCGACACGTTGGCGACGGCAATGCGTCCCTGCGCCACGTCGATGCCGATATCGGCCGGAATCCCGTAGTGACAGCCATTCCTGCGCCAGGCCAGCGCGAACACGCCGGCCTCGCGACGGGCGACAAACGTCTTCTCGTCCACCGATTCGTACTCTTCCCCCTTGGGATCGGGGGGGCGGGTGATCGTTCGCTGGACGAAGCGGAACCGTCGGTCGCTACCCAGGACGCGGCGCGCTGCCTTCAGCAGCGTGTCCTTGCCCGCGCCGGTGGGCCCGACGATGAGCACCAGCATGCGGCCTCCCTTGCGTGATTGAGATCAGGGTGGGCGCACACGCGCCCGAGTGCAACACAAAACGACACGATCCGTGTGCGAGCCGCCGCGGCGGCTCACCGTCCCGGCTTGGCGCGCGATCCGGAGCGGCGGGCGGGTGACGTCGGACGCACCGCGCCGGATGGGCGGGCCGCGCCGGACTCCGCCGCCGCCGCGGGTCGTCCCCGCTTGCCCCGCAGCGCCGCGATGGTGGCACGCGAGGTGATCTGTTCGGGATCGACCCGCAGCTCGATCACCGCCGGCCGGCCGCTCGCCACCGCGCTCCGGAACGCGGGAGCGAAGGCGTCGGTCTCGGTGACCACCTCGCCATGTCCGCCGAAGGCTTCGATCAGCCGGGCGAAATCCGGGTTGGTCAGGGCGGTGCCGGAGACGCGGCCGGGATAGCGCCGCTCCTGGAACATGCGGATCGTGCCGTACATCCCGTTGTTGAAAACCAGGATGATCGGCGCCGTGCCGTGGTGGAAGGCGGTCGCGATCTCCTGCCCGGTCATCAGCATGCCGCCGTCGCCGACGAAGGCGATCGTCAAGCGCTCCGGGAAGGCGATGCTCGCGCCAACCGCCGCCGGAACGGCGTAGCCCATCGCGCCGTTGGTCGGACCAATGAAGTCCTGCCGCGGCCCGACCTGCATGAAGCGCGGCGGCCAGCCGGCGAAATTGCCGGCGTCGCAGGTGAAGATCGCGTCCTCCGGCACCAGCGTCTGCAGCGTCTGCAGCACGCGTGCGAGATTGAGCGGCCCCGGATAGTCGGGCGGCGCCATCGCCGCCTCGCGCACCGCCCGCAGGCCGCGCGTCCACTCGCCCCAGGGTCCGGCGGCGCCGGGCAGCGCGCGCGCCGCCAGCGCAAAGGCATTGAGATCGGCGGCAATGCCCAGCGCGACGCGGAACACGCGGCCGATCTCGGCCGCGTCGGGATGCACCTGCACGATCGGCGTCGCGCCCGCCTGGTCGAGCAGGGTGTAGCCTTGCGAGACCGCTTCGCCGAGCCGCGTGCCGATCGCGAGGATAAGATCGGTCTCCGGCACCCGCGCCAGCAGGGCCGGGTCGGAGCCGACGCCGAGATCGCCGATGTAGTTCGCCAGCCCGCCGTCGTAGAGCGATTGCCGCCGGAAGCCGACGCAGACCGGGATGTCGCGGGCGGTCAGGAAGTCCCGGATCGCCGCGCGGCCCGCCTCGCTCCAGCGCGAGCCGCCCAGGATCGCCAGCGGGCGGCGGGCGCGGTCGAGCATCTGCTGCATTTGCGCGAGCGCCGCCGGATCCGGATGCGGCGGCGCCACCGCGGCGGGGCCGACATCCGGAACCGCGACGGCGTGCTGCTGCATCTCCTCCGAGAGTGCGATCACCACCGGGCCGGGACGGCCGGAGGTCGCGACGTCGACGGCGTGTGCCACCAGTTCGGGGATGCGCCGCGCGTCGTCGATCTGCGTCACCCACTTGGCGAGCGGGGCGAACATCCGCCGGTAGTCGACTTCCTGGAAGCTGTCGCGGTCGGTCTCGGCAAACGGGATCTGGCCCACGAACAGCAGCAGCGGCGTGCTGTCCTGCTGTGCCACATGCACGCCGATCGCGGCGTGGCAGGCACCGGGCCCACGCGTCACCATCGCCGCCGCCGGCCGGCCGGTGAGCTTGCCGCAGGCTTCGGCCATGTGCACGGCGGCGGCCTCGAAGCGGCAGGTGACCAGCTTCAGCCGGTCGCGCACCGCGAACAGCCCGTCGAGCACGTCGAGATAGCTTTCGCCCGGCACGGCGAAGACATGGTCGATGCCCTGCGCCAGCAGCGCATCGGCCACCAGCCGCCCGCCGGTTCGCGGCCTTACGCGTGCGCCTCGCGCCCGGCGCAGTTCCATCCTTGGCTGCCCTCCCGCACAATCCGGCCACCATAGGCCGGCGCGAGGCGGCGGCAACAGTGGAGGGCGGGAGATGCGGGCGATCTTCGTGCAGGTGAAGTGCGATATGGGCCAGGCCTATCGCGTGGCGCGGCTGGCGCGCGATTCGATCGAGGAACTGTCGGAGATCTATTCGACCTCCGGCCAGTACGATCTGCTGGCCAAGTTCTACCTCGATCCGGGGCAGGACACCGGACTGTTCATCACCGAGCGGGTGCAGACCATCCCGGGCGTGAAGGACACATACACGCTGATCACCTTCAACGCCTTCACGCCCAGCCAGTGACGGGCGGCACATCGAGCACGCGTGGTATGCGCGCTCGACCGCGTCGAGCGCACCGCCAGCCTTCGCCATGGGGCCGCCAGCAATGATCGCCTTCGACGGTGTCGAAGGCGCCCGCAAGGCGCCTTTCGAGGCAACGCAACGGGTCGGGGTGGCGTCAGCCCATCGTCAGGAACTGCGGATGCCCGGACAGCGGCGGTGCGGCACGCAGCATCGCGAGATCGGGCACGGGCCGCGCCGTGCGCGCATCGGCCGCAAGCGTGGCCTCCAGCGCGGTCGCGACCCGCAGCACGAGCGCGTCGCCGCCGCGCGGCCCGATGATCTGCAGGCCGAACGGCATGCTGCTCGCATCGCGTCCGACCGGCAGGCACAGCGCCGGATGCCCGACCAGGCTCACCGCGTAAGCCGGCGCGAGCCATTGATAGTAGCTCGCCATGACACGGCCATCGATCTCGCTCGGATAGAGTTCCGTCCAGGGGCGCGGCGTGATCGACATGGCCGGCGCCAGCAGCACGTCGAACCGGGTGAAGAAATCCTGCCAGCGCCGGTAGATCGCCGTTTGCGTCACGAACGCGCGTGCGATGTCATCCGCACCGTAGCGCGCCGCCTCCGCCACGTTCGCACGGATGTTCGGCCCGATCGGCTCCGGCTGTGCGCGCACCTGATCGGCATGCGCGCCGAGAAATCCGAGCGCGCGCAGCACGGCAAACGCCTCGTCGGTGCCGCGGCAATCCGGCGACGCCTGCTCCATGACACCGAACAAATCCCGCATCGCCGCGGTCTTGTCCTCGAATGCGGCGACCACCACGCGCTCCATCGCGGCAAAGCCGAAATCCGGCGTCGCCGCCACGCGCAGCGATGACGGATCGATCGGCGCCGGCCGCGCCAGCGGCGCGGCGTCGGGCGGCACGGTCGCGGCGAGCGGATCGCGCGCGTCCGCCCCCGCCATCACCGAGAGCAGCAGCGCCAGATCGCCGACGTTGCGCGCCATCGGTCCCAGCACGGCGAGCGGCGACCAGCCCTGGCCGCGCGTCTCGTCCGGCACCAGGCCGGGCGACGGGCGAAATCCCACGACGCCGCAGAACGCCGCCGGATTGCGCAGGCTGCCGCCCATGTCCGAACCGGTCGCGAGCGGCACCATGCCGCAGGCCAGTGCCACCGCCGAGCCGCCCGACGAGCCGGCCGCAGACCGCGACGGATCGAACGGATTGCCGGTCGCGCCGTAGACGAGATTGCGGGTGTTCGCCCCCGCGCCCCATTCCGGCGTGTTGGTCTTTCCCAGCACGATGCCGCCCGCGGCCCGGATCGCCGCGACCGAGCGATCGTCCTGCACCGGCACATGATCGCGATGCAGCACGCTGCCATAGGTGGTGCGCAGTCCCGCCGTGTTCTCGAGATCCTTGATCCCGACCGGCAGCCCGTGCAGCGGCCCGAGCACGCTGCCCGACATCACCGCGCGTTCCGCCGCCCGCGCCGCGTCTCGCGCGCGCTCGAAATCGCGCACGACCACGGCATTGACCGCATGATCGACCGCCTCGATGCGGGCGATGCAGCTGTCCACCAGCTCGACCGGCGACAAGCGCCGCCGGCCGATCAGCGCCCGCGTCGCGACGGCCGGGAGATCGCAGGGTTCGGTCATCGTTGCCTCACCAGCCGAGCGCCATGCCGTCCTTGCGCGGATCGGACCCCCCGATCAGCGCGCCGCGGGCGCGGTCGATCCGGATCGCCTGGCCGCCGCCATGCGGCCGGTCGGCAAAGCGCACGACATGGCCGAGCCGCGCCAGCCGGTCGCGGACGCTGGCCGGAATGCCGCGCTCGACCTCGATGCCGGGATCCGATGCCGGCATCGCCGGCATCACCCGCGGCAGATCCAGCGCCTGCTGAATGTCGAGCCCGTGGTCGAACATGTTGGTCAGGAACAGGCTCTGCCCCATCGGCTGGAAATGGCCGCCCATCACGCCGAACGGCATCACCGCCTCGCCGTCCCTCGTCAGCATGCCGGGAATGATCGTGTGCATCGGTCGCTTGCCGGGTGCGACGCAGTTCGGATGCCCGCGCTGCAGGCGGAAGCCGAGGCCGCGATTCTGCAGCAGCACGCCGGACCGCGGCGCCAGGATGCCGGAACCGAACGCCTGGAACAGCGAGTTGATGAAGCTGACCGCATTGCCGTCGCGATCGACGACGCAGAGGTAGACGGTGTCGGGATGCGCCGGCAGTCCGCCGCCATCGCTCGCGTCGCGGATCAGCCCGTCATCCCTGATCCGCGCCCGCTGCGCCGCCAGATACTCCGGGCTGAGCAGGCGCGCGACCGGCACCTCCGCATAGGCCGGATCGGCCAGCACGGCGTCGCGATCGCGATAGGCGAGCCGCGCGGCCTCGATGTGCCGATGCAGGCGGAGCGGATCGAGCGGGCCGTCCGCCGCCGGCATCCCGTCCAGAATCCCGAGCATGATCAGCGCGATCAGGCCGGACCCGTTGGGCGGGCATTCCCACACCTCGTAGCCCTTCCAGGGCAGGCGGATCGGCGCGACGAATTCCGCCGCGGTCCGGCCGGCGGCGAAATCCGCCTCCGTCTGCAGCCCGCCCCGCGCGCGCAACGCCGCTGCCATCTCGGCTGCGACTTCGCCCTCGTAGAACGCCCGCGCTCCGTCCCGCCCGATCCGGCGCAGGGTGGCAGCCAGGGCCGGCTGGCGGAACATTTCGCCCGGCGCCGGCGTCGCGCCGCCCGGCAGGAACGGCTCGGACCCGGCGGCGCGCAGCTTCTCGGCCGAATCCGCCCAGTCCAGCGCCACGCGGTGATGCACCGGCCAGCCGTCCTCCGCGAAGCGGATCGCCGGTGCGAGCAGCTCGTCCAGGCCGCGCGTGCCGTGCGCCGCCAGCAGCGTCTCCCAGGCCGAGACCGCGCCCGGAATGGTCACGCCATGCGGCGAGGTCGGCTCCAGCGCGGCGATGCCGCGGTCCTCGAACCAGTCGATCGTATAGCCGGCGGCGGCGCGGCCTGAGCCATTGAGCGCGATCACCCGTCGCTGGCCGGCGGTCGCGTAGAGACAGAAGCAATCGCCGCCGATGCCGGTCGATTGCGGCTCGATCACGCACAGCGCGGCGCAGGCGGCGACGGCGGCATCGACCGCGTTGCCGCCGGCGCGCAGCACGTCGAGTGCGGTGAGCGTTGCCGCCGGCATCGACGTCGCGGCCATGCCGTGCGTGGCAAGGACCGGGCTGCGGCCGGGGAGGTGGAAGTCGCGGCCCTGCTGCATCGGGTTCTCCCAGGACGGAAGCGGAGGATGGCCCCGCCGCCTGGTGTCGACGAAACGAGGCAGCCCGGCGGTCGCGTCGGCGCCGGCCGGCGCCTGCAGCTTGCCCGCCCGCTGACGGACGGACAAGCCAGGCCGCGGGCCGGGTTGCCCGCGAACGCGACGTGCCACCCGACGGCACGCCCTGATCCGCTTCCTTCACGGTGCTGAAATGGAGCGGCGCAGGAAGCGTCGACCGGGCGGGCGTGGGGGGCGGCGCGATCTCCCCGGACCGACTGAATCGGCGATCCGAGTTGGCGGGAGACGAGCTCAGTCGGGACGCGCCGCCCACGGGATCAGGATCGACGCGCTACGACGCGTTCGGCAAGGCGCAGCCGACTGGC
>DATJSJ010000038.1:0-3506 GCA_035504175.1 Acetobacteraceae bacterium
GACCGGCTCAAGCCGCAGATCGTCCGCCAGCTCGTCGATGAGCAACTGCGCATGCAGGAGATCCAACGGCGCAAGATCGTCGTCGGCGACAAGGATATCGCCGCCGCGATCACCGAGATCGAGCAGCGCAATGGGATGAAGCCGGGCGGCCTGCGCGCCAAGCTGGCATCCGACGGTGTCAGCTTCACCACGCTGGTCGATCAGATCCGTACCCAGCTCGGCTGGACCCGGGTGCTGCGTCAGGCCGCCGGAGACCGGTTGGTGATCACCGATGCCGACGTGACCGAGCAGCAAAGACTGGAAGCCCAGCAGGTCGGCCAGCCGGAGTACCACGTCGGCGAAATCTTCATCCCGGTCGAGGAGCGCGCCAACGCCGCTGATACCCAGCGCTTCGCCGAGACCGTGATCGGCGAATTGCGCGCCGGCGCGTCCTTCGCCGTGGTGGCGGCGCAGTTCAGCCAAAGCCAGACCGCCCTGCAGGGCGGCGACCTGGGCTGGGTGCAGCCGAACCAGCTCGACCCCCAGGTAGCGCAGGTTGTCGCGGAGATGCCGCCCGGCGCCATCAGCAACCCGATCACCGTGCCCGGCGGGCTGGACATCGTTACGCTGGTTGCGAAACGCAACGTCGGCCAAGACATGGGCACCATCCTGTCGATCCGGCAGGTGTTCCTGCCGTTCGCCTCGCCACTCAACCCGCAGGCGCCGACCCCCGCCCAGATGCAGATCTTCAACAGGGCCAAGAGCATCAGCGCCAGCGTGCATAGCTGCGACCAGATGGAGCAGGTCGCTACCGAGGAGAAATCGCCGCGCCCGGCTGATCCCGGCGAGGTCCGGCTGGAGAGCGTCAACCCGCCAGTGTTCCGCGACATGCTGGACAAGCTGCCGTTGCAGACCGCGACCAAGCCGCTGGTTTCCACGGACGGCGTCGCCGTGATGATCGTCTGCTCGCGTGACCAGAAAAATCTGGCGTCTCTGACGCCCAAGGAGATTCGAGAGCAGATCCTGGGTCAACGCGTCGATCTTCTGTCCCGCCAGCTTCAGCAGGACCTGCGCAGCCAGGCCCAAATCGAGATCCGCAGCAACGGCACCACGTAAGCGCCAACTACACGTCTCCCGCTGTGTGGGAGAGATCGGTCCGCGAAGCGAACCGGGTGAGCGGACCGCGTGCGAGGGCTCCCTTCGCCCGAAGCTGCGCGAGGTTATCGCCCGACACGAGTTGGACGCTAGGCGCTCCCTCGGCCAGCATTTCCTGCTGGACGGCAACTTGACCGCGCGCATCGTCCGAGCGGCCGGCCCGCTCGACGGTCGCCATGTGATCGAGGTGGGGCCCGGCCCCGGCGGCCTCACTCGGGCGCTCCTGGACAGCCACGCAGCATCCGTCACCGCGGTCGAGATCGACCCCCGCGCCACGGCAGCAATGCGCGAGCTGGCCGCCGGGGCCGCCGGCCGGCTCACCGTCATAGAAGCAGACGCACTCGCCCTTGACCTTTCGTCACTGGCCCCGCCGCCGCGTCGGATCGTCGCCAACCTGCCCTACAACATTGCAGCCCCGCTGCTGGTCGGCTGGCTGCGCCAGGCAGCCTGCTTCGAAGCTCTGACGCTCATGTTTCAGCTCGAAATGGCCGAGCGAATCTGTGCCGGGCCCGACACCCCGGCCTATGGGCGGCTGTCGGTCCTGGCGCAGTGGGTTGCCGACGTGACAATCGGGCTGCGTGTCCCGTCCCGGGCATTCGTGCCGCCGCCAAAGGTCTGGTCCGCCGTGGTCTCGCTGCGCCCGCACGCGGTGCAGCCCGACCCCACGTTGTTCGCCGCAATGGAACGGCTGACCGCGGCGGCTTTCGGGCAGCGTCGGAAGATGCTGCGAGGCGCGCTGCGGTCGCTCGGCGGCGAGCGGCTGCTGGCCGAGGTCGGCGTCGCCGCCGACCGACGCGCCGAGACGTTGGACGTGGACGCCTTCGATCGACTGGCCCGGCGGCTCGCCGCGTCCGATGTATCATCATGTTTCCGACCTTGACGGTCGGGAATTCCCAGGGCTAACCGGCGGTCCCACCTCTGGGGACCGCATGATGCGCTTTGCACCTCAGTTGCCGGACCCATGCAGGATCGAGGACTTCATCGACCTTGCGGGCCGGTCCCGCTGGATCCGGCGACTGCGCGAGATCGAGCGCAGCGCGGCGATCGGCCCCCGTTCCGGCAAGGCGGTGTTGCAGCGTCACGGCGTCGAATACACGCTCGAGCGCCTGCGCTCGACCGGCGATGCCGTCTCGCCCGCGGAGCGCCGCATCGGCCGGCTCGCCGCCGAGGCCGTGACGCTCGCCGGCCGGCTGTCCGGCACCGGGCGCGCGCGACTGCGCGAAGAGCTCACCGTGGCGCTGGATGGCGAGGGCACGCTGATCCCGCTATTTCACAAGCTGCGCTGCGCCGTGACGCAGCAGGCCCGCGGCTTCGCCGTGCGGTTTGCCGGACTGGAGGAGGACGCCAGCTTCGACCTGTTGCTGATGCGCGGCGGCGTCGAGGCGGAGATGGTGTGCGACGTGGTCTCGGCCGAGGAGGGCCGCCGGTTGCAGCGCGGGGCATGGTTCCGGCTGGCCGACCGGATCGATCCCGACCTGCAGACCTGGCTGGACGCGCACCCGGGACGATACCTGCTGAAAATGACTCTCCCGGACGGGCTGCGCGACGACGATGCGGCGGCGGACGAGGGACTGCTGGCACGTCTGCATGAGCGCATCCGCTCTCTGCTGGCGGGCACCAGCCGCGCCGCCCACGACGCGGCGGTGGTACTGCGGCTCGATCCTTTGTTGCTGGCAGGCGCCCGAGCCGACGAGCTTGGGATAATGAGCCCCCTGCGCCTGGAGTTCGGGCCGGATGCGCATCTCGCCGTGGTTGCGACGGGCGGCGGCGTCTTCGTCGTCGCCGCCCGCGCCGGGCGTGAGAACGAGGTCGCCGCCGCGGTTCGCCGGCGGATGGCGACGATCGCGCCGGCGCGGCTGAGCGGCACGCGGCCGGGCATCCTGGCGATGTTCGTCGAGGATACCGACCGCGCCGAATGGCGTGGCCTGCGCGAGCGGCTGGAACTCGAGGGCGAGGCCCGCCAGTTCCTGACCGACAAGGCGGCGCGTGCGGTGGTCGCGGTCACCTGCACGTCCCGGCTCGAACTGTTCGGCCTTGCCGAGCCGGACGCGGTCCCCGAGGGCGAGCTCCGCTTCCGCAACCCGGCGCATCCAGCGGCGCGTTCGGCGGCCCTGGCCCCGGCCGTACTCTCGTCGGTGTGAACCCCACACCCACCTCTCCCGCGCTGCGGGAGAGGTCGGTTCGCGAAGCGAACCGGGTGAGGGTGCCGCCCCAGTCGTGAAAGCCAGCACAACGCTTGGCGCGACGCGAAGCTTGGTGCGATAAGCACGGCCAATGCGTTACCTCTACCATCTGCCGCTGTCGCCCTATTCGCGCAAAGTCCGTCTGGTGCTCGCCGAGAAGCGGCTCCCGTTCGAGCTGCGGGTGGAGAA
>DATJSJ010000039.1:0-4930 GCA_035504175.1 Acetobacteraceae bacterium
ACGTCGATCGGCATGCCGCCGCGCGGATACCAATAGGCGCCGATGCGCAGCCAGACCGGCGTGAGCTCCCGCACCAGCCGGGTGGCGATGTCCATGCTGGAGGTTTCGTGGAAGGTGCCGTGATTGCGGAAGCTGGCCAGATACAGCTTGAGCGACTTGCTTTCGACGATCCATGCGTCCGGCACGTAGTCGATGACGAGATGCGCGAAATCCGGCTGGCCGGTCAGCGGACAGAGCGCGGTGAATTCCGGCGCGGTGAAGCGCACCAGGTAGCGGCGTCCGGGATGCGGCGCCGGGACGCGTTCCAGCCGCGCCTCGTCGGGGCTTGCCGGGATCGGAACGGGCCGGCCGAGCTGGGTCAGTCCGGAATGGATGGCATCGGTCATGGCGCGTATATCTGCTGTCGGGCGTGGCAAGCCAAGCGCGACCGGCGGTCTTGCACGCATGGTCCTTTGTGTGCCCCGAGCCGAGACATCGCATGAACCCGTCCCGCAGAGCCCTGCTGCAAGCCCTTGGCGCAAGCCTTCTCGTCGGCGGCGCGGCCCGACCCGGCCCGGAGCCGGACGCCGTCCTGAGGGGCTTCGATATCCGGCGCTTCGGCGCCGTCGGTGACGGACGCACGCTGGACACGGCGGCGATCAACCGCGCGATCGCGGCCGCCGCGGCCTCGGGCGGCGGGACCGTGCACGTCCCGGCAGGCAGCTATGCCTGCCATTCACTGCACCTGAAGAGCTGCATCGAGCTGCACCTGGCACCCGGTGCGACCCTGCTCGCGGCCGAGGACGTCCCCGGCGCCGGCTACGATGCGCCCGAGCCGGCGGGCCCGTGGGAGACGTATCAGGATTTCGGCCACGACCACTGGCACAACAGCCTGATCTGGGGCGAGGACCTGCACGACATCGCGATCACCGGCCCGGGGCGCATCTGGGGCCGCGGCCTGGTGCGCGAGCTCAGCGACGCCGAGATCGCGCACGCGCTCACCATCGGCGCGGGCAACAAGGCGATCGCGCTGAAGCGCTGTCACAACGTCACGCTGCGCGACTTCTCCATTCTCGCGGGCGGGCATTTCGGCATCCTCGCAACCGGCGTCGACAACGTGACGATCGACAATCTGCGCATCGACACCAATCGCGACGGCATGGACATCGATTGCTGCCGCAACGTGCGGATCACCAATTGCAGCGTCAACGCGCCCTGGGACGACGCCATCTGCCTCAAGAGCTCGGACGCGCTGGGCGAGCCGCGGATGACGCAGGACGTGACGATCAGCAACTGCGCGGTGAGCGGCGGCTGGCGGCTCGGCGCGATGCTGGACGGCAGCTTCCGCCGTTTCGCACGCGAGGAGCGCGCGGATCCCGGGCAGCGGACCGGCCGCATCAAGCTGGGCACGGAGTCCGATGCCGGCTTCCGCAACATCACCATCGCCGACTGCGTGTTCCAGAGCTGCCGCGGCCTGGCGCTGGAGACGGTGGATGGCGGCGTGCTCGAGGACGTCGCGATCAGCAACGTTACCATGCGCGACCTGCGCAACGCGCCGATCTTCCTGCGGCTCGGCGCACGGATGCGCGGCCCGGCCGGCCGCCTGCCGGGACGGCTGGCGCGCGTGTCGATCAGCAACCTCGTCTGTTCCGGCTCGCTCAGCTCGATGCCGGCGATCATCGCCGGCATCCCGGGTTTCCCGGTCGAGGACATCCGCATCAACGACGTGGTGCTGCAGCACGGCGGGGGCGCGCCGGCGGCGATGGCGGAGGTGCGCCCGCCGGAGGAGGCGAGCGACTATCCCGATCCCAGCGCCTTCGTGCCGTTGCCGGCGCAGGGATTCTTCATCCGGCACGCGCGCAACATCGAGCTCGGCAACGTGGAGTTCGAAACCGCGCGCCCCGACGAGCGCCCGCTGTTCTGGCTGCAGGATGTCGACGGCATCGACCTGTTTCGCATCCAGTCGCGGCTGCCTGTGGGTGTTGCCGCCTTCACGATGCAGGATGTGCGAAACTTCCGGCTCGGCGGCAGCGTCGGGCTGCCGGACATGGTTCGCGCGCGGGTAGCGAGAAGCACGATATAGACCGGGATCGCACTGCGATCCCGATCGAGCTTTCTGTCTTCTTCCCGTGCCTCGCACCGCCGGCGATTCCAGCTGCGGCAAGCATGGTCCGCCGCCGGCGGCGCCGCGTCAGATCACATGCGCCGGCGCCAGCGCGCAGGGGTGCGCCGGATCGCCGGACTCCACCTGGAACGTGGCATGGCCGATGCCGAAGCGGGTACGCAGTTCGAGGCAGGCTTCCGCCAGCAACCGATCGTCGATGCCGGCCCCGGGGCGGACCAGATGCGCCGTGAGCGCCACCTCCGTGGTGCTGATGCTCCAGATGTGCAGGTCGTGCACCTCGGCGACGCCAGGCAGGCCGCCGAGATAGGCTGCGACCAGCGTCTGGTCGATCTCCTCCGGCACGACGTCCATGGCGAGATTGACGGAATCCCGCAGCAAACCCCAGGTGCCGGCGGTGATCACGCCGGCAATCAACAGGCTGGTCAGCGGGTCGAGCCAGTCCCAGCCGGTGAAATGGATCACCAGCGCGGCCAGCACGACCGCCGCCGACACCGCCGCATCGGCCGCCATGTGCAGGAAGGCGCCGCGGATGTTGAGATCGTGCTCCCGCCCGCGCATGAACAGCCAAGCGGTGCTGCCGTTGATCAAAATGGCGGCGATCGCCACCCACATCATCGTCAGCCCGTGCACCGCGGTCGGCGCGAACAGCCGGCGGATCGCCTCCAGCGCGATCGCGCCGACGCCGATCAGCAGCAGCACCGCATTGGCGAGCGAGGCGAGGATGGAGCTGCGCCCGTAGCCATAGGTGCGCCGCGCGCTCGGCGGCCGGCGCGACAGGACCGCGGCGCCCCAGGCCATGGCGAGGCCGAGCACGTCGCCGAGATTGTGTCCCGCATCGGCAATCAGCGCGAGCGAACCGGCGGCGACGCCAAACCAGACCTGCGCCGCGACCAGCGCCGTGTTCAGGCCGACGCCGATCGCGAAGGCGGTGTCGTGCCCGCCGGGCGCGGCCGCGTGCGCGTGACCGTGCGCGTGACCGTGCGCGTGCCCGCCGTGATGCGCGTCGCCATGCGGCATCTTGTCCCTCCGGTCAGGAAGCGGCCGCGCCCGACGCCCAGCCGGCCCGCAGCGACGCGGCATGGCCGCCGAACCGGCCCTCCAGGATCGCCCGCCGCAGGCCGCGCATCAGGGCCTGATAATAGGTGAGGTTGTGCCAGGTCAGAAGCATCGGACCGAGCATCTCCGCCGCCCGGAACAGATGATGCAGATAGGCGCGGCTGTGCCGGGTGCAGGCCGGGCAGGGGCAGCCGGGATCGAGCGGCCCCGGGTCGTCGGCATGGCGGGCGTTGCGCAAATTGAGCACGCCGGCGCTGGTATAGGCGCGGCCGGTGCGGCCGCCGCGGGTCGGGATGACGCAGTCGAACATGTCGATGCCGCGCGCGACCGCGCCGATGATGTCATCCGGCGTGCCGACCCCCATCAGGTAGCGCGGCCGACCGGCGGGCAGCAGCGGCACCGTCACGTCCAGCGTCGCGAACATCATCGCCTGGCCTTCGCCGACGGCGAGTCCGCCCACGGCATAGCCCTCGAAGCCGATATCGGTCAGCGCCCGGCAGGAGCTGGCGCGGAGGTCCGGGTAGATGCCGCCCTGGACGATGCCGAACAGCGCGGTGCCGTCGCGTGCCGCGAACGCCGCGCGCGACCGCGCCGCCCAGCGCATCGAGAGCTGCATCGAGGCCGCCGCCTCCGCCTCGGTCGCCGGGAAGGGCGTGCATTCGTCGAACGCCATGCTGATGGTCGCGTCCAGCGCGTGCTGGATCGCGATCGAGCGCTCCGGGGTCAGCCGGTGCTGGCTGCCGTCGAGATGCGAGTGGAAGGTAACGCCGTCGGCGTCGATCTGCCGCAGGGTCGCGAGCGACATCACCTGGAAGCCGCCGGAATCGGTCAGGATCGGGCCGGGCCAGTCCATGAACCGGTGCAGCCCGCCAAGCGAAGCGACGCGCTCCGCGCCCGGGCGCAGCATCAGATGGTAGGTGTTGCCGAGGACGATCCGCGCGCCGGTCGCCCGCACCGCGTCGGCGGTCATCGCCTTGACCGTGCCCGCCGTGCCGACCGGCATGAAGACCGGCGTCTCGACGGCGCCATGCGCGGTCGCGAGCGTCCCGGCGCGGGCGGCGCCGTCCGCCGCGTCCAGGGTAAAGCGGGTGGTCATGCGCGGGTGCGGCGCTTCGGCTTGCCGGCCGCCTGGTTCAGCGCGGCCTGCATGGCCTGGCGTACCCAGGCCAGCAGCGCGTCCGGCTCCTCGACCACCGTCGCGGGCGGAGCGGTGAAACCGAGCTCCTGTTCGCGCCCGTCCCGCAGGCGGTAGCGGAACGGCTCGCCGCCGGCCTGTGCGAGCCCGGCCCGCGCCTCGGGCGCCGATTTCAGGTAGAGCGTGCCCTGCCAGACCAGGCCGATGAACAGCCCGTCGAGCCAGAGCCCCTGGGCGCCGAACATCCGGCGCGCCTGGAGCCGGCCGAGCGGGGCGAGCTGCTCCGCGAGCCAGGCGATGAACGGGGACTCGTCCTGTCCCTGATCGACCGGCCGGTTGCGCCGCGATCCGTCGGAATTCCGGGCGCGGGCGCGGGATCGCTCGCCCGGCGCGCGCGTCACGCGCCCTCCCGCGTCAGCAGGCAGGCATCGCCGTAGGAGTAGAAGCGGTAGCCGGCTTCGATCGCATGGGCGTAGGCCGCACGCATGCGATCAGTACCGGCGAAGGCGCAGACCAGCATGAACAGGGTCGAGCGCGGCAGGTGGAAATTGGTCAGCAGCCGGTCGGCGATGCGGAAGCGGAAGCCGGGCCGGATGAACAGATCGGTCTCGCCGTCGAACGGGCCGAGCGTGCCG
>DATJSJ010000040.1:0-7434 GCA_035504175.1 Acetobacteraceae bacterium
ATCATTTTCAGGGTCACCGCGCCTCTGATGACCTCGGGCGTCAACGTCGACCTGCCGAAAACCAGCGCGCAGCCGGTCAATTCCGACAGCCAGCCGCTCACCGTCTCGATCAACGCGCTCGGCCACATCTTCCTGCAGGACCAGGAGGTGCAGCTTCCGGAGCTGGTGTCCAAGCTGCAGGCGATCTCGCAGAACAACGCCGAGCGGCGGATCTTCGTGCGCGGCGACAAATCGGTCGCCTACGGCCAGATCATGCAAGTCATGGCGACGATCACCGACGGCGGCTTCACCAAGGTGGCGCTGCTGGCCGAGGCGCCGCCGGCCGGCTCGATCCCCGGGACCGGTGGCAGCCCTCCGGCGGGTAGCGCACCGGCCGGCGGCAAGTCGGGCGCGGCGCCGACCGGCGGCCCGTCCGGCGCCGCGGCTCAGCCGGGAGCGCCGGCGTCCGGTCCGGCCGGGCGGGGCTAGCCCGACCGCGGACCGGCTCCCGGTTTGGCCCCCGTTTTGGCGATGACTCCCACCCTGCAGCGCAGCGCGGCCGCCTCGGCGGCCCTGCACGTGCTGGCGCTTCTGGCACTGCTGCTGACCCTGCCGCACCGAAATCCGCCGGAGCCGCCGACCGAGACGGCGGTGCAGATGGATTTCGTCGGCCCGGCGCAGCCGGTGCAGCGCGCGCAGGCGCCCGCCCCCACCCCCGCGCCGGCCCCGGCGCCGCAGCCGACCCCGGCGCCGCCGGCGCCGCAGCCGCAGAAACCGGCGCCCGAGGCACCGCTGCCGCCTCCGCCGCCCCCACCGCCGCCGCCGCCCTCGCCGGCCCCGGCGCCACCCACGGCGACGCCGCCGGTGCCGCAGCCGCCGCCGCGCGAATCGACCGAAGCCGCGGCCCCTCTGCCGCCGCCACCGCCGGCGCCGCCGGCGCCGCCGCAGGCGACCCCGCCGCTGCCGGTGCCGCCGCTGCCGGTGCCGCCACCGCCCGTGCCCACCCAGGCGGTGGCCAGTGCCAACACCCAGCCGCATCCGGTGAAGACGCCGGTGCCGGACAGCCGCGAACTCCTGAACACGCTGGAGAAGCTGCGGCTGGCGACGCGCCAGACCGAGGCGCCGCGGGCACGCGCCAATCCGCGTCAGGGCGGCGCGCCGAATGCCGGCGGCTCGCCGCACGGCAGCGACACCGCCAAGCTGTCTGCCGATGAGCGCGCGGCCATCGGCACCGAGGTGCGGCGGTGCTGGACCTACGATCCGGGCGCCAAGGGCGTCGACCAGATGCGCGTCATGCTGAACGTGGTGACCGATGGCAACGGCACCGCGCGCGAGGCGACCGTCGCGCCGGAGGATCAGGGCAGGCTCGCCGACCCGGTGTTCCGCGCCTTCGCCGAACGCGCCGTACGGGCCGTGCTGAGCCCGGAATGCGCCAACCTGCCGCTGCCGCGCTTCATGCTCGGGCAGAACCGGGAGCTGAAGTTCCGGTTCAGCCCGCTGTGACGCGGCCGCAGATCCTTCGGGAGAAGCCAATCATGACAGAACGCCCCATCTTCGGCCGCCGCTCCGTGCTGGCCGGCACCGCGACCATGCTCGCGGCGCCGGGCCTGGCGCGCGCGCAGCAGGCCCCCGCCGCACCGTCCTCCGGCACGCCCGCGGCCGGACAGAGTGCCGTGATCGACGTCACGCGCGCGCGCACCGAGCCGATTCCGATCGCGATCCCCGACCTGGTCGGCGGCGGCGCCGAGGCGCAGCGGATCGGCTCCGACATGGCCGGGGTGATCACCAACGACCTGCAGAATTGCGGCCTGTTCCGGCCGATCAGCCCGCAGGCCTTCGTCGCCGATACCGGCGCGGTGCCGAACTTCCAGAACTGGAAGGCGATCGGCGCGCAGGCGCTGGTCACCGGCCGGGTCGAGGGCGAGGGCGGCAACGTGCGCGTCGAGTTCCGCCTCTGGGACGTGCTGCCCGGCACGCAGATCCAGGGCACCGCCTACACCACGAGCAGTGCCAACTGGCGCCGCATCGCCCACATCATCGCCGATGTCGTCTACGAGCGGCTGCTGGGCGAGAAGGGCTATTTCGACACCCGCATCGCCTATGTCGCGCGCACCGGACCGCGCGGGCGGCAGACGACGCGGCTCGCCATCATGGATCAGGACGGCGCCAACAACCGCTTCCTGACCGACGGCACCTGGATGGTGCTGACGCCGCGCTTTCATCCGACGCGCGACGAGATCGCCTTCATGAGCTATGCCGGCAACCGGCCGCGCGTCTACCTGTTCGACCTCGGCAGCGGCCGGCAGCGCGTCCTCGGCGACTTCGCCGGCATGACGCTGTCGCCGCGCTTCAGCCCGGACGGCAATTCCGTGATCATGTCGCTCGCCCATGGGTCCGGCGCGGACATCGTGGTGGTCGGGCTCGGCGGCGGCGGCGAGCGGCGGCTGACCAATTCCGGCGCGATCGATGTCAGCCCGTGCTACAGCCCGGACGGGTCGCAGATCGTGTTCAATTCCGACCGCGGCGGCGACCAGCAGCTCTACGTGATGGATGCCTCCGGCGGGAACGTGCGGCGGATCAGCTTCGGCAACGGCCGATACGGCACGCCGGTCTGGTCGCCGCGCGGCGATCTGATCGCTTTCACTCGCATCGGCGATACGTTCGGCATCGGCGTGATGCATCCGGACGGCTCCGGCGAGCGCATCCTCTCCGAGGGCTTCGACGTCGAGGGCCCGACCTTCTGCCCGAACGGGCGGGTGCTGATGTTCTGGCGCACGACGGCGGCGCGCGGACCGTCCGGCGCCGGCTATTCCGCCAGGCTCGTCACGATCGACATCACCGGCTTCGACGAGCGGCCGGTGCCGACGCCGACCAACGCCTCCGATCCCTCCTGGTCGCCGCTGAACGCGTGACCCGCCTTGCGCCGTGCCCGGCATCGGTTCCGGCCCGGGCGCCGGCGGGCGCCCCGCCATTCCCGCCCGGGCCGGCATGCGGCGGACCCGCCGCACCGCTGCTTGACCCGCCGCTCCGCTGCTTGACCCGCCGCTCCGCTGCTTGACCCGCTCTGGGCCGCGTGCAAAGAGCGCGGCCGCCGAAACACCCGGGCAATCCGGTTGACCGACGTTCTCCCGTCACTCTCTTCAGGGACGCAATCGAAATGAACATGAGGATAGTGGGCGCCCTTGCCGCGGTCGCTCTGCTGACCGGCTGCGCCAACAAGCCACCGACCACCGCGGCAGCGACGACGGGGAACGGCGCCTCCGCCGCCACGGCCGGCCCGGCCCCGGGGAGCGAGGAGGATCTGGTCGCCAATGTGGGCGATCGCGTGTTCTACGCGTTCAACCAGTCGACCTTGAGCTCGGACGCGCAGGCGACGCTGGACCGCCAGGCGGCCTGGCTTGGGAGATACCCGCAGGTCGACGTCCAGATCGCCGGCAATTGCGACGACCGCGGCACGGAGGAGTACAACCTCGCCCTCGGACAGCGCCGCGCCAATGCAGCGCGCGACTTCCTGGTGGCACGCGGGGTGAACACCGGCCGGATCACCACGATCAGCTACGGCAAGGACCGCCCGACCGCGCTCGGCGACAATGAGGAAGCCTGGGCGCAGAACCGCAACGCCATCACCTCGGTGCGCTGACCCCACCTTCGCCGGCGCGCGGCGCGGCGGCCCGACCGGCACCCGCGCGCCGCTCCCGGTTCCGTGTCCGGGGCCGGGTGGCCGCTTGCGCCGGTTTTGCCTACAACCCGGCCGGACCCCGCCTTCCGGAGGATCGCCATGAGGCCGTTCCCGCGCCTGCTGGCCGCAGCCATGCTGGCCGCGCCGGCGCTGCTGCTGCGCCCGGCCCCCGGTCTGGCGCAGATGGAGACCCGCGAAGGGATCGCCCTGCAGAACCAGATCCTGGAGCTGCGGCATGAGTTGCAGCTGCTCGCCGCCCGGGTCGAGGCCGGCGGCGGCGGGCAGCCCAGCTATCAGGAGCAGGCACCGCCGCCCGCCGGCTCCGGCGGCGACCTTTCCGCCGAGCTGCTCGACCGCGTCTCGCGTCTGGAGGAGCAGGTCCGCACGTTGCAGGGCCGCGTCGACGAGCTGAGCAACACGCTGCAGCAGCAGACCGCCGATCTCGGCAAGCAGATCTCCGACCTGAATTTCCGCCTCAATGGCGGCACCACGCCGCCCGCGACCGGCGTCACGCCGCCCCCGGGCCCCGGCGTGCCGCCGGCGCCCGCGACCCCCGGCACGCTGCCGCTGCTGCCGCCGGCCCCTGGCGCCGGGCCGGAAGCCGCGAAGCCGCCGCCGCGCACGCCGGAGATGGCATTGCAGGAAGGCCGGGCGGCGCTGGCGCGGCGCGACTACGCCGCGGCCGAGGCTGCCGCGCGCGAGGTGCTGGCGAACGGCCGCTCGCCGCGCACCGTGGACGCGATGTTCCTGCTCGCCCAGGCGGAAGCGGGGCAGCGCAACTACCAGAAGGCGGCGGTCGACTATTACGACACCTACAACCGTGCGCATGGCGGTGCGCATGCGCAGGACGCGCTGCTCGGCGTCGCCAACTCGCTGATCGCGCTGGGCGACAAGCGCTCCGCCTGCGGCGCGCTGGACAAGCTGCGCGCCGAGTATCATCCGCCGCGCGACGATCTGCACGGCGCGATCGCCTCGGCGCGCAGTCGCGCCAACTGTCACTGAGCAGCGCGCCGGCGCCCGCCGCCGCGCCGGTCACGGCGGCGGAATTCGCGGCGGCGATGGGCCGTCTCGGGCCCTGGTCGGCGACGCCGCGCCTCGCGGCGGCGGTGTCGGGCGGCGGCGACAGCCTGGCGCTGGCCGTGCTGGCCGCCGACTGGGTCGCGGCACACGGCGGCACCTTGCTCGCCCTGATCGTCGATCACGGCTTGCGGCCCGGCTCGGCCGGAGAGGCCGGCTGGACCGCGGCGCGGCTCGCCGAGCGCGGCATTCCGGCGCGGATTCTGTCGCTCGGCGGGCTTGCGCCGGGCCCCGGACTGCCGGCCAGGGCACGCGTTGCGCGCTATGCCGCGCTCGCCGCGGCCTGCCGCGAGGCGGGACGGCTGCACCTGCTCCTCGGGCACCAGGCGATGGATCAGGCCGAGACCTGGCTGATGCGGCGCGAGCGCGGCAGCGGGCCGGCGGGACTGGCCGCCATGCCCGCGCTTGCCGAGCAGCACGATCTGCGACTGCTGCGGCCGTTGCTCGGGCTCGCTCCCGAGCGGCTGCGCGCGACCTTGCGGGCAAGCGGCCTGTCCTGGGTCGAGGATCCGACCAACGCGAATACGCAATTCCTGCGCCCGCGCCTGCGTGCCACGCTGCGCCTGGGCGGCCCGACGGCGGCCGGCGCGGCGTGCCGGGAAGCGGCGGAAGCAGGTCTGCGCCGCGAAGCGGCGGAGGCCGCGTGCGGGGCGGTTCTCGCCCGGGCGGTGACGTTGCGGCCGGAAGGGTTTGCATTGCTGCCGCGGGAAGGCGTGCCGCCGGCGGCCCTGGCGGCGCTGCTGCAGGCGATCGCCGGCGCACCCTATCCGCCGTCTGCCGACGCGGTCGCCGGGCTTGCCGATTCACCGCGGGCTGCGACGCTGGCCGGCGCGCGGCTGCTGCCGGCGGCACGGCTCGGACCCGGCTGGCTGCTGGTGCGGGAGGCGGCGGCGATGGCGCCGCCCGTGCCGGCACGGCCGGGTGCGCTGTGGGACGGGCGGTTCCGCCTCTCGTCGCGCGCGGCGCCACCTTTGGGCGCCACGCTCGGCGCACTCGGCGACGATGCCGCCAGGTTGCGCCGGCATTCGCCGCTGCCGGCTGTGGTCCTGCGCACCCTGCCGGCGATCCGCCTTGAAGATGCCTTGTTCGCGGTACCCCATTTGGGCTACCCGGACCCTCGACCATGCTGCTGTGTGCCGGTCGCATTCGCCCCGACCAGGCCCGCATCGGGCGCGCCGTTCCAGCCGGGCGAGCAGACGATGGCAGCCATGCCCGGCAATGTGACGGGAGGGGAAGGTCACGACAGGGGATGCGAAGAAACGCGGAAGAACTTATGTTGTTGACCTGTCGCGATGGCGGTTCCCGATGACGGGTCCGGGCACCTCCACGCGTAGACCGAGCCGCGCCCCGGGGCGTGGGCTCCAGGACCGTGTGGAATGAGCAATTTCGGCCGAAATCTAGCGCTCTGGGTGATCATAGCGCTGCTGCTGGTGGTGCTGTTCAACCTGTTCCAGCCCGGAGCGACCCAGCGCTCGGCCACCCAGGTCGCCTATTCGGACTTCATCGGCGAGGTCAACGGCGGCCGGGTCCGCGACGTGGTGATCCAGGGACGCACGGTGAGCGGGCAGCTCACCGACGGACGTAACTTCCAGACTTACATCCCGGAAGACCCGACCCTGGTGCAGCGCCTGACCGACAAGGGCGTCCGGGTGATCGCCAAGCCGGAAGAGGCCGACGTCAACCCGCTGCTGCACTACCTGTTGTCCTGGTTCCCGATGCTGCTGCTGATCGGCGTCTGGGTGTTCTTCATGCGCCAGATGCAGGCGGGCGGCGGCCGCGCCATGGGCTTCGGCAAGTCGCGCGCGCGGATGCTGACCGAGAAGCAGGGCCGCGTCACCTTCGAGGACGTTGCCGGCATCGACGAGGCCAAGGGCGAGCTGCAGGAGATCGTCGAGTTCCTCAAGGATCCGCAGAAATTCCAGCGCCTGGGCGGCAAGATCCCCAAGGGCGTGCTGCTGGTCGGCCCGCCCGGCACCGGCAAGACGCTGCTCGCGCGGGCCATCGCCGGCGAGGCGAACGTGCCGTTCTTCACCATCTCCGGCTCCGACTTCGTCGAGATGTTCGTGGGCGTCGGCGCCTCGCGCGTGCGCGACATGTTCGAGCAGGGCAAGAAGAACGCCCCCTGCATCATCTTCATCGACGAGATCGACGCGGTCGGCCGGCATCGCGGCGCGGGCCTGGGCGGCGGCAATGACGAGCGCGAGCAGACGCTCAACCAGATGCTCGTCGAGATGGACGGGTTCGAGAGCAACGAGGGCGTGATCCTGATCGCGGCGACCAACCGTCCGGACGTGCTGGACCCGGCGCTGCTGCGCCCCGGCCGCTTCGATCGCCAGGTCGTGGTGCCGAACCCCGACGTGAACGGCCGCGAAAAGATCCTGCGCGTGCATATGCGCAAGGTGCCGCTGGCTTCGGACGTGGACCCGAAGGTGATTGCGCGTGGCACCCCGGGTTTCTCCGGCGCCGACCTTGCCAACCTGGTGAACGAGGGCGCGCTGCTGGCCGCCCGCCTGGGCAAGCGCGTCGTCGCGATGGCCGAGTTCGAGGCCGCCAAGGACAAGGTCATGATGGGCACCGAACGCCGGTCCCTGGTGATGTCCGAGGCCGAGAAGCGCATGACCGCCTATCACGAGGGTGGCCACGCTCTGTGCGCCATGCACGAGCCGGAATGCGACCCGGTGCACAAGGCCACCATCATC
>DATJSJ010000041.1:0-10147 GCA_035504175.1 Acetobacteraceae bacterium
GCGCTCGCGTCGATTCACGATCCGGGCGCGGCCGAGCGGCGTGCGATCTCGGCTCGTGCCTTGTCGCAGTTGGCGCGCACGCTTTCCACCCACTCTGCAGGCCAGGCGGATGCGGTGACCGTCAGACAGGCCTCCCACGCCGCCAGTGCTTCCTCGAGTCGCGCGGTTGCGGTTTCACGTTCCCCGAGCGAGTGGAGCGCGTTGCCGAGGTTGTCCTGGGTCATGGCCCATTGGAGCGGCACGCGCTTGTGGGTCAATTCCTTGAGCGCGTCACGGTAGGCTACGACAGCTTCGCGCAGGCGCTCGGCGCCGCCCTCGCGTTCTCCGAGCGTTGCGAGCGCGGAGCCGAGGTTGTTCTGTGTCATCGCCCATTGCAGTGGCACGCGCTCGCGGTTGAATTCCTTGAGCGCGTCACGATACGCCGCGACGGCGTCGAGCAGGCGCTCCGTGCCGCTCTCGCGTTCCCCGAGAGTTGCGAGCGCGGTGCCGAGATTGGTCTGCGTCGTGGCCCAGTCGAGCGGCACGCGTTCTCGAGTCCATTCCTTGAGCGCTTCGCGGCAGGCCGCGACGGCTTCGTACAGGCGCTCGGTGCCGCTCTCGCGTTTTCCGAGCGTCGCGAGCACCGTGCCGAGGTTGTTCTGGATCATGGCCCAGCCGAGCGGGTCGCGCTCGCGGGTCCTTTCCGTGAGCGCTTCGCGATAGGCCGCGATGGCTTCGCGCAGGCGCCCGGTGCCGCTCTCGCGTTCCCCGAGCCTGCAAAGCGCATTGCCGAGGTTATTCTGCGTCATCGCCCAGTCGAGCGGCACGCGCTCGCGGGACCTTTCCTTGAGCGCGTCGCGGTAGGCCGCGACGGCGTCGCGCAGGCGCTCCGTGCCGCTCTCGCGTTCGCCGAGAGTAGCGAGCGCGTTGCCGAGGTTGTTCTGGGTGGCGGCCCAGTCGAGCGGCACGCGCTCGCGGATCCTCTCCTTGAGCGCGTCGCGGTAGGCCGCGACGGCGTCGCGCAGGCGCTCGGTGCCGCTCTCGCGTTGCCCAAGCCTGCAAAGCGCGTTGCCTAGCTCGTTCTGCGTCGTGGCCCAATCGAGCGGCACACGGTCGCGAGGCATCAGTGCGAGCGCGCGATCATAGACTTGCAGCGCTTTGTGCAAGGCGGCGTTGTCGCCCCGCTCCTCGCCCTGGCGTTGCAGCGCATCGCCCTGGCGCAGGAGCAGCGCCCCCTTTTCATCAAGCGCATGCGCCGGCATCAGCGCCGCGGCCTCGCCGAACAGGCGCGCCGCTTCCTCGTAATCCAGCCCCGCCAGCGCCAGCTCCGCCTCGGCCGAGGCCGCCTGCGCTGCCTGCACCATCTGCCGGTCGGCCGCATCCGCCGCCTGCCGCACCAGGCGCCGGGCTTCCGCCGCGGCGGCCTCGGCGGCCTCACGCGCCGCGCGCAAATGCCGCCGCGCCGCCTCGGGATCGCCGCTCGTCTGCGCCGCCGCCGCCTCGGCGACATGCGCTTTCGCGACCGGGTTGTCGGGGCGCAGCGCCGCGATGGTCTCGGCGGCCTTGCGGTTCTGCTCGAAGACCTCCGCCAGCTTCTCCGCCAGCTTGTCGTCCGCGACACCCGAGCGACCGACGGTCGCCAGCATCGTCCGCATCGCGCCCAGCGTGACGCCGAGCGTCTGGCTCAGCGCGACGATCCTGTCGGCCAGCGGGCCGACGGCGCCGGCCGCTGCCGCCCTGGTCAGCTCCTGCAGCTGGGCGGCGCCGATCGTGTTGACGATGAGCGAAAGGTTCTCGCCCTGCAACACGGTTGCGCCGGCGCCGACATCGCCGATCTGGAATTGCGACGCGTCGGTCGACATCGCGCCTACCCCATGAACGACGCGACCGCGGCCGTGGTGGTCGCCTCGGTCACCGTGCCGGGCGTCGTCTGCGTCGCCTTGCTCCTCAGGATGTCGCCGAGCGCGTCGCCAACCGATGCCGCCGCGCCCCCGAACCATGATTTCGCGTCCAGCAACGCGCGGCGCAGCACACTTGGCGAGGTCCGGGTGACGGTCAGCCTGGTCGCGACCGCCGCCGACTTCGCGCGGGCCAGTTCGCGCGTGTCCTCGTCCAGCGACGGATCAATTTCGATCCGTGCGAGCAACGCCTGGAACTGCCGCCGCAGCGCCGCAGCGTCCGGGAGGGTCGAGACGCCTTCGACCCAGGTGATGGTCTCGCCCTGCGCGACCCGCGCGCCGGCGCCGACATCGCCGATCCGGTCGCTGCGGCTGTCCGGCCCCGGCTCCTCGGGCATGGCATCTCTCCCCAGAGCTCTATCGCCCAGGATAGGGGAGCGCCGCGGCGGCGGCCTGGTCAAGCGCCGCAGCGTCGTTCTCTCTCCGCAGGCGCGGCCGCGAGAAAGGCGCAGTCTAGCCCGCGAAGATGCTCCAAGCACCCGCATCGTGTCACGACCCGGGCGCGGCTGATCGGCGCGCGATCTCGGCTCGTGCGTTGTCGCAGTTGGAGCGCACGCCGCCGACCCATTCCGCGGGCCAGACGGACGCGGTGACCGTCAGGCAGGCCTCCCACGCCGCCACGGCTTCGGCGAACCGTGCGGTGCCGTCCTCGCGTTCCCCGAGCGCCCGAAGCGTGTTGCCGAGATTGTTCTGCGTCGTGGCCCATTGCAGCGGCACGCGCTCGCGGGTCATTTCCGTGAGCGCGTCGCGGTAGGCCGCGACGGCGTCGTGCAGACGCCCGGTGCCGGTCTCGCGCTGCCCGAGCGCGGCGAGCGCGGTGCCGAGATTGTTCGCGGTCATCGCCCAGGCGAGCGGTGCGCGCTCGCGCGTCATTTCCTCGAGCGCGTCGCGATGCGCCTCGACCGCTTCGCGCAGGTGCAAGGCGCCGGTCTCGCGCTGCCCAAGTGTCGCGAGCGCGGTGCCGAGATTGTTCTGCGTCGTCGCCCATTGCAGCGGCACGCGCTCGCGGGTCCATTCGCTGAGCGCGTCGCGGTAGGCGGCGACCGCTTCGAGCAGACGTTCGGTGCCGCTCTCGCGCTCTGCGAGGGTGGCGAGCGCGGTGCCGAGGTTGTTCTGCGTCATCGCCCAGTCGAGCGGCACGCGCGCGCGGGTCCGCTCCTCGAGCGCGTCGCGATAGGCCGCGACGGCGTCGAGCAGATGCCCGGTGCCGGTCTCGCGCTCCCCGAGGGTCGCGAGCGCATTGCCGCGGTTGTTCTGCGTCATCGCCCAGTCGAGCGGCACGCGCGCGCGGTCCAGCACGATCAGGGCGCGGTCATAGACCAGCAGCGCCTTGTGCAGGGCCGCGTTGTCGCCACGCTCGTCGCCCCGGCGCCGCAGCGCCAGGGCCTGGCGCAGCAGCAGCGCCCCCTTCTCGTCGAGTGCAGCGGCCGGCATCAGCGCCGCGGCCTCGCCGAACAGGCGTGCCGCTTCCTCGTGATCCAGCCCCGCCAGCGCCAGCTCCGCCTCGGCCGAGGTCGCCTGCGCCGCCTGCACCATCTGCTGATCGGCCGCCGCCTGCGCCTGGCGGGCCAGGCGCTGGGCCTCGGCCGCGGCGGCCTCCGCCGCGTCGCGCGCCGCGCGCAAATGCCGCCGTGCCGCCGCGCGATCGCCGCTCGTCTGCGCCGCCGCGGCCTCGGCGACATGCGCCTGGGCGACCGGATTGTCGGGACGCAGTGCGGCGATGGTCTCGGCGGCCTTGCGGTTCTGCTCGAAAACCTCCGCCAGGGCCTCGGCCAGCTTCTCGTCCGCCACGCCCGATTGGCCGACGGTCGCCAGCATCGTGCGCATCGCGCCCAGCGTCACGCCGAGCGTCCGGCTGAGCGCGGAGAGCTTCTCATCCGCGCCCCGGGTTGCCGCCTCGATCAGTCCCCGGACCTGGTCGGCGGTGAAACCCTCGATCCAGGTGACGTGGTCGCCTTGCGCGACCCGGGCGCCCGCGCCGACATCGCCGACCTGGAAGTGCGACGCGCCGGATGGCACCGCGCCTACCCCATGAACGACGCGATCGCGGCCTTGGTGGCGGCCTCGGTCACCGTGCCGAGCGTCTTCTGCGCCGCCTCGCTCTTCAGGATGTCAGCCAGCCCGTGGCCAACCCAGGCGGCGGCACCGCCGAACCACGATTGCGCATCGAGCAAGGCGCGGCGCAGCATTCCGGGCTCGGATCGGGCGACGGCCAGGCCCTCTGCGATCGCCGTGGTCTTGGCCAGCGCCAGCGCGCGCGTGTCCTCGTCGAGCGATGCATCCTGCGCGATCCGCGCGAGCAGCGCGTCGAACCGCCGTTTGAGCGCCTCGCCGTCCGGCAGGCTGGCGACGCCTTCGACCCAGGTGATGTGCTCGCCCTGCGCGACGCGCGCGCCGGCGCCGACATCGCCGATGCGATAGGAGCGCCCTTCCGGCTTGGGTTCCTCGGGCATTGCATCGCTCCCCGGGACTCGCGGCCGGAACAGGGAGCGCCGCGCCGACGGCCGGGTCAAGGGTTGGGATCGCCCGTTTCCATCCGCACTGGCGCGCGGATGCTTGCGGTGGCGGCCTGGTTCGGCTCGCCGCCAGGTTCAGGATGAACCCGGCGGCGAGGGTCGCGACCCGACCGTGCGCCCTATGCCGGCTGCGGCAGCTCCTCGGCGGTGCGCGCCTGCTCGACCGTCTCCGGCAGAAACAGCCAGAGGATGGCAACGCCGATCAGGGCGGTCGCGGCCAGCACGGCGAAGCCACAGGTGAAGCCGAATTCCTGCGCGACGAAGCCGATCAGCGTGGTGCTGATCGCGGCACCGACGCCGGCGATCATGCCGACTGCGCCGAGCGAGAAATTGTATCGCCCGGTGCCGCACGTGCAGTCGGCGACGACGAGCGGCGTCAGGATGCCGATCACCGCCGCGGTCAGCCCGCCCAGCACCTGCACGGCGACCAGGAACCAGGGGCCGAAGGCGAAGGCGAACAGCACGGCGCGAGCGAGCAGCGCGGCGAAGGCGGCGAGCAGCAGGTGCTTGCGCCCTCTTTCATCCGCCTTGCGCGCCATCCAGGTGGCGATCAGCGCGGTGACCGTCTGCGGCACGATCACCAGTGCCGAGGTCACCAGTTCGGATTCACTTCCGTGCTGCGCGGCCAGCCGCTCTCCGGCCAGCGGCAGCATCGAGGCGTTGGTGAACTGGAACAGGAACAGGCAGGCGGCGAAGATCAGCAGCGGATGATTGCGCAGCAGGTCGCGCCAGCGCGCCTGCGCGTCCTCGCGGTCGCGCGCGCCCTGACGGGCCCGGGCATAGTTGATCTCGCGGCCGCGGATGCGGGTCAGGAAGAAGGCCGCGGGCAGGCAGAGGGCCGCGGCGGCGAAGAACGGCGCGCGCGGTGCCACGAGCTGGCCGAGCGCGCCCATCCCGCCCGCGGTCACCGCATTGCCGAAGGAATCGTAGCGGTGGTTGCGGCCGACCCGGGTGTGGAGGGCACGGTGGCCGACCAGGCCGAGCCCGATCGCCGCGATCGCGATGCGCACGGCGCCGCCGGTGATGCCGTGCAGGGCCTCGCCGGCGAACACGAAGAGCGGCGTCGGCCAGAGCGCGATCAGCAGCGCGCCGCCGGCGATGCAGGCGAGGCAGACGGCGACGATCAGCCGCTTGCTGTGCAGCCGGTCGGTGAGCCAGCCGGCGGGCAGCTGCGTTGCCAGCGCGATTGCCGTGTTGACGGTGATCGCGGTGCCGATCGCGCCCTGTTTCCACCCTTCGGTGGTCAGGTAGACCGCGACGAACGGCCCGAACGCCGTCTCCACATCGGCAATGAAGAAGTTCAGCCAGTCGAGCCCGCGCTGGCTCCGCGCCGAGGGATGCGGGGCCTGCATGACGCATGCAAACCGCTTTGCGGCGTCCGGGTTCGATTCCCGGCCGGCTTCTCCGTGATCGGCGTGCGGCGGCGGGTGGGATCAGCGGCCGGTCACGGCCTCGCGGCGGGCGAGGGATTGCAGCATGGCGACGAGTTCGCGATGCGCCGGGCTGTGCGCGTCGGCGAGCTCGGTCGCGGAATGGCGGTCGGCGAGGCGGCTCAGCCGGCCCAGCACGCGGATGCGCTCGCGGCGGGTGAGCTGGAGCTGGCGCGGGCGGTGGGTGAAGAACAGGCGGCGCATTTCGCCCGGGCCGAACAGCGCGTTCAGTTCCGCGGCCGTGACGTAGAGCAGGAACAGGACGGTGATCCAGAGCTGGACGAAAGCGAAGCGGTGCCAGGAGAAGTGTGCCAGCAGGAAGGGGATGGTGCCGAGCACGGTGCCGTGCTCGATGCCGAAATGGGCGGTTGCCTCGATCAGCCGGGCGAGGAAGACGAAGACGACGTAGATCGCGGTCTTGAACAGGATCGGCTGGATCAGCGGCGCGCGGTCGAAGCGGCGCAGGAACGGCATCTTGTCGGCGACCAGCACCGCCTTGCCGACGACGAGGGCGGCGGTGGTGGCGAGGAGGAAGCTCGCGAAATGCTCCAGGTATTGCGCCAGGATGAGGTTGGTCGAGAGGACGATCAGGTTGAAGCCGATCGCGAAGAAGATCGTCGGCGGCAGGACCAGGCGGAACTCGTGGGCGAGGACGTGGCCGACGCGGCTGTACCAGGGCCGGGGGTTGCCGCGTGGGGCCGGGCCGATCGTTGCCGTTGACACGCTGCTCATTGCTTTCCTCTCCCGCTCTGGCCGGGAGCTTACGCCTTGTCAGGGCGGTTGCGCCAAGGAAAGGGGGTCTGGGGCCTGAGGCCCCAGCGGGGTGCAGGGGCGGAGCCCCTGGCCTTCCTTCTTAAATCCGCCGCACCGTGTAGTGCGCCTCGAGCGAGGCCGCGATCTCCGCCGCGTGCTCGGGGTCCCGCGCTTCCACCATCACCTCGAGTTCGGCCGCCTGCACGCTGGGGGCCGCGAACAGGCGCTGGTGCGACACTTCGATGATGTTGCCGCCCGATCCACCAATGCGGCTCGCGATATCGGCGAGCACGCCGGGCCGGTCGGGGATTTCCATGTGCAGGCGCAGCAGCCGTCCGTCGCGCAGCAGGTTGCGCAGCAGCACGTTGGCGAGGATGCGCGCGTCGATGTTGCCGCCGCAGATCACGGTGCCGACGCGCTTGCCCTCGAACAGTTCGGGGTGCGCGAGCAGGGCGGCGACGCCGGCCGCACCCGCACCTTCGGCGACCTGCTTGGCGCCCTCCGCGAGGAGTGCGATCGCGTCCTCGACGACGCGTTCGGGCACCACCAGCACGTCGCTGACATGGGCGCGGATCACGGCGAGCGGCTGGGCGCCGATGTCGCGCACGGCGATGCCTTCGGCGATGGTCGGGCCGCCGACATGCACCGGCTGGCCGGCGAGGCGCTGCGCCAGCGCCGCGTAGGCGGCGACCTCGACGCCGATGATCTCAATCCCGGGGTGGAGCGCCGCGGCGGCGGCGGCGCAGCCGGCGATCATGCCGCCGCCGCCGACCGGGATCACCAGCGTGTCGAGTTCGGGGGCGTCCTGCAGCATCTCGAGTGCCAGCGTGCCCTGGCCGGCCATGACGGCGGGATCGTCATACGGATGCACGTTGACGAGGCCTTCGGTCGCGGCCAGCGCGTCGGCATGGGCGGCGGCCTCGGCGAGGGTTTCGCCGTGCAGCACGACGCGGGCACCCCATTTGGCGGTGCGCGCGACCTTGGTGAGCGGGGTGAATTTCGGCATCACGATGGTGGCGGCGATGCCGGAGAGGGAGGCGTGGCGGGCGACCGCCTGGGCGTGGTTGCCCGCAGACATGGCGACGACGCCGCGGGCCCGCTCCTCCGGGGAGAGCAAGGCCAGTTTGTTCGCGGCGCCGCGTTCCTTGAACGAGCCGATGGCCTGAAGGTTTTCCAGCTTCAGCGTAACGGTCGCACCGGTGGCGCGGCTGACCGCGTCCGACACCAGGCAGGGGGTGTGCAGCACGCGACCGGCGATGCGCTCCGCCGCCGCGCGCACATCCGCGAGGCCGATCATGCCTGCCGATCCTGCGAGGTTCGTGTGATGCCGGATCCGGGCGTCAGGCGAAGCTGACGCCGAGGATCTCGTAGCTGCGGTCGCCGCCCGGCGCCGGGACGGAGATGGTGTCGCCCGGCTTGCGCCCGATCAGCGCCTTGGCCAGCGGCGAGGAGACGGAGAGCCGTCCCTGCTTGATGTCGGCCTCGTGCACGCCGACGATCTGGTAGGTGCTCTCCTTTTCGGTCTCCTCGTCGACCAGGCGGACATGGGCGCCGAACTTGACCTGGTCGCCGGAGAGGGCGGAGGGGTCGATGATCTCGACCGAGGAGACGATTTCCTCGAGCTCGGCGATGCGGCCCTCGATGAAGGATTGCCGCTCCCGCGCCGCATGGTATTCGGCGTTCTCGCTGAGGTCGCCATGCGTGCGCGCCTCGGCGATCGCGCGGATGATCGCCGGGCGTTCCTCGGCCTTGAGCTGGCGCAGTTCGTCCTCAAGCCGCTGCAATCCGGGGGCGGTCATCGGGAATTTCTGCAAGACGCGGTCCTCGAGCCCAGATCCCGCCGGCCGGTCGGGCGAGCGGGGTGACAAAGACAGGAACGCCGCGCCCGGATCGGGGTCCGTGGGCGCCGGGGAGGCCGGCTGCCGCGCGGGACCGCGATCCGGTCGCGACGGGGGTTCAGTCAGAACGATCCACGAAAATAGGCCTGTAGCGGGGCCACTTCAAGTGTTCCGGCCTTGAGCGCGGCGATCGCATGGACCGCCGCGCGGGCACCCGCCATGGTGGTGTAGTGCGGCACGCCGTGGGTCAGTGCGCTGCGGCGGATGTCGAAACTGTCGGCGATCGACTGCGCCCCGGAGGCGGTATTGACCACCATCTGTACCTCGCCGGAACGGATGGCATCGACGCAATGCGGCCGGCCTTCCAGCACCTTCTTCACCACCGCGACGGGCAGGCCGGCGTCACGGATGCGCGCGGCGGTGCCGCCGGTTGCCAGCAGGGCGAAGCCCATGTCGGCGAGCCGCCGGGCGAGCGGCACCAGGCCGCGTTTGTCGCCGTCCCGGACCGAGAGGAAGACGGTGCCGGATTCCGGCAGCCGCACCCCGGCGCCGAGCTGGGATTTGGCGAAGGCGCGCTCGAAGCTCTGATCGAGCCCCATGACCTCGCCGGTCGATTTCATCTCCGGGCCGAGGATGGTGTCGACGTTCGGGAAGCGGGCGAACGGGAACACCGCTTCCTTGACCGCGACATGCGGCGCGATCGCCTGGTCGTCGAGGCGGAAGTCGCGCAGCCGGGCGCCCGCCATCACCCGGGCGCCGATCTTGGCGACCGGCACGCCGGTCGCCTTGGCGACGAAGGGCACGGTGCGCGAGGCGCGGGGATTGACCTCCAGCACGTAGATCGCCTCGTCCTGGATCGCGTATTGCACGTTCATCAGGCCGACGACGCCGAGCGCGCGCGCCATCGCCTCGGTCTCCGCCTTCAGTTCGGTGACCAGCGCGGGGGAGAGCGTGTAGGGCGGCAGCGAGCAGGCGGAGTCGCCGGAATGGATGCCGGCCTCCTCGATATGCTCCATCACGCCGGCGACGTAGACGGTGTCGCCGTCGGCGATGCAGTCGACATCGACCTCGATCGCGTCGGCGAGGTAGCGGTCAAGCAGCAGCGGGCCGGCGGCGAAGGAGGCGTCGCCCGTCGCGTGCAGCGTGTCGCGCAGGTAGCGCAGCAGCCCGGCGCGGTCGTGCACGATCTCCATGGCGCGGCCGCCGAGCACGTAGCTCGGGCGGATCACCAGTGGATAGCCGAGGCGCTCGGCTTCCGCCTCGACCGCCTCCGCCGAGCGGGCGGTGGCATTGTCCGGCTGGCGCAGGCCGAGGCGGTGCAGCAGGTGCTGGAAGCGCTCGCGATCCTCGGCGGCGTCGATCGCATCCGCACTGGTGCCGAGGATCGGGATGCCGGCGCGGGCCAGCGCCTGCGAGAGTTTCAGCGGCGTCTGCCCGCCATACTGCACGATGCAGCCCAGCACCTCGCCGCGCTCCTGCTCGCGGCGCACGATTGCGATCACGTCCTCGGCAGTGAGCGGCTCGAAATACAGGCGGTCGGAGGTGTCGTAATCGGTGCTGACGGTCTCGGGGTTGCAGTTGACCATGACGGTCTCGAACCCGGCCTCGCGCAGCGCATAGGCGGCGTGGACGCAGCAATAGTCGAACTCGATGCCCTGGCCGATGCGGTTCGG
>DATJSJ010000042.1:0-4885 GCA_035504175.1 Acetobacteraceae bacterium
GCGGCGCCGGCCGGAGTCGTGATGGGGGTCTGGGGCCTCAGGCCCCAGCGGGGGTGCAGGGGGCGGAGCCCCCTGGCCTTCCTACCGTGCGTCGGCGCTCGCCGCGCTCCGCGTCGCGCCCACGCGCTGCGCCAGCGCGGCCGCCATGAACTCATCCAGCGCGCCGTCCAGCACCGCGTCGGGGTTGCCCTTCTCCACGCCGGTGCGCAGGTCCTTCACGAGCTGGTACGGCGCCAGCACGTAGCTCCTGATCTGGTGCCCCCAGCCGATATCGGTCTTGGCGCTTTCCTGCGCCGCCGCCGCCGCCTCGCGCTTCTGCAATTCCTGCTCATAGAGCCGCGCGCGCAGCATCTGCATCGCGGTCGCGCGGTTGCGGTGCTGGCTGCGGTCGGTCTGGCAGGCGACGACGATGCCCGTCGGCACGTGCGTGATGCGGATGGCGCTTTCGGTCTTGTTGACGTGCTGGCCGCCGGCGCCGGAGGCGCGGAACGTGTCCACCTTCAGATCGGAGGGATCGATCGCGATCTCGATCGCATCATCGACCACGGGATAGACCCAGACGCTGGCGAAGCTCGTCTGCCGCCGCGCCGCCGCGTCGAACGGGCTGATCCGCACCAGCCGGTGCACGCCCGCTTCGGTCTTGAGCCAGCCATAGGCGGTTGGCCCGCTCACCTGCAGCGTCACCGACTTGATGCCGGCCTGCTCGCCTTCGCTCTCCTCGAGCAACTGCACCTTGTAGCCGCGCTGCTCCGCCCAGCGCGTGTACATGCGCATAAGCATCTCGGCCCAGTCCTGCGCCTCGGTGCCGCCGGCGCCGGCATTGATCTCGACATAGGCGTCGTTGGCATCGGCCTCGCCGGAGAGCAGGCTCTCGATCTCGCGGTGCTTCGCCTCGTCAGCCAGCGCCCGCAGCGTCGCGAGCCCGTCGCCGACCATGGCCTCGTCGGCCTCGCCTTCGGCGAGTGCTACCAGCTCCATCGTGTCGGCGAGATCGCGCTCGAGCCGCTGTATGCCCTCGATCTGGCCGGCGAGCTGCGTGCGCTCACGCATCACCGCCTGCGCGGCCTCGGCCTTGGTCCAGAGGTCGGGATCCTCGGCGCGGTGGTTCAGTTCCGCGAGGCGGGCGGTGGCAGCATCCCAGTCAAAGATGCCTCCTCAGCAGTGCGATCGACTGCTCAATCTGATCGTGCAGGGCATCGGCTTCGGCGGACATGGGACGCTTCCGTGACTGACCGGCCCGATATGGGCCGCCGGCCCGATATTTAAGAGCGGGCGGCGCTCAATACAGGCCGCCCATGCCGCTGTCCACGGTGCCGCCCTGGACCTTGACGCCGAGCGTCGCGGCGTCCGGCGCGCTGCCGGAGGAGGCGGTGTCGTTGTGCGAATCGCTCGCGATCATCGGGTCGGAGGCGCCCGGCTGCTGCCCGGGCTTGAAGGCATCGGTGCGGGTGCCGAAGCCGGTATCCCAGCTCGCCATGGTGACGCCGGGGGGCTGCGGGAAGGTCAGGTTCGGCCGGCCCTGCAGCGCCTCGGCCATGAAATCGTGCCAGATCGGGGCGGCGATGGCGCCGCCGGTTTCGTTCTCGCCGAGCGGCTTCGGCTCGTCGAAGCCGACCCAGACCACGGTCACCAGGTTGGGGGTGAAGCCGGCGAACCAGGCATCCTTGAAGTCCTGGGTGGTGCCGGTCTTGCCGGCGATCTCACGGTTCAGCCCCTTCCCGGCCGCGTAGCCGGTGCCGTATTTGACCACCCCCTCCATCATCTGCAGCACCTGATAGACGCTCGCCGGGTCGGCGATCTGCGCCCGCTGGTCGAGCAGGCGCGGCGGCTGGTTCGGATCGTCGCAGCCCTGGCAGTCGAGCCCCTGCGGGTGCCAGATGACATTGCCGTTGCGGTCCTGCACGGCGTCGATCAGCGTCGGCACGACTTCGCGGCCGCCCATCGCCAGGCTGGCATAGGCGCCGGCCTCGCGCAGCACGGTGGTTTCCACCGCACCGATCGCCGCCGGCAGCACGTGCGGCATGGAATCGACCTCGTGGAAGGCGATCGCGGTCTTGGCGACGTTGTCCATGCCGATCTTGTCGGCGAGTCGGATGGTGACGAGGTTGAGCGACTTCTCGAGCGCGATGCGCAGCGGCACCTCGCCGAGATAGCCCGGCTCGTAATCGCCCGGCCGCCACTGCCCTTCGCGGCCCATGTCGAGCACGAACGGCCCGTCGAGGAAGCGCTGGCTCGGCGAGATGTTCTGCTCCATCGCCGTCAGGTAGACGAACGGCTTGAAGCTGCTGCCCGGTTGGCGGTTGGCCTGGGTCGCGCGGTTGAACTGGCTTTGCGCGAAGCTCCAGCCGCCGACCATCGCCAGCACCCGCCCGGTCTGCGGGTCCATCGAGACGAGCGCCCCCTGGACCTGCGGGATCTGGCGCAGCAGCAGCCGCTCGGGCGCGACACCCGCGACCCTGGTTCCTGCCTTGCCGCCGCGCTTATCCGCCAGTCTGGCGGAAGCCTTTCCGCCGCTCTTGCCGACGGGTTTGTCAGGCTCCGATGCGGCCGGGGCGAACGCCGTCATCACCACTTCGCCCGGCTTCAGCACCTCGCTCCAGCGCCGGCCGCGCCGCGCCCAGGCGTTGTCCGAGGCGTAGGCCGGCGAGATGCGCGGCGTCGGCGCCGCCCCGCTCGCGCCCGTCTGCAGCCAGCCGAGCTGCGCCACCTCGCCGTTCACGTCGAGCACCACGGCGAGATGCCAGTCCGCCAGCATGCCTGGCGGCGTCGGCACCTGCGCCAGCGCTGCCGGCCAGTCGCTGTGCAGGCCGGGCCCGGTCGCGAGCTGCGTCACCGGGCCACGCCAGCCGCCATGCTTGCGGTCATAGGCCATCAGCCCGTCGCGCAGCGCCCGGTCGGCGTCGCGCTGCAGCTTGGGGTCGAGGCTGGTCATCACCTCCAGCCCACCCTCCATCGCCGCCTCGTTGCCGAACTGGTCGACCAGCTCGCGCCGCACCTCCTCGGAGAACCAGTCCGCACCCGGCACCGCATCCGGCCGGTGGTAGCCGACCGGGTCGATCGGCTCCGCTTTCGCGGCCGTGGCCTCTGCCGCGGTGATGGCGTGATCCTCCGCCATGCGGTCGATCACCCAGTCGCGCCGCGCCTTGGCCGCCTCGGGGAAACGGAACGGATTGTAGTTGTTCGGCGCCTTCGGCAGTGCCCCGAGGAAGGCGGCCTGGGCAATGTCGAGCTGGTCGAGCGGCTTGTTGAAATAGGTCTGCGACGCCGCCGCGATCCCGTAGGCGCCGAGGCCGAGATAGATCTCGTTGAGGTAGAGCTCGAGGATCTTCTGCTTCGACAGCACGCTCTCGATGCGCATCGCCAGGATCGCTTCCTTGACCTTGCGCGAGAGCGAGACCGCGTTGCTGCCCAGCAGCATGTTCTTGGCAACCTGCTGCGTGATCGTGGAGGCGCCGATCGGCCGCCGCTTGTCGCCGAGATTCTCGAGATCGGTGACGCCGGCACGCAGGATCGCCAGCGGATCGACCCCGGGATGGGTCCAGAAGGTCTTGTCCTCGGCCGAGACGAAGGCCTGCTTCACGACATCGGGGATGGCGCTGTACGGCACGAAGATGCGCCGCTGCGTGGCAAGCTCGCTGACCATCCGGTCATCGGCGGCGTACACCCGCGTCGTCACCGGCGGGTCGTATTCGCGCAGCTTGTCGACCGTCGGCAGGTCCGAGGCGTAGCGGCGATATTCCTGCCAGGCGAACAAGCCGCCGAGGATCACCACCACCATGCCGAGCCCGATCACCAAGGCCGCGGTGCGGGCCAGCGCCCGCATCACCCAGCGCCCGCGACGGCGCGGGCGGTCCCGCTGCGGCCGGCGCGGCGGCGGCGGCGGGGGTGACGGGTCGGGCCGAACGAGGCGTTCGCCCGCGGTCAGGGGACCAGACATGACGGCGTCTTCCTACCCCTTCCGCCGCGGCGACGCAGCGCCGCGGCATCGCGCCTCGCGACTATCTTGTGTGCAGCGCGCGCAAGGCAAGCAGCGTGGAGGAGGGCCAGGGGCTCCGCCCCTGGACCCCGCTGGGGCCTGAGGCCCCAGACCCCCATTACGTCCGGCCTGTCGCGGGAGCCTGACAGTGTCCCGATCGCAACATTCGCGGCAGCGGACTTTACGTGAATCGGGCCACTAAACCATTGAATCTAGTGTGATGATTCGGAAATTCACGATGTGAAGTATCGCGAGTTTCCGAATCATCACACTAGGTCTCCTCGCCGAATGCCCGCCGGCGCAACTCGTTGAGCCGGTCCACCCCGCCCGGCGTCTTCGGGTCGAGCTGCATCACCCGCTGCCAAGCGTCGTAGGCGCCCTTCCAGTTCCCCTGCGCCTCGGCGATGCGCGACAAGGTCTCCAGCGCCGCGAAATGCCGCGGCTCCAGCCGCAGCGCCTGCGCGATGTCGGCAATGGCGGCGCGGTTCTCGCCCATGTGTGCGTGCACCAGCGCCTTCTGGTGCCAGGCCTCGGCCAGGCGCGGGTCGAGGTCGAGTGCCGCGTCGAAATCCTCCAGCGCGTCGTCATCGTCGCCGCCCGCGGCCTCGCGCAGGGCGCGGTTCATCAGCAGGCCGACCGCGGGTGTGCCGGCATTGAGCCAGAGCTGCTGCAGCCGCGCCTCCAGCGCCGTCGCAGCCTCGGCATCCGGCGCCGCCTTCAGCGCCGCGAGCAGCCGGTCCTCCGCCGCGGCCTGCCCCCTGGACGCGACCGGCCCATCATTCATCTGCGCCGCGGCCGGCATCGCCAGACAGGCCGCCAGCAGCGCCACCACGAGGCTCCGCATGCACCGCATGCTGATCCGCGGCGCGGCCGGCTGCAACCGTTTCAGGCGACCCGGCGCAGCGAGGT
>DATJSJ010000043.1:0-14563 GCA_035504175.1 Acetobacteraceae bacterium
ATGCAGCGCGTTCAGGATGAAGGGCAGCTCACCCTCGAACTGCACGTCCACCACCGCGCCGAGGATCTGCGTGATGCGCCCGACGACGTTGCTGCCGCTGCGGGTGCTTTCCATGGTCACTGACATCGCGTTCTGCTCCCCTGGCGACCTGCGTCGCACGTATCAGAAAGAAAGGCCAGGGCTCTGCCCTGGACCCGCCGGGGCCGTACGGCCCCGGACCCCTTGACTTAAGTCATGCGGGTCTGGGGGCGCCTGCCCCCAGCGGGGGGTGCAGGGGGGCAGAGCCCCCCTGGCCTTCTGCCAACCTCACCAACGCCTCCCCCGCCACCCGCTGCACCGTCCACTCCTCCATCGCCTCCGCCCCAATCCCGCGATAGAAATGGATCGCCGGTTCGTTCCAATCCAGCACCCACCATTCCATCCGCGCGCATCCGCTCTGCAATGCCCGCTGCGCCAGGTGCTTGAAGATCATTCGCCCGATCCCCCGCCCGCGATGCGCCGGATCGATGAACACGTCCTCGACGTACAGCCCCGGCCGGCCCTCGAAGGTGGAGAAGTTGTAGAACCAGACCGCGAATCCAATCGCCGCGCCGCCCTGCTCCGCAAGCAGCGCATGCGCCCGGGGCGGATCGCCGAACAGCGCGCGGCGGAAATCTTCCTCCGTCGCCTGCATTTCGTGCGACAGCCGCTCGTACTCCGCCAGCGCCCGGACGAACCCGAGCAGCACGGGCAGGTCGGACGGCTCGGCGTCGCGCAGCGTGACCGCGGCGCCGGTCACAGCATCAGGCTCAGCGGATCCTCGACGATCGACTTGAACAGGCCGAGCCACTCCGCGCCGAGCGCGCCATCGATGCAGCGATGATCGACGCTCAGCGTGCAGGTCATCATCGTGGCGATGCCGAGCTGCCCGTCGCGCACCACCGGGCGCTGCTCGCCCGCGCCCACGGCCAGGATCGCGCCCTGCGGCGGGTTGATGATCGCGGCGAACTCGGAAACGCCGTACATCCCCATGTTGGAGAGCGAGAAGCCGCCGCCCTGGTATTCCTCCGGCTTCAGCTTGCCGGCCCGCGCGCGAGCGGCCAGGTCCTTCATTTCGGCGCTGATCACCGCCAGCCCCTTCTGATCGGCGCGGCGGATGATCGGCGTGATCAGCCCGTCGGAAATCGAGACGGCGACGCTGACATCGACGTCCTCGTAGAAGGCGACGCCCTCATCAGTGAAACTGACATTGACGTTCGGCATGCGCCTGAGCGCGATCGCCGCCGCCTTGATCAGCAGGTCGTTGACGGAGAGCTTGAACGCGCCCGGCCCTTCCTTGGTCGACTTCGCGTTCAGATCGGCGCGCAGCTTCAACAGCGCATCCAGCGCGATATCCATCGAGACGTAGAAATGCGGAATGGTCTGCTTCGCCTCGGTGAGCCGCCGGGCGATGGTCTTGCGCATGTTGGTATGCGGCACCATCCGATGCGGCGAGGTGATCGCAACCGGCGCGGCCGCGGGTCGCGGAGCCGGTGCGGGAGCGGCCGTCGCTGCCGGCTGCGCCACCGCCGCTGCGGGCGCTGGTCCGCCCTTCTGCGCCGCCTCGATATCGGCCTTGACGATGCGCCCGTTCGGGCCGCTGCCCTTCAGCGCCGAAAGGTCGATCCCCGCCTGCTGCGCCATGCGGCGCGCCAGCGGCGAGGCGAAGATGCGCTCATGCCCGTTGCCGCGCGCCGGCGCAGCCGTCGCGCCGGCCCCCTGCGCCGCGGCGCCCTCCGCGCCGTAGCCGCGCAGCGCCCCGGCGGAGGCCGCTTCGGCCGAGGTCGCGGGGGCCGGCGGGGATGGCGGCGCGCCCTGGCCGTTGCCGCCCGCCGGACGCGGTGCGCCGGCGGCAGCACCCGACGGCACCGCCTCGCCTTCCTCGACGAGCACCGCGATCGGGTCGTTCACCTTCACCCCGGCCGTGCCGTCGGGAACAAGGATGCGACCGAGGATACCCTCGTCCACCGCCTCCACTTCCATCGTCGCCTTGTCGGTCTCGATCTCGGCGATGACGTCGCCGGCGCGCACCGGCTCGCCTTCCTTCTTGAGCCAGCGCGCGAGCGTGCCCTCCGTCATTGTCGGGCTCAGCGCCGGCATCAGGATGTTGGTGGCCATGCTCGCGTCCCCCGGGCTTCGCGATGTCGCGTCAGACGATCTTCTTCACAGCATCGACCACCCAGTCGGGCTGCGGCAGCGCCAGTCGTTCCAGATTGGCGGCATAGGGCAACGGCACGTCCAGCCCGGCAATGCGAACCGGCGGCGCATCGAGCCAGTCGAAGGCGTGCTCGATCACCTGCATCGCGATCTCGGCACCGATCCCGGCATAGGGCCAGCCTTCCTCGACCGTCACCAGCCGGTTGGTCTTTTTCACGCTCGCGACGATCGTCTCGATATCGAGCGGGCGCAGGCTGCGCAGGTTGATCACCTCCGCCGCGATCCCCTGCTCCGCCAGCGCCTCGGCCGCCTTCATCGCAACCCCGACCATGATGGAGTAGGCGACGATGGTGACGCGGTCGCCGGTGCGCTCGACGCGTGCGCGGCCGATCGGCAGCAGGAACTCCTCATCGGTCGGGCATTCGAAGGTCTGGCCGTAGAGGATCTCGTTCTCCAGCACGATCACCGGGTTCGGATCGCGGATCGCGGCGCGCAGCAGCCCCTTCGCGTCCGCCGCCGACCAGGGCGCCACGACCTTCAGCCCCGGGCAATGCGCGTACCACGACGCGTAATCCTGGCTGTGCTGTGCCGCGACGCGCGAGGCGGCGCCGTTCGGGCCGCGGAAGACGATCGGGCAGGTCATCTGCCCGCCCGACATGTAGTGCGTCTTGACCGCGGAATTGATGATCTGGTCGATCGCCTGCATGGCGAAGTTGAAGGTCATGAACTCGACGATCGGCTTGAGACCGTTCATCGCGGCGCCGACCGCCATGCCGGTGAAGCCATGCTCGGTGATCGGCGTGTCGATGATGCGCTTCGGCCCGAACTCGTCGAGCAGGCCCTGGCTCACCTTGTAGGCGCCCTGGTACTGCGCGACCTCCTCGCCGATCAGGAACACGCTGTCGTCGCGGCGCAGCTCGGCCGCCATCGCATCGCGCAACGCCTCGCGCACGGTGATCGGCTTGGTCGGGCCCCAGTCCTTCTCCGGTGTCTCGGACACCGCCGCCGCCGGCGCGCGGGTCGGGCGGGCCTGGTCGGCGATCTCCTTCGCCCCCTCGGCTTCGGCCGCGACCTTGGGCTGGGCGGCGGCTTCCGGCTTCGCCGCGGCGGCCGCCTCCTCGACATCCTCGCCATTGCCGGTCAGCAGCGCGATCGGCGTGTTGACCGCGACGCCCTCGGTGCCCTCGTCGACCAGGATGCGGGCGAGCTTGCCCTCGTCGACCGCCTCCACCTCCATCGTCGCCTTGTCGGTCTCGATCTCGGCGATGACGTCGCCGGCGCGCACCTCGTCGCCCGGCTTCTTCAGCCAGCGCGCCAGCTTGCCCTCGGTCATCGTGGGCGAGAGCGCCGGCATCAGGATCTGCGTCGCCATCGGCTCAGCCCTCCACCAGCACGTCCGTCCACAGCTCCTTCGGATCCGGCTCCGGGCTCGTCTGGGCGAAATCGGCGGCCTCCTGGACGACGCGCTTGACCTCGTCCTCGACGCGCTTCAGCTCGTCCTCGCCGACCCCCATGTCGAGCAGCTTGCGCCGCGCGCCCTCGATGCAGTCGCGCTCCGTCCGCATCTTCTGCACCTCTTCGCGGGTGCGGTACTTGGCCGGATCGGACATCGAATGGCCGCGGTAGCGATAGGTCATGACCTCGAGCAGGTAGGGACCCTTGCCGGCCCGGCAATGCGCCACCGCAACGTCGCCGGCCGCCTTCACCGCCTCGACATCCATCCCGTCGGCCTGCATGCCGGGAATGCCCCAGGGCGCGCCGTTCTGCGACAGGTCGCGCGAGGCGGAGGCGCGCTCGACGCTGGTGCCCATGCCGTATTTGTTGTTCTCGATGACGTAGATGACGGGAAGCTTCATCAGCGCGGCCAGGTTGAAGCTCTCGAACACCTGCCCCTGGCTGGAGGCGCCCTCGCCGAAATAGGTCAGGCACACGCGGTCATTGCCGCGATACCAGTTGGCGAAGGCGAGCCCGGTGCCGAGGCTGACCTGCGCGCCGACAATGCCGTGCCCGCCGAAGAAGTTCTTCTCCCGCGAGAACATGTGCATCGATCCGCCCTTGCCGCGGGAGTAGCCGGTCGCCCGGCCGGTCAGCTCCGCCATGACGCCGCGCGCTTCCATGCCGGTCGCCAGCATGTGGCCGTGGTCGCGATAGGAGGTGATGACCTGGTCGCCCTCGCCGATCGCCATCTGCAGCCCGACCACGACGGCTTCCTGGCCGATATAGAGGTGGCAGAAGCCGCCGATCAGCCCCATGCCGTAGAGTTGGCCCGCGCGTTCCTCGAAGCGGCGGATCTGCAGCATGTCGTGATAGGCTGTGAGCAGTTGCTCCTTCGACAGCGCGTCCCGACTCTTGCCGCGCTTGCGCGCTTCCGCGGCCTGGGCCATGGCCTGCTCCCTCGCTTGGATGCGGCAGACCTACTGCCCCTCCCGGCGCCCCGCAAGCCGACCGGGGCGTGGTGCATCGCGGCATGGCGCCCGGCGCATGATCCCGGCGCATGATCCGGGCCGGGGACGCCAGGGCGGCGTCGCGATCAGCGCGACTGAGCGGGGGAGCGCGGCAGGTGCGATGTCGGCGGTCCGCAGCTTGTTAGCGGGAGGCGGGCTCGCAGTAAGCCTGCACTCGGTGGATGAGATCGCCTCAGACTGAGACAGCCAGCCCGAAACGGCTGCTAGAAGAGGCGCTTGCCTTCGCCGTACGGCACCACGATGTCGTTCGGATCGGCCAGGTTGAGCATGGCCCGAACCCGTTCGTCCAGCGCGTCGGTGTCGAGATGGCTGGTGCGCAGCGAGGCGACGCGCCGTTCCCAGACCGCCTGCTCCGCCTCGGCGCGAGCCTGCTCGCTCTGCGCAAGGCTGTACTGTTGCAGACGCTGGGCGTAGGCGTTCAGCCCGCGATCGCCCTGCGTCGCGTTCCAGCCGAAATAGGCGACCAGGGAGAGGAAGATGACGGGTGGGATCGCGGCTTTGACCTTGCGCCTGATCCACCGCCCGACCGTCATGCCCCGCCCCCGAATCGCGTCCCGGCGATTTGTCTCACGCGGCGGCGCTGGGCCGCCAGGACAAGCCGCGCCGGCGGGCGCGATGGCGGCGATGCTGTGGCCGGGCTGCATCAGCCCGGCGGGCCGGATCAGCCGTGGCGCGTCCGTGCCCGGGCGCCGTGCAGCGCCGCGCGCCCGGCATAGCGCGCGGCCGGACCGAGTTGCTGCTCGATGCGGATGAGCTGGTTGTATTTCGCCGTCCGGTCGCTGCGCGCCAGGCTGCCGGTCTTGATCTGGCCAGCATTGGTGGCGACGACGAGATCGGCAATCGTCGAATCCTCGGTCTCGCCCGAGCGGTGGCTGATCACCGCGGCATAGCCGGCGCGCTGGCCGAGCTCGACTGCCTCCAGCGTCTCCGACAGCGTGCCGATCTGGTTCACCTTCACCAGGATCGCATTGGCGATGCCCTGCTCGATGCCCCGCCGCAGCCGGTCCGGATTGGTGACGAAGAGATCGTCGCCGACCAGTTGCACCCGGTTGCCCAGTACCTCGGTCATGTGCTTCCAGCCCTGCCAGTCATCCTCGGCGCAGCCATCCTCGACCGAGAGGATCGGGAAGCGGTCGCACAAGCCTTTCAGATAGTCGACCATGCCGGCGGCATCGAAGCGCTTGCCCTCGCCCGTCATCGCGTAGGCGCCGTCCTCGAAGAACTCGTTGGCGGCGCAGTCGAGCGCGAAGCCGATATCCTCGCCCGGGCGGTAGCCCGCCTTCTCGCAGGCACGGCTGATGAAGCCGAGCGCCTCCTCGGCCGAGCGCAGATTCGGCGCGAACCCACCCTCGTCGCCTACATTGGTATTGTGGTTGGCCTCGTGCAGCGCCTTCTTCAGCGCCGCGAACACTTCCGCGCCCATGCGCACCGCATCCGCGATCGAGGCGGCGCCGACCGGCACGATCATGAATTCCTGGATGTCGATCGGGTTGTCGGCGTGCTTGCCGCCGTTGACGATGTTCATGAGCGGCACCGGCAGCGTCCGGGCATAGACGCCGCCGAGATAGCGGTAGAGCGGCAGGTCGAGATCGGCGGCAGCCGCCTTGGCGATGCCGAGCGAGACGGCGAGGATCGCATTCGCCCCGAGCCGCGATTTGTTCGGCGTGCCGTCGAGATCGATCAGGATGTCGTCGATCTTCACCTGCTCGGTCGAATCCATGCCGCTGACGGCATCGAAGATCTCGCCCTCGACATTGGCAATCGCGCCGAGCACGCCCTTGCCGCCGTAGCGGGCCTTGTCGCCGTCGCGCAGCTCGACCGCCTCATGTGCGCCGGTCGAAGCACCGGAGGGAACCGCGACCCGGCCGGTCGCACCGCTGTCGAGTGTCACGTCCACTTCGATCGTCGGATTGCCGCGGCTGTCGAGGATTTCGCGGGCAACGATATCGGCAATGGCGGCCATGGCTGAGCTCCCATTCTGTCGCGCACGGGCGGACCGGCGGCTCCCGCCCCGGGGACGCGATAGGCGGTCGGGCGCGTCGCGGCAAGCGGCTTGTCCCAGGGGTCCGGTTAACTCTCGGTACACCATCGCACCGCATGTTCGCGGCATGAGGCCGGACCGAAAAGCCGCCAGGGCCGCCGCACTGGCGCGGGAGGGCCGCTTCGCCGAAGCGGCGTCGGTCTGGCGTGCCTTGGTGCGTCGCGATCCGACGGAAGCCGGCCATCATGCCAGGCTCGGCCATGCTCTGCAGGCGCAGGGCCGGCTGGAGGAAGCGGCGGACGCGTACCGGCAGGCGGTTGCCCTCACCCCCGATCTGCTTCCCGGCTGGGCCGGCCTGGGGCTGACACTCGCGGCGCGGGGTGCCGCCGCGGAGGCCGCCACCGCGTTTGCACGCGCCGCCGTGCTCGCCCCGGAGTGGGCGGAACTGCAGGTCATGCTGGCCGGTGCGTTGCACGATTCCGGGCGCCACCGGGAGGCTGTCGTCGCGGCGCGCCGGGCGGTCACGTTGCAGCCGGAGAACGCGGAGGCGCAGTTCCAGCTTGGTCACGCGCTGCTGGCGGTCGGCGCCGCAGAGCAGGCGGCGCTGGCTTATGGCCGTGCCGCCCGGCTGCGGCCGGGTTTCGCCGAGGCGCTGTTCGGCCAGGGCAATGCATGGATGCACATGCAGCGGCCGGTGGAGGCCGAGGCGGCCTACGCGGCGGCATCGCGGTTCCGTCGCTTCGCGGAGGCCGAGATCAATCGCGGCAATGCGCTGCAGGCGCTCGGCCGCACCACCGAGGCGGTGAAGGCCTATGAAACGGCCCTGGAGATCCGGCCGGCCGACCCGACGACGCTGGCCAATCTCGCCGCGGCGTTGAACGCGCTCGGCCAGTTCGAGGTCGCGGAGGCGCGCGCCGCAGACGCGGCGGCCCGCGACCCCGCCTGCCCGGGCGCCTGGTCCAATCTCGGCAACGCCCGCCAGGCGCAAGGTGATGCGGCCGGCGCGGTCGCCGCCTACGAGGCAGCGCTGGCGCGCCAGGCGGTGATGCCGGAAGCCTATGGCAATCTCGGTGCTGCCTTGCGCGATCTCGGCCGGGTGGATGAGGCGATCGCCGCCTGCCGCTCGGCGCTGGTGCAGGATCCGGGTTGCGCCGGGGCGCACTACAATCTCGGCCTCGCCCTGCTCACCGCCGGTCGCTACGTCGAGGGCTGGGCGGAGCACGAATGGCGCCTGCGGCTTGGCACCATCCCGTCGCCCCCGGTCGACGTCCCGGCCTGGCAGGGCGAAGCGCTCGAGGGGCGCACCATTCTGCTGCACGCCGAGCAGGGGCTGGGCGACACGCTGCAATTCGTGCGCTACGCGCCGCTGGTTGCCGCGCGTGGCGGCCGGGTGGTGCTGCAGGTGCCGCGTCCCCTCACCGGCCTGCTTGCGCGCCTGGATGGCGTCGCCGCGGTGGTCGAGACGGGATCGGAGCTGCCGCCGGTCGATGTGCACTGCTCGCTGATGAGCCTGCCGCACGTCTTCGGCACGCGGCTGGAAACGGTACCCGCTTCGATCCCCTATGTCATCCCTGACGCGGAGGAGGTCGCGCGCTGGCGGGAGCGCCTGGCCGGGGACGGGCGGCTGCAGGTCGGGCTGGTCTGGGCCGGGGCACCGCGGCTGGAGGATCCTCGGGCGCATTGGGCCGATCGGCGCCGCTCGGTGCCCCTCTCGGCGTTCGCGCCGCTTGGCGACATCCCGGGCCTGGCGCTGCACAGTTTGCAGCTCGGCCCGGCGGCGACACAGCTCGCCGCGGCGCCGGCCGGGCTCGCGATCGCCGATCCGACCGCGTCGCTGCGCAGTTTCGACGACACCGCGGCGCTGGTTGCGGCGCTCGACCTGGTGGTCACGGTGGACACCTCGGTTGCGCATCTGGCGGGGGCGCTCGGCCGTCCGACCTGGGTGCTGTCGCGGTCCGACGGTTGCTGGCGCTGGCTGGCCGGGCGGGATGACAGTCCGTGGTATCCGACGCTGCGCCTCTACCGGCAGGACAGGCCGGGGGAATGGCAGCCGGTGATCGCCCGACTGGCCGCCGATCTCGCCGCCCGCGCAGAGGTCCATTCCACTGAGTAATTGAGACCGCGCCCCGACCGCCGGCTGCCGCGGATCGTGTGCCCCTTTTCGATCCGCGATGGTGCGCTCCGTGCGCGGGCCGGCGTCAACGCCCAAGGCCGCTCCGCTTCGCTGCGCGGTCGCTTCGCGAGCGTTGACCCCGCCCCGCCCACGGAGGCTTCGGCTTGAGATCGACAAAGGGACGGGAGCGGACATCCACCTGCTCGTGGGAGCCTGCCCACTTCGCCTTTCCTCGATCCCAAGCCCTGCTGTCCGGGGGCTGGCCGGCTCAAGGCCGCCGCAGGCGCCCCGAAGGGGCTTGGCCTTGAACCGGCCGGCGCCCGGACAGACCCTCGCGGGTCGAGGGCAGGCTGAACCGACCTTGCCGCCGTCAACGCGTAAAGGAAGGCGCGTGCCCGGCATCCACGTTCAGTACGTTCCCGGTCGACTTCGCCGAGCGGTCCGACGCGAAGAAGGCGATCGCCTCGGCAATGTCCTCGGGATAGACGCTACGCTTGAGCAGTGAGCGGTCGCGGTACACTGCCTCGAGTTCCTCGCGCCCGACCTTGTAGGACGCGGCGCGCTGTTCACCCCATTCGCCCTGCCAGATACGCGAGCCGCGCAGCACCGCGTCCGGATTGACCACATTGGCGCGGATGCCGTGCGGCGCGCCCTCCAGTGCCAAGCAGCGCGCAAGCTGCAACTCCGCGCCCTTGGCGGCGCAATACGCCGCCGCCCCGGCCGACGGTACGAGTGCGTTCTTCGAGCCGATAAACACGATCGAGCCGCCTCGTCCCTGCGCCTGCATCAGCCGGAACGCCTCGCGCGCCACGAGGAAGTAGCCGGTGGCGAGGATGTCCTGGTTGCGCCGCCACAGGGCGAGACTGGTCTCCGCGACCGGGCTCGCCGAGGCAATGCCGGCGTTGGAGACGCAGATATCGATGCCGCCGAAAGCAACCGCCGCCTCGCGGTACAGCGCCGCAACCGCACCCTCCTCGGTCACGTCCACCCAGCAGGCGGCGACACTGTCGGCGCCGCTCTCACGCGCCAGCGCCGTCCGGGCCTCCGCAAGCGCGTCTCGATCGATGTCGCAGATCACGACGCAGGCGCCCTCCGCCATCAGCCGCCGCGCCGTCGCCATGCCGATGCCGCCGGCGCCGCCGGTGATCAGCGCAACGCGCCCGGCCAGTGCTTTCGGCTTCGGCATGCGCTGCAGCTTCGCCTCCTCGAGCTGCCAGTACTCGATGTCGAACGCCTCCTGCTCCGGCAATCCCCGATAGGCGGAGACGAGCGAGGCGCCGCGCATGACGTTGATCGCGTTCAGATAGAACTCCGCCGCAATGCGCGCGGTCGCCTTGTCGCCGGCGAAGCTGATCATGCCGACGCCAGGCACGAGATAGATCACCGGATTGGCGTCGCGCATCGACGGCGACCCCGGATGCCGGCAGCGCTCGTAGTAGGCGGCGTAATCGTGCCGATACGCCTCGATCGCCGGCGCGAGACGCGGCAGCAGATCCTCCGCACTCTGCCGCGCCGGATCGAACTCCAGCACCAGCGGACGGATCTTCGTGCGCAGGAAATGATCGGGGCAGGACGTGCCGAGCGGCGCCAGGCCCGGCAGCTCAGCGCTGCACACGAAATCCAGCACCGGCCCGGCATCGTCGAAATGACCGATCTTCGGCGCACTCTCGCCGGCCAGTCCGCGGATACGCGGCATCAGCGCCGCGGCAATCTCGCGCCGTCGCGACGAATCGAGCGCCTGCACACGCTCGCCGCCGAACGCAGCGACGCCGCGGCCGCGCGCCGCGAGGAAGGCGATCGCGCGGTTGATCGTGGCGATCGTGGTCTCGTAGCATTCCTGCTGCGTCGCGCCCCAGGTGAACAGCCCGTGCGCCTCGAGCACCACGCCGCGGGCCTTGGGGTTCTCGCGCACGAAGCGCTGCAGCCAGACGCCGAGCTCGAAGCCCGGGCGCCGCCAGGGCAGCCAGCCGATCGCATCGCCGAAGATCTCGCGCGTCAGCGCTCGGCTGTCGGCCGAGGCGGCGATCGCGATGATCGCGTCGGGATGCACGTGATCGACATTCGGATACGGGATCAGCCCGTGCAGCGGCGTGTCGATCGAGGTCGCGCGCGGATTGAGGTCGAAGGTGCAGTGCGAATAGAGCGCCACCATCGCATCCTCGTCTGCCGGTCCGGTATAGCGCGATTGCAGCGCCAGCAGCCGGTCGAGGTACAGGGTTGCGAAACCGTCGAGCCGCATCGTGCCGAGATCGCCGCCCGAGCCCTTGACCCAGAGCACCGTGACCTCCTCGCCGGTGAGCGGGTCGCGCATGGCGAGTTTGGAGGAGGTGTTGCCGCCGCCGTAGTTGGTGATGCGCTTGTCGGCGCCGAGCAGGTTGGAGCGGTAGAGCAGGCACGCCTGCGGCGACAGCGAGGCGGCATGCGCCGCGTTCCAGCGGTTTTCCAGCAGCGCTGTATCGGCGATGGAATCCATGCGACGACCTCCTCCTGGCGGCCCGGGCCGGACGGCGCGCCGGCGGCGGGCGGCCCGTCTCTGCGGGCGCTGCGGCTCGCTTACCGCGCCGCCCGCGCCAGATCAATCATGAACCGCCAAATCCGATCGCCGACGCGCAGGGGCGGTTGACTTCTGCGCGGCGCTGCTCTCTCCTGATGGGAACGATGGCCCGCCTGCGCGCGGGACCGATAAGGGGAAGCGACCGGCGTGCTGGAGCGCGAACGTCACAGCCTGATCCTGCGCCTGGTCGAGGAACGCTCGATCGTCAGCGTCGCCGACCTGGTCGAGCTGATCGGCGCCTCGGAGGCGACGGTGCGGCGCGACATCGGGGCGCTGGCTGAGCGCGGCGAGGTCAAGCGGGTGCGCGGCGGCGCCGAGGCGGTGCATCCCCGCCACCAGGCGCATCTCGTCGGCATGCCCTTCGCCCTCTCCCGCGCCATCGCGGCGCCGCAGAAACGGGCGATCGCGCGGGCCGCGGCGGACATGATCGGTGACGGCGAGAGCATCATCATCGGCGGCGGCACCACCGCCTTCGCGATGGCGGAGTTCCTGACCGATCGCGACCTCGACATCCTGACCAACTCCATCCCGGTCGCGATGCTGCTGCTGTCGCGCAGCCGCAACCGGATCACGCTGCCGGGCGGCACGATCTTCCGCGAGCACAATCTGGTGCTGAGCCCGTTTCCGGGCGACGTCAGCACGCGCTTCTGGGCCAGCCATCTGTTCATGGGCTGCCACGGCATCAACCGCTTCGGCGTGATGGAGACCGACCCGATGATCGTGCAGGCCATGGCGCGGCTGATCGAGCGCGCCGAGCGCCTGGTGGTGATGGCGGACGGCCGCAAGCTGCGGCAGCGCTCGGCGATGGTGCTGGCCGGGCTCGACCGCATCCACACGCTGATCACCGATGACGGCGCGCGCGAGGAGGATCTGCAGGTCTTCCGCGCCGCCGGGATCGAGGTGATCGTCGCCCGGTCCGAGGCGCCCGAGGCGCTGGAGCAGGTTGCCTGAGACGACACCACACCTGAGACACCACCGGGCCGCCCACGCGCCCGGGCCACGAAGTTGCAAGCCGCCGCAGCGCGGCAACCATGGGAGAGAGACGGATGGAACGCAGAACGCTTCTGACCGGAGTTGCCGCCGGTGCGGCCGCCGCCGCCCTGCCGGGCTGGCGCGCCGCGCTCGCGGCGGAGAAGCCCGTACGCTTCGGGCTGGTCACCAAGGCGCTGGGCATCGGCTTCTTCGATGCCGTGCACAAGGGTGCGGATGAGGCGGCCGAGCAGCTCGGCCAGGTCAAGGTGATCTTCACCGGCCCGACCACCACCACCGCCGAGGGCCAGATCGAGATCATCAACGAACTGACCGCGCAGCACGTCGATGCGATGGCCGTCTCCGCCAACGATCCCGATGCGCTGGTGCCCGCCTGCAAGAAGGCGATTCAGCGCGGCATCAAGGTGATCTCCTATGACAGCGCCGTCGGTCCGGGCGGACGCATCGTGCACCTCGCACCGTCCTCGGACGCGCTGATCGGCCAGACCTGTGCCCAGCTCGTCGCCGATTGCGCGCCGGGCGCGAAGGGCAAGTTCGCGGTGCTGTCGGCGACGCCGACCTCGACGAACCAGAATGCCTGGATCGCGCAGATGAAGAAGGTGCTGCCGAACTATCCGAACCTGACGTTGGTGGGCATCGTCTACGGCAACGACCTTGCCGACCAGTCGTATCGCGAGACGCAGGCGCTGCTGAAGGAGCACCCCGATCTCGCCGTGATCATGGCACCGACCTCGGTCGGCATCGTCGCCGGCGCCAAGGCAGTCGAGGATGCCGGATTGTCTGGCAAGGTGATCGTGACCGGGCTCGGGCTGCCGTCGGAACTGATCGGCCATGTCGAGAATGGCACGGTCAAGGAATTCGCGATCTGGAACCCGATCGATCTCGGCTACACGACCTGCGAGATCGCGGTGCGGCTGGCGCGCGGCGCCGCCGGCGGCCCGAACACCACGATCGATGCCGGGCGCATGGGCAAGATCGCCTTCGACGCGCAGGGCGTCGGGGTGATGGGCAAGCCGACCATCTTCGACAAGTCGAACATCGAGAAATACGCGAAGATCTTCTGAAGGGACGGACACGACGATGCTGCAAAGACGAAGCCTGCTCGCCGCCGGTGCCGCCGCGGCCCTTGCCACGCCGTTCGTGCCGAGGGCGCAGGCGGCGAAGCGCGTGCGCATGGGTCTGGTCGCCAAGGGGCTGGGCAACGCCTATTTCGTCGCCTGCGACACCGGCGCCAAGCAGGCGGCGGCGGAGCTCGGCGATGTCGAGGTGATCTTCACCGGCCCGACCGTGCCAACCGCCGAGGGTCAGATCGAGATCATCAACGCGCTGATCGACCAGCACCTCGACGCGATCGCGATCTCCGCCGTCGACCCGGACGCGCTGGTGCCGGCCTGCAAGAAGGCGATGCAGCGCGGGATCAAGATCGTCTCCTATGATTCCGCGATCGCCCCGCCCGGGCGGATCGTGCATCTCGCCCCGTCCTCCGACGCCCTGATCGGCCAGACCTGCGTGCAGATGGCGGACGATCTGTGCCACGGGAAGGGGAAGATCGCGATCCTGTCGGGTGCCTCGACGGCGACGAACCAGAATGCCTGGATCGCCGAGATGAAGCAGGTGCTGCCCCAGCATCCCGGTCTCGACCTGGTCGCGACGGTCTACGGCGACGATCTCGCCGACAAATCCTATCGCGAGGCGGCGGCGCTGCTGCAGCAATATCCCGACCTCAAGGTGATCGTCGCGCCGACCTCGGTCGGCATCGTCGCCGCCGGCAAGCTGGTGGAGGACCAGCATCTGGTCGGCAAGGTCGAGGTGACCGGGCTCGGCCTGCCGTCGGAATTGGCGGGCCACGTGCATGCCGGATCGGTGCCGGAATTCGCGGTCTGGAATCCGGTCGATCTCGGCTACTCGATCACCTACATCGCGGTCGGGCTGGTGCGCGGCGAGAAGGGCGGGCCGAACACCACGATGAAGATCGGCCGCGTCGGCAGCGTCACCTTCGACGACAAGGGTGTCGGCGCGATGGCCAAGCCGATGATCTTCACCAAGGCCAACGTCGACCAGTACGCGAAGATCTTCTGACTCCCACCATGGCCGAGCCGATCCTTCGCCTCAGCGGCGTCGCCAAGTCCTTCGCCGGCGTGCATGCCCTCGCCTCGGGCGCGCTCGACCTCTACGCCGGCGAAGTGACGGCGCTGGTCGGGGAGAACGGTGCCGGCAAGTCGACGCTGGTGAAGATCCTGACTGGCGTCTACCAGGCGGATGCGGGCAGCATCCGCCTGGACGGC
>DATJSJ010000044.1:0-16458 GCA_035504175.1 Acetobacteraceae bacterium
CGCGCCCCGATCGATCCGGCGACCGGCGTCTCCAGCTTTCACGCGCGCAAACTCGCCTTCGGGCTGGGGCTGAAGGGCAAGCAGGTCGCGACCTTCAGCCGCTTCGTCCAGGCGCTGTACAACGCGTTCACGGCGCTGGACTGCGCCATCGTCGAGATCAATCCGCTGGTGGTGACCGGGGCCGGCGACGTGCTGGCGCTCGATGCCAAGGTCAGCTTCGACGACAACGCGCTGTTCCGCCACCCCGATCTCGAAAAGCTGCGCGACGAGGCGGAGGAGGATCCGAAGGAACTCGAGGCCGCGAGGCACGGGCTCAGCTACGTGGCGCTGGACGGGACGATCGGCTGCATGGTCAACGGCGCCGGCCTCGCCATGGCCACCATGGACATCATCAAGCTCTACGGCGCGGAGCCGGCGAACTTCCTCGACGTGGGTGGCGGCGCGACCAAAGAGCGGGTGACGGCGGCGTTCAAGATCATCCTGTCCGATCCGAACGTCGAGGGCATCCTGGTCAACATCTTCGGCGGCATCATGCGCTGCGACGTGATCGCCGAGGGCGTGGTGGCGGCGGCGCGGGAGGTCAGCCTGAACGTGCCGCTGGTGGTGCGGCTGGAAGGCACCAACGTGGAGCTCGGCAAGGGCATCCTGGCACGGTCGGGCCTGCCGATCATCGCCGCCGACAACCTGGCGGACGCGGCCGAGAAAGTGGTCGCGGCGGTGAAGGAGGCCGGCTGATGGCGATCCTGGTCGATGCCGAGACGCGGGTGCTCACCCAGGGCTTCACCGGCGCCCAGGGCACGTTTCATTCCGAGCAGGCGATCGCCTACGGCACCAAAGTCGTGGGCGGCGTCACCCCCGGCAAGGGCGGGGAGACCCATCTCGACCTGCCGGTGTTCGACACCGTGGCCGAGGCGGTCGCCGCCACGGGCGCGACCGCGTCCGGCATCTACGTGCCGCCGCCCTTCGCCGCCGACGCGATCCTCGAGGCGATTGACGCCAGAATCCCCCTCATCGTCTGCATCACTGAGGGCATTCCGGTGCTGGACATGGTGCGGGTGAAGCGGGCGCTGGACGGGTCGCGCTCGCGCCTGATCGGGCCGAATTGCCCCGGCGTGATCACGCCGGAGGCCTGCAAGATCGGCATCATGCCCGGCCACATCCACCGGCGGGGCAAGATCGGCATCGTCTCCCGCTCCGGCACGCTGACCTACGAGGCGGTGGCGCAGACCACGGCGGCCGGGCTCGGCCAGTCGAGCTGCGTCGGCATCGGCGGCGACCCGGTGAAGGGCACCGATTTCATCGAGGTGCTGGAGATGTTCCTCGGCGACCCGGAAACCGAGGCGATCGTTATGATCGGCGAGATCGGCGGGCAGAGCGAGATCGACGCCGCCGAGTTCCTCGCCCGCGAGAAGAGCCAAAAGCCGGTGGTCGGCTTTATTGCCGGTGCGACCGCGCCGGCCGGGCGGCGGATGGGCCATGCCGGAGCGGTGATCAGCGGCGGCCGCGATACGGCGGCCGCGAAGGTCGAGGCGATGCGCGAGGCAGGCATCCACGTCGCCGAGACGCCGGCGGCACTCGGCAGTACGATGGTCCGGGCCCTGGCGGGGTAGCGAGGCAAGGCCAGGGGGCGCTTCCCCCTGGACCCCCGCCAAACGGCAGTCGCCCTTTGGAAACCCTTGACTGGGTCTTTGGTAGAGGGGGCGCAACCTCGGCAGTGGGGCAGTCCTCGACGCGCCCCCTCTACCAAAGACCCAAACGAATGGATGTCCAGAAGGCGACTGCCTTCTGGCGGGGTCCAGGGGCAGAGCCCCTGGCCTTCCTTCCTCCCTCCCATGCGGCCCCGGCAACCCTCCCCGTGTGTGCGTCGGTCTGGCGGTCGCAGAGGATCGTGTTAACTCTGCGGGGCGGATAAGACCTGGCGGCCGGAGTCTCGGCCCGTCGGGACACGGAGAGGATTGCAATGGCCGGCGTCGATCTGCTTGTGACCGCTTTCAGCGGCGCCAATGCGGCGTTTCTTGCCGATCTCTATGCCCGCTGGGTGTCCGATCCCGGATCCGTCGACGAGAGTTTCGCCGAACTGTTCGGCGCCCTGAACGACGAGGCCCGCGCGGTCCTGACCGACGCCTCGGGCGCCTCCTGGGCGCCGCGGGTGCGCGAGGTTGCGGCCGCCCCGACGCCGGCTGCGGGCGGCGCCACGCCCAGCCAGGTGCGGGCGGCGGTGGTCGACAGCCTGCGGGCGCTGATGCTGATCCGCGCCTATCGCGTGCGCGGCCATCTGGAGGCGCGGCTCGACCCGCTCGGACTGCAGGTGCCCAAGCCGCATCCCGAGCTCGACCCGCTGACCTACGGCTTCACCGAGGCCGACTATGACCGGCCGATCTTCATCGACAACGTGCTGGGCCGCGAGACCGCGACGATCCGCGAGATCTCGGCGATCCTGCGCGAGACCTATTGCGGCTCGATCGGCGTCGAGTTCATGCACATCCAGGATCCCGGCCAGAAGGCCTGGATTCAGCGCCAGGTCGAAGGCGCGCCGTGGCGCGGTGCGTTCGATGCGGCCGAGAAGCGCGACCTCCTGCGGCAGCTGACCGAGGCCGAGGGGTTCGAGGCGTTCTGCCAGAAGAAATACCTCACGACGAAACGCTTCGGGCTCGAGGGTGGCGAGGTCACGATCCCGGCGCTGCATGCGATCATCGAGAGGGTTGCGGCCGGCGGCGTCACGGAGATCGCGGTCGGCATGCCGCATCGCGGCCGTCTGAACACGCTGGTCAACGTGGTGCGCAAGCCATTCACGGCGGTGTTCAGCGAGTTCGGCGGCGCCTCGTCGCAGCCGGACGATGTGCAGGGCTCGGGCGACGTGAAATACCATCTCGGCACCTCGACCGATGTCGAGATCGCCGGGCACAAGGTGCATCTGTCGCTGCAACCGAACCCGTCGCATTTGGAGGCGGTCGATCCGGTGGTGGTCGGCAAGGTCCGTGCGCGCCAGGACATGGCCGGCGACACGCGCGAGCGACGATCGGTGATGGGCATCCTGATCCACGGCGATGCCGCCTTCGCAGGGCAGGGCCTGGTCTACGAGACGCTGGCGATGAGCCAGTTGATCGGCTACCGCACCGGCGGCACGGTGCATCTGATCGTCAACAACCAGATCGGCTTCACCACCGTCCCGGCGCACGCCTATTCCGGACTCTATTGCACCGATGTGGCGAAGTCCATCCAGGCGCCCATTCTGCACGTGAACGGCGACGACCCGGAGGCGGTGCTGTTCTGCGCCCGCCTCGCCGCCGAATACCGCATGCGCTTCGGCAGCGACATCGTGCTCGACATCGTCTGCTACCGCCGGCACGGCCACAACGAGACCGACGAGCCGGCCTTCACCCAGCCGATCATGTATCGCGCCATCCGGCGGCAGAAGACGACGCGGCATCTCTATGCCGAACGCCTGGTTGCCGAAGGCACGATGACGGCGGAGGCGGCGCAGGCGCTGTGGGACGAATTTGCCGCCACCCTGGAATCCGCCTTCCAGGCGGCGCAGTCCTATCGCCCGAACAAGGCCGACTGGCTCGAGGGGCACTGGTCCGGGTTGAAGCAGGCGGACCAGGAGGAGGAGCGCGCCGAGGAGGCGACGGCGGTGCCGCGGGCAACGCTGCACCGGATCGGCGCGGCGCTCGCGACCGTGCCGGAGACGTTCGACGTCAATCCGAAGATCGCGCGCCAGCTCGAAGCCAAGCGACAGATGATCGAGAGCGGCGAGGGGATCGACTGGGCGACGGCGGAAGGGCTCGCCTTCGGCTCGCTGCTGCTGGAGGGCCATCGCGTGCGGTTGTCCGGCGAGGACACGCAGCGCGGCACGTTCAGCCAGCGGCACGGCGTGCTGGTCGACCAGACGACGCAGAACGAATACGTGCCGCTGAACAACATCACCGAGAAGCAGGCGCGGATCGAGCTCTTCAATTCGCTGCTGTCGGAAGCCGGCGTGCTCGGCTTCGAATACGGCTACAGCCTGGCCGATCCGCACACGCTGGTGCTGTGGGAGGCGCAGTTCGGCGATTTCGCCAACGGCGCGCAGGTGATCATCGACCAGTTCCTGGCCAGCGGCGAGACCAAGTGGCTGCGGATGTCGGGCCTGACCCTGCTGCTGCCGCACGGCTATGAGGGGCAGGGGCCGGAGCATTCCTCGGCGCGACTGGAGCGCTATCTGCAGCTCTGCGCCGAGCGCAACATGACGGTCTGCAACATCACGACGCCGGCGAACTATTTCCACGCGCTGCGGCGGCAGTTGAAGCGCAACTTCCGCAAGCCGCTGGTGGTGATGACGCCGAAGAGCCTGCTGCGGCACAAGCTGGCCGTCTCCACCCTGGCCGAGATGGCGGAAGGCAGCGCGTTCCGTTACCTGATCCCGGAGATCGATCCGATCGCGGCGCCCGACGCGGTGGAGCGCGTCGTGCTGTGCAGCGGCAAGGTCTATTACGACCTGCTGGCGGCGCGGCGGGAGGCGGGGCTCGACCGGGTCGCGATCCTCCGGCTGGAGAAGCTGTACCCATTCCCGGAAAAGGCGCTGGCGCAGGCGCTGCGCGCCTATCCGAAGGCGGCGGTGTTCTTGTGCCAGGAGGAGCCCGAGAACATGGGCGCCTGGACCTTCGTCGATCGCCGCATCGAGGCGGTATTGTCCGCGATCGGCCATGCCGGCGGCCGGCCACGCTATGTCGGCCGCGACGCGGCGGCGAGCCCGGCCACGGGGCTCGCGAAAACGCATGCCGCACAGCAGGCGGCGCTGGTACGCGAGGCGCTCGGAGCCTGAACCGGGTGCCGGCCCGGGCCGCCTGACGCTGCGCAAACCGACGCTGCCCCTGGGGAGATAGGGAGAGTCATGGCGACCGAGATCAAGGTTCCGACGCTCGGCGAGAGCGTCACCTCCGCGACCGTGGCACGCTGGCTGAAGCAGGCGGGCGCGGCGGTGGCCGCCGATGAGCCGCTCGTCGAGCTCGAGACCGACAAGGTCACGGTTGAGGTGAACGCCCCGGAGGCCGGCACGCTCGCCGAGATCGCGGCCGGCGAGGGCGCCGAGGTCGAGGTCGGTGCGGTGCTCGGCCGGCTGGAAGCGGGCGGCGGTACTGCCTCCGTCGCGCCGGCGCGGCCCGCCGGCACGCCGCCGGCCGCGCCTGCGGGCAACGCGCCGTCGGCTGCGGGCGGCGCGGTGCGTACGGCCGCCGCCCCGGCCGCCAATCCCCCGCCCGGCATCAATCCGCCGCCGAGCCCGCGCGGGCCGGTGTCGCGCCCGGCGACGCCCCCGGCCGATGTCGCGGCGCACGGGGCCGCTTCGAGTGCTGCCGAGCCGCGCCAGGCGCATGCACCGCTGCCGGCCGCCGCGAAACTGATGACCGAGCAGGGGGTCTCGGCCGAACAGATCGGCCCGGGCAGCGGCAAGGATGGCCGCATCACCAAGGGCGACGTGCTCGCCTTCGTCGGTCGCCCGGCGCCGGTCGCGGCCCCGGCGGCGCCTGCCGCTGCAGCCGCGCCGCGCCCCGCCGACTCGCGTGAGGAGCGGGTGCGGATGACGCGGCTGCGCCGCACCATCGCCGCACGGCTGAAGGAGGCGCAGAACAACGCCGCCATGCTCACCACCTTCAACGAGGTGGACATGGCGGCGGTGATGGCGTTCCGGGCCGAATACCGCGAGGCATTCGAGAAGAAGCACCAGGGCGCGCGGCTCGGCTTCATGTCGTTCTTCGTCCGCGCCTGCTGCGCAGCGCTGCAGGAATTCCCTGCGGTCAACGCCGAGATCGACGGCGACGAGATCGTCTACAAGAACTTCGTGCACATGGGCATCGCCGTCGGCGGCCCGCAGGGGCTGGTCGTGCCGGTGTTGCGCGATGCCGACCGGATGAGCTTCGCCGAGATCGAGCGCGGCATCGCCGACTACGGCCGCCGCGCCCGCGACGGCGCGCTGAAGCTGGAGGAGCTGACCGGCGGCACGTTCAGCATCACCAATGGCGGCATCTACGGCTCGCTGATGTCGACGCCGATCCTCAACCCGCCGCAATCGGGCATTCTCGGCATGCACAAGATCCAGGAGCGGCCGATGGTGATCGGCGGCAAGATCGAGGCGCGGCCGATGATGTATCTGGCGCTGAGCTACGATCATCGCATCGTCGACGGCAAGGAGGCGGTGTCGTTCCTGGTCCGCGTCAAGGAAGGCGTCGAAGACCCGCGCCGCCTGCTGCTGGATCTCTGAGCGATGGCCGAGGCCTTCGATCTCATCGTGATCGGCGCTGGTCCGGGCGGCTATGTCTGCGCGCTGCGTGCCGCCCAGCTCGGCATGAAGGTCGCCTGCGTCGAGAAGCGGGCGACGCTCGGCGGCACCTGCCTCAACATCGGCTGCATCCCGTCCAAGGCGCTGTTGCAATCCTCGGAGAACTTCCAGGAAGCCGGCCATGCCTTCGCGGCGCACGGCGTGGTGGTCGATGGCGTCAAGCTCGACCTGGCGCGGATGATGGCGCGCAAGGACGATGTGGTGACCGCGAACGTGCGCGGCGTCGAGTTCCTGTTCAAGAAGAACCACGTCACCTGGCTCAAGGGTACGGCGCGCATCGCGGCCCCGGGCCGCGTCGCGGTCGACGGCACCGAGTACGAGGCGAAGCACATCGTGATTGCGACCGGCAGCGGGAGCATCCCGCTGCCGGCGGTCGATGTCGACGAGCAGGCGATCGTGACCTCGACCGGCGCGCTCGCCCTCGGCGCGGTGCCGAAGCGCCTGGTGGTGATCGGCGGCGGCTATATCGGGCTCGAACTCGGCAGCGTCTGGCGCCGCCTCGGCGCCGAGGTGACGGTGGTCGAGTTCCTCGACCGGCTGGTGCCGGGCATGGACGCCGAGATCGCCAAGTCGTTCGAGCGCATCCTGACCCGCCAGGGGATCAAGTTCCGGCTCGGCACCAAGGTCACCGGTGCGGTGCGCGGCAATGACGGCGTCACCTTGACGCTCGAGCCGGCCCAGGGCGGCGAGGCCAGCACCATGAACACCGATGTCGTGCTGGTCGCGATCGGCCGGCGCGCGGTGACCGACGGGCTCGGCCTGGCGGAGATCGGCGTCGCGACCGATGAGCGCGGGCGGGTCAAGGTCGATCCGCACTACGCGACCAACGTCGCCGGCATCTACGCGATCGGCGACGTCATCGCCGGGCCGATGCTGGCGCACAAGGCCGAGGACGAGGGCGTCGCGGTGGCGGAAATCCTAGCCGGCCAGGCCGGGCACGTGAACTACGACGCGATTCCCGGCGTCGTCTACACGTGGCCGGAAGTGGCCGCGGTCGGGCGCACCGAGGAGGAGCTCAAGCAGGCCGGCATCGAATACACCGTCGGCAAGTTCCCCTTCACCGCCAACGGCCGTGCCCGCGCCATGGGCGACACCGACGGGTTCGTGAAGATCCTCGCCGAGAAGGGGACCGACCGCATCCTCGGCGCACACATCATCGGCCCGGAGGCCGGTACGCTGATCGGTGAGATCACACTCGCGATCGAGTTCGGTGCCAGTGCCGAGGACGTCGCCCGCACCTGCCACGCGCATCCGACACTGGAGGAAGCGGTGAAGGAGGCAGCACTCGCCGCGGACGGCCGGGCGCTGCATATCTGATCCGGAAGGCCCGGCCATGACCGTGCGCATACTGGCCGTGACCATGGGCGATCCTGCCGGCATCGGCGGGGCGCTGACGGTGCAGGCCTGGCGGGCGCTGCGCGCCACCGGCCCGACCTTCGTGGCGCTGGATGATCCGGAGCGGCTGGCGGCGATCGACCCGTCGCTGCCGCTGCGCGTCGTCACCTCGCCGGAGCAGGCGGCGCCGGTCTTCGCCGAGGCGCTGCCGGTGCTGCCGGTGCGCGTCGCCGGCGATGCGCCCGGCGACGCGAAAGCCGCGGCGGCGATCGCCAGTATCGAGCTCGCCGGGCGGCTCGCGGTGGAGCGGGCGGTCGCCGGGCTGGTGACCAATCCGGTGAGCAAGACGACGCTGCGGGTCGGCGGCTTCGCCTATCCGGGCCACACCGAATTCCTCGGCGCGATCACCGGGGCGCCGGCGCCGGTGATGATGCTGGCATGCCCGGCGCTGCGCGTCGTCCCGGTTACCATCCACCTCTCGCTGCGCGAGGCGATCGCGGGGCTCAACCCGGCGGCGATCATCGGCGTGGCGCGCACCACCGCGGCGGCGCTGCGCCAGGATTTCGGCATCGCAAATCCGCGACTGGCCGTCACCGGGCTCAACCCGCATGCCGGCGAGCAGGGGGTGATGGGCGCGGAGGAGGGGGACATCATTGCCCCGGCGGTGGCGGCGCTGCAGGCGGAGGGCGTCCTCGCGAGCGGTCCCTGGTCGCCCGACACCATGTTCACCCCGGCCGCCCGGGCCCGCTACGACGTTGCGATCTGCATGGTGCACGATCAGGCGCTGATCCCGGTCAAGACGCTCGACATGGCGCGGGCGGTCAACGTGACGCTCGGCCTGCCGATCATCCGCACCTCACCCGATCACGGCAGCGCCTTCGACATTGCCGGCGAGGGACGGGGCGACCCGGTCAGCCTGCTGGAGTCGATCCGGCTCGCGGCGCGGCTGGCGGAACGGCGGCGCGACGCCGTCTGATCCGCTCTCCCGCGCCACCGGCGCGGGGGGGATCCCGGGCATGCGGTGGGGCGCGGCCATACCGAATCTTCATGCGAAGCGGGTGTGATACGGCGTGCAAGGGTCTTGCCTGCCTGCGCGCGTACGTTATAACGGCGTCATTGCACCGTGACTGGCATTCCTCGGCGTCCCCCTTTTCCGCTCTGGTTACCCCGATTTCAGCCGGCGTTTTCGGTGGAAGGGTGGCTCTCGTCGCATCCGCGGCGCGGGCCACCTGCCCCGCTTCCAGCCCATCGCCCGTGAGCGAGCGCAACCGGCTCCGACGATCCCGCCGCAGGCCCTATCCGCGGCGTGCGCGCGGATGCGCCGCCTGCCAGACCGCCAGCAGCCGCTCCTGGTCCAGCGCCGTGTAGCGCTGCGTGGTCGAGAGGCTGGCATGGCCGAGCAGATCCTGGATCGCCCGCAGATCGGCCCCGCCCGCCAGCAGATGCGTCGCGAAGGAATGGCGCAACGCATGCGGCGTCGCATGCTCCGGCAGGCCGGAGAGGCGGCGCCATTGCCGCATCGCGCGCTGCGCCACGCCCGGATCGAGCCGGGCGCCGCGCGCGCCGAGGAATAGCGGCGCCTCCGGTCGCCGATCGGGATGCAGGCGCAGCCAGGCGGCGATCGCCGCCCGCACCGCCGGCAGCACCGGCACCTCCCGCTGCTTCGATCCCTTGCCCTGCACGCGCAACGGCGCCGTGTTGTCGGGCAGCGGCGCATCGCGCACGTCGAGCGCCAGCGCCTCGGCGATGCGCAGGCCGCAGCCGTAGAGCAGGGTGAACAGCGCGACGTCGCGCGCCTGCAGCGCCGGTGCGCTGGCGACGTCGATCTCCTGTGCGACCGCGATCGCTTCGGCCGGCGCGAGCGGTCGCGGCAGCGGCCGGCGTGCCCGCGGCGACGCAAGCAGCCTCGCCGCCGGGTTGGTGACGCCGTGGCGCCGGGCGAGGAAGCGGAAGAAGCTGCGCACCGCCGAGAGGTGGCGCGAACGGGTGGCATTGCCGGCACCGTCCTCTGCCTGGGCCGCAAGCCAGGCCCGAAGATCCGCCTGGCGCAGCGTCTGCAGGGCAGCGAGATCGGGCTCGGCGCCGCCATGCACGGTCAGGAAGCCAAGGAAGGCATCGACGTCGCGGCCATAGGCGGCGACGGTGAGCGGGCTGCACCGCCGCTCGCGCGCCAGCCAGTCGAGAAAGGCGTCGCGCGCAGCGGCAGCGGACAGCCCGGCGACGGGCTCAACCGAGATGGATTGCCTTGCCAAGGGCACGCCCGAGGAAGGCCAGCCCGCCAGCCCCCTGCTTCGGGTTCAGCACCGAGCGGCCACGCACCGCGAGCGCCAGCATCGCCGGCGCCGTGCCCGGCACGCGCACCAGCGCGTCCTGTCGCGCCAGCGCCGCCGCCTCGGCGTGGATCAAGGCCGCATCGCCCGGTCGGTCACGGAACACCACGTCGCGCCCGTCCAGCAGCCGCTTGATCATGCCGGCCGGCAGCCGCCGGGTGGAAGCCTGGTAGCGCTCCACGCACACCGAAGCGGCATCGAGGCCGAGCAGGCCCGGCAACTCCGCCTCCACCCATTCCAGCGGATCAGCCGCACTCATCAGCGCCAGCACCGCCTCCTGCACGCGTTCGGCGAGACCGGCCGCGGCCCGCCCGGCGGCCACCACGCCGTCCGCGCGCATCGCCAGGGCAGCCGACTGCGCCCGCTCGGCGCGGATCATCGCGACCATGTGGTCGGTCAGGACTTCGCCGTGCACCCGCACCGGCGGCGTGAGGACACGATAGAGATCCGGGTTGTCGGCCAGGAAATTCGGATTGCTGCGAAGAAAGGCCGCGACCTCATCCGCGAGGTCGGGATCAACCGCTGCTTGAACGCCTCTCATAATGGCCTCTCCATGTCGGGCGGTGGCGGCGCTGCCGCGGGCGGGCGGACAGCTGGGGAGGCCGTGGCCAGCCGGCCGCAGACGCGGCGGCTCGCCACGGGACGATAGCGCTGGTTGGCTGAAAAGCTGCCCGGCCCTTGCGACCCGGTCGTTTCAGCGGCATCCAAGACGAAGTTCATATGCCGGGTCCGCAGACCAAAGAGTATCGGGTTATACGTGCCAGAAGCGCCCGACAACATACATGACAGAGCCGTGAGCAGGAAGTGGATGGGCGAATGGCGGCGCCATCGTCGCGCGACGGCTCTCGCCCGGTGATGCGGGCCGGCCACAGTATTGCGGCGCAGCGACGGCCGGTTCTTCTTCCTTATCCGTTTCGCGGTCCGTTCGATTACAGTATTCCCACCGGGATGGCCGCAGCGCCCGGCGATATCGTGCTCGTGCCGCTGAACCGGCGCGAGGAGATCGGTGTCGTCTGGGACGGCCCCACGGACCGCACGGTACCGGATGCCCGGCTGAAGCCGGTCAGCGCCGCGGTCGATGCGCCGCCGCTGACGGAGGCGCTGCGCAAGTTCGTCGACTGGGTCGCCGCCTACACGCTGGCGACGCCCGGCGAAGTGCTGGCGATGGCGCTGCGGGTCAACCTGCTGCGCGTCGCGCCGGCACGAACCGGCTGGATGCTGGCCGCCGCCGCGCCGGAGGCCGGACGGCTGACCCCGGCGCGGGCGCGCATCGCCGCGGTGCTCGCCGATGGCCGGCCACGGAGCGCCGCGGCTCTTGCCCGCGCGGCCGGGGTCGGCGCCGCCGCGGTGCGCGGCATGGCGGATGCCGGATGGCTGCTCCCCGCCGCACTGCCGGTGGGGCCGGCCTTCGACTGGCCGGATCCGGCGCATCCGGGACCCGCCCTGTCGCAGGTCCAGGCGGCGGCCGCTGCGCATCTGCGCGCGGCGGTGGCGGCGCAGCGCTTCCGGGTCGATCTGCTCGACGGCGTCACCGGGTCGGGCAAGACCGAGGTCTATCTCGAGGCCGTCGCCGAATGCCTGCGCCAGGGCCGCCAGGCGCTGGTGCTGCTGCCGGAGATCGCGCTCTCCTCGCAGTGGCTGGAGCGCTTCGAACGGCGCTTCGGCGTCGCTCCGGCGGTCTGGCATTCCGACCTGCCGGCGCGCACCCGCCGCACCACCTGGCGGGCGGTGGCGGAGGGCGCGGCGCCGGTCGTCGTGGGGGCGCGCTCGGCGCTGTTCCTGCCGTTTCCCGATCTCGGCCTCGTCGTCGTCGACGAGGAGCACGAGACTGCGTTCAAGCAGGAGGACGGCGTCATCTACCACGCGCGCGACATGGCGGTGGTGCGGGCGCGTCTGTCGGAAGCGCCGGCGATCCTGGTCTCCGCCACGCCGAGCCTGGAAACACTCGCCAATGTCGAGGCCGGGCGCTACGGCCACCTCACGCTCGCGGCACGACATGCCGGGGCGGCGATGCCCGACGTCGCCGCGATCGATCTGCGTGCGATGCCGCCCGAGCGCGGCCGCTTCCTCGCGCCGCCGCTGATCGAGGCGATGCGGGCCACCCTCGCCCAAGGCGAGCAGGTGATGCTGTTCCTCAACCGTCGCGGCTTCGCGCCGCTGACGCTGTGCCGGGCCTGCGGGCACCGGATGCAATGTCCGAACTGCACGGCCTGGCTGGTCGAGCATCGCGCACGGCGCGTGCTGCAGTGTCACCATTGTGGCCATGCGGAGCCCATTCCTCCGAACTGCCCGAACTGTGACGCGGATCATACGCTCACCCCGGTAGGCCCGGGTGTGGAACGGATCACAGACGAGGCGGCGGAGACCTTCCCGGAGGCGCGGCGCCTGGTGATGGCGAGCGATACGATTCCGGGCCCGGATGCCGCCGCGGCGGCGGCGGCGGCGATCGCGGCGCGCGAGATCGACCTCATCATCGGCACGCAGATCGTCGCCAAAGGCTGGCACTTTCCGCATCTGACGCTGGTTGGCGTCGTCGATGCCGATCTCGGCCTGGCCGGCGGCGACCTGCGCGCCGCCGAGCGCACGGTGCAGTTGCTGCATCAGGTCGCGGGCCGGGCCGGCCGTGCCGAGGCGCCCGGCCGCGTGCTGTTGCAGACCTTCAGCCCGGAGCATCCGGTGATGCGGGCGCTGGTGCAGGGCGATCTCGCCGCCTTCATGCGCCGCGAAGCCGAGGAGCGGCGGCCCGGCCACTGGCCACCGTTCGGCCGGCTGGCCGCGCTGATCGTCAGTGCCGATACGGGGGAGGCGGCGGACGCGACTGCGCGCGCGCTCGGCCGCACCGCACCGGCGGGCGAGGGGGTGGCGGTGCTCGGTCCGGCGCCGGCGCCGCTCGCGGTGCTGCGCGGGCGCCACCGGCGCCGGCTGCTGCTCAAGACGCGGCGCGACATCGCGGTGCAGCCGCTGCTCCGGACCTGGCTGGACCAGGTGGCGGTGCCCCGCGGGGTGCGCGTGGATGTCGATGTCGACCCGGTCTCGTTCCTCTGACGGATCGGCCAGCCGGCGGGCGCAACCATCCGGTGGGGCAGGGCGGCGCCGGGGCGCGTGACCCATCCGGCCCCCGTGTTGCGCGGGGGTTGACCCCATGCTAGAGGCCCGACCGTTCAGTTCAGGGGTGGGGCGGACCGGGATCGTGGCCTCGGATGGCGCGACAACTTCGTTCGGCGGCGGCCTCGCGGACCGTTACGCCAATGCGCTGTACGCACTGGCCGACGAACGCCACGAACTCGATGCCGTGATCGCGCAGATGGAAGCGCTGGGCCGGCTGATCGATTCGAGCCCGGAATTCCGTCGCCTGATGCACAGTCCGCTGATCGATCTGAACCAGGCGCGCAATGCGGCCCGGGCCGTGCTGGCGCAGGAAGGCTTCGGCGAGATCGTGCAGAATTTCGTCGGCGTGGTCGCCAGCAACCGTCGCCTTGCGGCGTTGCGCGGCATCGTCGCCACCTTCGCGTCCCTGGTGGCGCAGAAGCGCGGTGTCGTCACCGCCGAGGTCACGACCGCCCATCCGCTGAACGATGTGCAGCGCAGCCAGCTGCGCGCGCGCCTCATCGAGGCCGGGTACGGCAACGTCCATATGGAAGAGGCGGTCGATCCCAGCCTGCTCGGCGGGCTCGTCGTGCGGGTCGGCGCCCGGCTCTATGACACCAGCCTGAAATCCCGGCTGCAGCGCCTGCAGCACGCCATGAAGGGAGCCGCCTGATGGAGATCCGCCCCGCCGAGATCTCGGAGATCCTGAAGCAGCAGATCGCGGCGTTCGACACCGAGCAGAACGTCGCCGAGACCGGTCAGGTGCTGTCGGTCGGCGACGGCATCGCGCGCGTGTTCGGGCTGCAGAACGTCATGGCGGGTGAGCTCGTCGAGTTTCCCAATGCCGGGCTGCGCGGCATGGCGCTCAACCTCGAGACCGACAATGTCGGCATCGTCATCTTCGGCGATGACCGGGCGATCCGCGAGGGCGACACGGTCACCCGCACCGGCTCGATCGTCGACGTGCCGGTCGGCAAGCAGCTTCTCGGGCGCGTCGTTGATGCGCTGGGCCAGCCGATCGACGGCAAGGGTCCGATCGAGGGCGCCGAGCGGCACCGCGTCGAGGTCAAGGCGCCGGGCATCATTCCGCGCAAGTCGGTGCACGAGCCGATGCAGACCGGGCTGAAGGCGATCGACGCGCTGATCCCGATCGGTCGCGGCCAGCGCGAGCTGATCATCGGCGACCGCCAGACCGGCAAGACCGCGGTCATCATCGACACGATCATAAACCAGAAGGGCATCAACGCCGGCGACGACGAAAGCCGCAAGCTCTACTGCATCTATGTCGCGGTCGGGCAGAAGCGCTCCACCGTGGCGCAGCTCGTGCGCACGCTCGAGGAGCAGGGGGCGATGGAGTATTCCATCGTCGTCGCGGCGACCGCCTCCGATCCGGCGCCGATGCAGTTTCTCGCCCCCTATACCGGCTGCGCCATGGGCGAGTTCTTCCGCGACAACAAGATGCACGCGGTGATCTTTTATGACGACCTGTCGAAGCAGGCCGTCGCCTACCGCCAGATGTCGCTGCTGCTGCGCCGCCCGCCAGGACGCGAGGCGTATCCGGGCGACGTGTTCTACCTGCACTCCCGGCTGCTGGAGCGGGCGGCGAAGATGTCGGACGCGCGCGGCGCCGGCTCGCTGACCGCACTACCGGTGATCGAGACCCAGGCGGGCGACGTCTCGGCCTACATTCCGACCAACGTCATCTCGATCACCGACGGGCAGATCTTCCTCGAGACGGAGCTGTTCTTCCGCGGCATCCGCCCGGCGGTGAACGTGGGCCTCTCGGTCTCGCGCGTCGGCTCTTCGGCGCAGATCAAGGCGATGAAGCAGGTCGCGGGCCGCATCAAGCTCGAGCTCGCGCAGTATCGCGAGATGGCGGCGTTCGCGCAGTTCTCCTCTGACCTCGACGCCAGCACGCAGCGTCTGCTGGCGCGCGGCGCGCGGCTGACCGAGCTCTTGAAGCAGCCGCAATACCAGCCGTTGCCGGTCGAAGAGCAGGTCGCCGTGATCTTCTCCGGCACGCGCGGCTATCTCGACAATGTCGATACCGGCCGGGTGACGGCGTTCGAGCAGCAGCTTCGCTCCGAGCTGCGGGCGCGGGAGTCGGGTATTCTCGACGCGATCCGCACCGACCGCGAGATCAAGCCGGAGACCGAGAAGAAGCTGACGGCGTTCCTCGACAACTTCGTCAAGCACTTCACCTGACCCTGGCGCGGTCATGCCCAGCCTCAAAGCCCTCCGCGCGCGCATCAACAGCGTCAAGTCGACGCGCAAGATCACCAGCGCGATGAAGATGGTGGCGGCGTCCAAGCTGCGCCGGGCGCAGTCCCAGGCGGAGGCGGCGCGCCCCTATGCCGACCGGATGGAACGGATGCTGGGGGCGCTGGCCGCCAGCGCCGCCGGCTCGCCGACCGCGCCGCAGATGCTGGTCGGCACCGGCAACGACCGGCGGCATCTGCTGGTCGCGATCACCGCCGATCGCGGCCTGGCCGGCGCGTTCAGCACCAATGTCGGCCGCACCACGCGCAACCTGGCGCGGCGGCTGGAGCAGGAAGGCAAGCAGGTCCGGATCCTGGCGGTCGGCCGCAAGGGCCGCGACTATCTCCGGCGCGAGTTCTCCGACCGGATGGCCGGCGACATCAACTTCGCCGGCCGCAAGCGCATCGAGTTCAGCGATGCCGCGGAGATCGGGCAGCGGATCGCCAAGCTGCTGACCGACGGCGAGATCGATGTCTGCACGGTGGTCTACAACCGCTTCCAGTCGGTGATCTCGCAGATCCCCACGGAGATGCAGGTGATCCCGCTGCCGCCGCCGGAGACACAGGCGGCGCAAGAGGGCCCGCGCGCGATCTATGAGTTCGAGCCCGACGAGGAGACGATCCTCGCCCGTCTGCTGCCGCAAAATCTGGCGATCCAGATCTTCCGTGCGCTGCTGGAGAGTGCCGCCGGCGAGCAGGGCGCGCGCATGACGGCGATGGACAACGCGACACGGAATGCCGGCGAGATGATCGACCGTCTGACGCTGAACTACAACCGGACGCGCCAGGCGAACATCACCAAGGAACTGATCGAGATCATTTCCGGCGCCGAGGCGGTGTGACAAAGACCAGGGGCGCTGCCCCTGGACCCCGGCAGGAGACAGTCGTCCCCTGCACCCCTTTGACTTAAGTCATGGGGTCCGGGGCCCCGGCGGGTCCAGGGGCAAAGCCCCTGGCCTTTCTTTCTGATACGTGCGACGCAGGTCGCCAGGGGGAGCAGAACGCGATGTCAGTGACCATGGAAAGCACCCGCAGCGGCAGCAACGTCGTCGGGCGCATCACGCAGATCCTCGGCGCGGTGGTGGACGTGCAGTTCGAGGGTGAGCTGCCCTTCATCCTGAACGCGCTGCAT
>DATJSJ010000045.1:0-80627 GCA_035504175.1 Acetobacteraceae bacterium
AGCTCCTCGAACACCGCCGCCGCCGTGTGCGTGTCCAGATTCCCCGTGGGCTCGTCCGCCAGCAACACCCCCGGCGCATTCGCCATCGCCCGCGCGATCGCCACCCGCTGCTGCTCGCCGCCCGAGAGCTTCCCCGGCAGATGCGCCAGCCGCGCCCCGAGCCCGAACGCCCCCAGCAACGCCGCCGCCCGCACCCGCGCCTCCCGCCGCCGCCGCCCCGCGATCATCTGCGGCAACACCACGTTCTCGAGCGCCGTGAACTCCCCCAGCAAATGATGGAACTGGTAGACGAACCCGATCCGGTCGCGCCGGATCGCGGTGCGCTCGGCATCCGCGAGCCGCCCGGCATCCCGCCCCTCGATCAGCACCGTCCCGCCATCCGGCCGCTCCAGCAGCCCCGCCAGGTGCAGCAGCGTCGACTTGCCCGACCCGGACGGCGCCACCAGCGCCACGATCTCCCCCGCCCGCAACACCAGGTCCGCGCCGCGCAGCACCGGCAACGCCCCCGCCTCGGTGCGAAACACGCGCTCGACCCCGACCAGCGCCAGCGCCGCAGGCCCCGCATCCGGCAGCGCCATCCCGCCCCCGACCTCCGCCCGCGCGTCCACGCCTACCGCGCCCTCTGCTCGCGGCATTCAGACCTCCGGCCGTCCGGCCTGCGGTCATGGCACTCGGCCGCCGCGTCACTCATGCCGCAGCGCCTCCACCGGATCGGTGCGCGCCGCCCGCCAGCTCGGATACAGCGTCGCCAGCAGCGACAGCGCCAGCGCCATCACCACCACCTGCGACACCTCGCCCCATTGCAGCTTCGCCGGCAGATGCGTCAGGTAATAGACCTCCGGGTTGAACACATCGACGCCGGTCGCCGCCTGCACCCAGTCCTGCAAGGTGCGGATGTTCAGGCAGAACAGCACGCCGAGCAGACACCCGACCACCGTCCCCACCACGCCCACCGAGGCGCCGCACATCAGAAAAATCCGCATCACCGCGCCGCGCGGCGCGCCGATCGTGCGCAGCACCGCAATGTCGCCGGTCTTGTCCTTCACCATCATGATCAGCGACGAGATGATGTTGAACGCCGCGACCAGGATGATCAGCGTCAGGATCAGGAACATCACGTTCCGCTCCACCTGCACCGCGGTGAAGAAGCTGTTGTTGCTCTGCGTCCAGTCGACGATCCGCAGCTTCCGCCCGGCCAGCGCCCGCGCGATCTCCCGGTGCACCGCGCCGACGTTGTCCGGGTTCTGCACCATCACCTGGATCTGCGTCACGGCGTCCGGATGCTGGAAGAAGATCTGCGCCGCCGACAGCGGCAGGAACACGTAGCTGCTGTTGTAGATGCTCATCCCCGCGTCGAAGATCGCCACCACGCGATAGGCGCGCACGCGCGGGATCGTGCCGAACGCCGTCGCCGCGCCGTTCGGCGAGACCAGCGTCAACTGCCCGCCGATCGACAGCCCCATGTTCTGCGCCAGGGTCACCCCGATCGCGATCGCATCGTTGCCCTGCAACTGATCGAGGCTGCCCGCCAGGACGTTGTGCGCGATCTCCGGCACGCGCTTCAGATCGGCCAGCGTGATGCCGCGCACCACGCCGCCCACCGAGTTGCCGCGCTCCGCCGTCAGCAGCGCCTCGCCCTCGATGATCGGCATCGCGGACACAACGCCGGGCAGCTTGCGGATCGTCGCCGCCGTCGCATCGTAGTCGGTCAGCGGCGCGCCGGCGGCGTAGACGCCGAGATGCCCGTTCAGGCCGAGAATGCGACCCATCAGATCGATGCGGAACCCGTTCATCACGCTCATCACGATGATCAGCGTGGCGACGCCGAGCGCGATGCCGATCAGGGAGAAGCCGGCGATGACGGAGACGAAGCGCTCGCCGCGGCGCGCGCGCAGGTAGCGGCCGGCGACGGCGCGCTCGAAGGGGCCGAACATGGAAACGCCCTAAGAAGAAGAAAGGCCAGGGCTCCGCCCTGGACCCGCTGGGGCCGCAGGCCCCAGACCCCATGGACTTAAAGTATTGCGGGTCGGGGGGCGCCTGCCCCCAGCGGGGTCCAGGGGCAGAGCCCCTGGCCTTTTCTTTACGCTGCCTCCGCCCGAATGGCGTCCGCGATGGTGCCGAAGATCCGGTCGACATGCCTCTCTTCGATGATCAACGGCGGCGACAGCGCGATGATATCGCCAGTCGTGCGGATCAGCACGCCGGCATCGAAGCAGCGATGGAACACGCGCACGGCGCGATCCGTCGGCTTGCCGGCGCGCGGCGCCAGTTCGATGCCGGCGATCAGCCCGAAATTGCGCAGGTCGATCACGTTCGGCAGCCCGCGCAGCGCGTGCACCGCGTCCGCCCAGCGTCCCTCCAGCGCGCGGGCGCGGCCGGGCAGGTCCTCGGCGCGGTGCAGGTCCATCGACGCGATCGCCGCGGCGCAGGCGAGCGGATGTCCCGAATAGGTGTAGCCGTGGAACAGCTCGATTCCCGCCGGCGCCTCGTCCACGACCGCGGCGTAGATCCCGTTGCGCACGGCAACGGCCCCCATCGGCACCGCGGCGTTGGTGAGTCCCTTGGCCATGGTGAGGATATCGGGCGTGACGCCGAACCGCTCGGCGGCGAAGTCGGCGCCGAGCCGGCCGAAGCCGGTGATCACCTCGTCGAAGATCAGCAGGATGCCGTGCTTGTCGCAGATCTCGCGCAGCCGCTGCAGGTAGCCCTTCGGCGGCACCAGCACGCCGGTCGAACCGGCGAGCGGCTCCACCATCACCGCGGCGATCGTCTCGGCGCCGTGCAATGCGACGAGCGATTCGAGCGCGTCGGCGAGATGCGCGCCCCATTCCGGCTCGCCGCGGCTGAATGCGTTGTGCTCCAGCGCATGCGTGTGCGGCAGGTGATCGACATAGGGCAGCAGCGCGCCGAACTGCTTGCGGTTGGGTGCGATGCCGCCGACCGAGATGCCGCCGAAGCCGACGCCGTGATAGCCGCGCTCACGCCCGATCAGCCGCACCCGTCCGGCCTCGCCGCGCGCCCGGTGATAGGCGAGCGCGATCTTCAGCGCGGTGTCGGCGGATTCCGAGCCGGAATTGGTGAAGAACACCCGGTCCATCCCGGCCGGCAGGATGTCCGCGAGCCGCGCGGCGGCCTGGAAGGCGATCGGATGACCGAGCTGGAAAGTGGGCGCGAAATCCATCACCGCGGCCTGGCGCTGGATCGCCTCGGTGATCTCGCGCCGTCCGTGACCGGCATTGCAGCACCAGAGCCCGGCTGTGCCGTCGATGACCTCGCGCCCGTCCGGCGTGTAGTACAGCATGCCCTCGGCGCGGGCGAGCATGCGCGGCGCCGCCTTGTAGGCCCGGTTGCCGGTGAATGGCATCCAGAAGGATTCGAGGTTGTTGGGGCGGGCCGGCATCGCCGCCGGATCGGTCAGGTCGTCCATCGCAGCCTCCGCAAGGGGCGCAACCCTGGCCCGTCCGGCCGGGCCCGGCAAGCCGCTTGCGCCCGGCGCCGGCGATGGCATCGTGCCGCCACCGTCGCGCTCTCCGGCGGCAGAGGGGAAAGGGACACCGCATGGCGGATGGCACGCTGTATCTCGGCACGCGCCGGTATTCGTCCTGGTCCCTGCGCGGCTGGCTGGCGGTGAAGCTGGCCGGGCTCGATGTCGAGGAGGTGGTGATCCCGATCGCCGGCGGTGCGACGCCGGAGGTGGCCCGGATCTCGCCGAGCGCGCGGGTGCCCTATCTGGAGCACCGGGGCAGCGCGATCTGGGAGTCGCTCGCGATCTGCGAGTACTGCGCCGAGTTCGCGCCGGCGCTGTGGCCGGAAGACCGGATGGCGCGGGCCGGTGCGCGGTCGATCGCGGCGGAAATGCATGCCGGTTTCGTGGCGCTTCGAGCGTCGATGCCGATGAATCTCGGCCGCCATGCGCCGGGTGTCGGCCGGACTCGCGAAGTGCTGGCCGACGTTGCCCGGGTGGAGGCGATCTGGCGCGATGCCCGAGGGCGTTTCGGTGGCGCCGGGCCGTACCTGTTCGGAGCGGAGTTCGGCGCGGCGGACGCGATGTACGCGCCGGTGGTCACCCGCTTCCTGACGTACGAGCCGGAACTGGCGCCCGACAGCCACGCCTATTGCGCGGCGGTCCGGGCGCATCCGCTGATGGCCGCGTGGTACGCCGCCGCGGCGGCGGAGCCGGCGGAGTGGCGGCTGGACAGGTACGAGCAGGTGGGGTGAGGCCGAAACCGGGCGCTGATCGGGGCGGACCCGTCATGGTCCGTGTCAGGTGGGAGAGCGGCGGGGTCGGTTAGGCCGGGATTTACCCGATTGGCGGAGGGTGGGCGCAACCGGCCCTCCTTCCGTCACCCCGGCGCAAAGGCTCACCACCAATGCAACTACGGCTCTCCCTCCGCCTTCTTCTCGGCGCCTGCGCCGCGGTCGGCTTCCTGATTTCGCTGGCCATCGGCGCCGCCGGCATCATCGGAATGCAGCGCTTGTCCGCGACGGCGCATCACATCCACACGGTCGATCAGGCGCTCCGGCTGCACAACGAGGCGGATGCCCGGATGGACGCCGCCCGCGCCGAGGTGCTGCGGGCGGTCGCGTCGTCGTCCGGACAGATCAAGGACAGCGCCGACGACATCCGCTCCGAATCGGAGGAAGGGCTCGGAATCCTGCAGAAGAACATCGCCGCGAACAGGGCGGCGAAGCTGCCGCCGGACGTGCACGCCGGCTATGTCAAGATCGACTCGCTCCTGCCCGGTTTCACGCAGCATGCGCAGGCGGCAGTGGATGCGGCGCTGAAGAACGCCGCGGCCGGACTGAAACAGTATCAGACCTTCGACGACGGCTTCGACGCGCTGCAAAACGCGATGGATGACACTCGGGCAAAGCTGCGGACCGTGGTCGCAAAGGCGCAGTCGGTCGGCGATCAGATGCGCGACCGGACCGACGAACTCGTCGTCGGGACCGTCGCCCTCGGCCTGGTCGTGCTGCTGGTGCTGTCGGCCCTGCTGACGCGCATGACGCTCGGCCTGTTGCGGCGCATGACCGGTGCCATGAGCCGGCTCGCGGAGGGGGAGAACCTCGCCGAAATCCCCGGCAGCGACCGAAGCGACGAGATCGGCGCGATGGCCCGGGCGCTCGTTGTGTTCAGGGACAACAAGATCAAGGCCGAGCGGCTGGCGGCGGAGCAGGAGGCCGCCCGCGCCGCGCGCGCGCGCCGTCAGGATGCGATGGACGGTCACACCCAGGTTTTCGGCGGCTCGGTGTCCAGTGTCATGGCGGCGCTCGGTACCGCGGCCGGCAATATCCGCCATGCCGCGACGGTGCTGGCGGAGTCGGCCGCGGCGGTCCGCGACCAGGCCTCCACCACGGCGGGCGGCGCCACGAAATCGTCGGACGATCTGGTGGCCGTCGCGGCGGCGGTCGAGGAGTTCAGTGCGAGCGCCGGCGAGATCAGCCGCCAGGTCACCGTAGCCGCCGAGGTCGCCAATCAGGCGGTGCAGCGTGCGGAGACGAGCCAGGCGAGCATCCGCGGCCTGGCCGAATCGACCGCCCGCATCGGTGACGTGGTGCGCCTGATCGAGAGCATCGCCGGACAGACCAATCTGCTGGCGCTGAACGCGACGATCGAGGCGGCCCGCGCCGGGGAGGCCGGCAAGGGCTTCGCCGTGGTCGCCGGCGAGGTGAAGACGCTGGCGGCGCAGACCGCGAAGGCGACCGCGGATATCAGCGCGCAGATCGAGACCGTTCGTCTGGCGACCGCGGAGACCGTAGCCGTGATGAACGAGATCGGCGACATCATCGGCAAGATGGGTGAGGTTTCGGCGGCGATATCGGCGGCGGTCGAGGAGCAGAGCATCACCACGCGCGAGATCGCCTCCAGCATCCAGACGGTGACCGCCTCGACCGGCGACGCGGCCCGGGCGATGGCAACCGTGGTCGACGTCGCGCAGCGCGCCGATCAGGCCAGCCACGACGTGCTCGGCGGCGCGGCCGATATCGGGTCCGAGGCCGACAAGCTGCGCACGCAGGTCGAGGAGTTTCTGCAGGCGGTGCAGCGGGATGCCAGCGAGCGCCGCCGCTTCGAGCGGCTGGCGGCGAACGGCGTCGTGGCCGGTCTCAAGCTGCCGGGGGCGGCTTCGGTCCGGGTCGCGGTGCGGGATATTTCCCGCGGCGCCATCGCCGTGCAGTACGAGGCGGCTTTGCCGATGGGACAGGAGGTGGAGATCGAGTTGCCGGATGCCGGCGGCCCGGTGTTCGGCCGCGTGGTCCGCGTCGATGCCGGCGTGGTCGCGATCGCCTTCCGCGAGGAGGCGGCGACCGAAGCCCGCGTGGCACCCGTGCTCGCCCGTCTCTCGGCCAAGCGGGATGCTGCCTGAGTCGCGGCGCCTGCGGGGCGGTCAGCGGTCGCCCTTTTCGCTGCGGTGCGATAATCTGAACGGCAGGCGAGCGGCCGGGCCAGGCAGTGACGAGGCGGCAGGCCTGGCGCTGGCGGACTACGTGGGTTCCAACGTGATTCGGGGAGCGCTCGCCGCCCGACCGAAGGATCATGATGGTCTACGCGCGCCTGGCCGATGTGCTGACCCGGCCAAGCCTGCTCCTGCTGCTGGCCGCCGTGATCGGGCTCGTGCTGCTCTGGGCCGGGCGGCGGCGCTCGGCCCGGATCTGGCTGACCATCGGGGTGGGCGGGTATCTCTGCGTCCTGGTGCTGCCGGTCGATGAATGGGCGCTGGCGCCGCTGGAGAACCGCTTCCCGCAGGTGACGGCTCCGCCTGCGCATGTCGACGGCATCATCGTCCTCGGGGGCGCCGTCCGGGTCGGCATCACCGAGGCGCACGGCATCCCGGCCTTGAACAGTGCCGCCGAGCGGATGACCGAATTCGTAGCGCTCGCCCGCCGCTATCCCGATGCGCGCCTGGCCTTCACCGGCGGCAATGCCTCGCTGCTGCCCGGCCGCCTGACCGAAGCCGACGTGGCGCGCATGCTGTTCGACGAGCTTGGCGTGCCGCCGCAACGGGTCGTGTATGAAAACCGCTCGCGCAACACCTGGGAGAATGCGGTCTACCTGAAGCGTCTGCTGGGGCCGCGGCCGGGTCAGACCTGGCTCCTGGTCACCACCGCGGCCGACATGCCGCGTGCCGTGGGCGTGTTCCGCCGGGTCGGCTGGGACGTGCTGCCCTGGCCGGTGAATTACATGACCGGCAGCGGCACCGCGCGGCTGGAACTGGGCGGTCTGGGCGAGGACCTGACCCAGCTCGACTGGGCCGCGCATGAATGGGTGGGGTTGCTGGCCTACCGGCTGCTCGGCCGCACCGAGACGCTGTTCCCTGCACCGCATCCGGCCACGACCGTGGCCGCCGCCGGCCCGGGTCTGGTCAGCCCGGGGCGGGCGGTGTCGCCGCCCTGACCTCGCGCTCGCGGCCGCCGGCGATCATGGTGGCGGCGAGATCAGGCTGGCGGCGCAGCCGCACGCCGTAGAGCGCCCGCGTGGCACGGATCAGCTCGCCGTCCCGGCTCAGCAGCCGATCGCCCATTTCGATGATGCGCAGATTGGGCCAGGCGATTGGCCGGATGCCGAGGATTTCCGACAGGATCTCCGAGGCCGGGCGATCCGGCGCCGCCTGCGCTACCATCAGCGTCAGCGATGCGGTCGAGCGCGAGATGCCGGCGTGGCAATGCACCAGGAGGTGGGCATCGGCGGCGGGTTCGGCGGCGAGGCTGCGTCCGAAGGCGAGCAGCCGCTCCACATGGCTGGGCTGCGGCGCGAGCATGCCGGGCTTTTCCTCGATGATGTCGTGGAAGCGCAATTCCAGCCGCTCATGGGCCCCGTAGGAGTCGAACGCGTCCGGCACCGGGAATTCGGGATCGAGGATCGAGAGGATGTGGCTGACGCCGATGGTGCTGTGGCCCGGGAGTTCCTCGAGTCCGCAGACGGTGATTTTGAAGGGCGGTTGCATCATCCTGACATGCGCCATCCCTTGCGGGGTGGCCAGCGTCAATCCTGCGACTCTGGGTATCGGGGTCTGGGGCCCGAGGCCCCTGGCCTGGTCTTCTACCGGCTGACGGCCGTGTCGCAGCAAAACCGGAACTCGGTGCGGGAGGCGAATGTCTCCCCTTCACGCAGCACCGTCGTCGGGAACTCCGGCCGGTTCGGACTGTCGGGGAAATGCTGTGTTTCCAGCGTGAACCCATCGGTCTGGCGATAGGTGGTTCCAGCCGATCCGACCACGCCCCCGTTGAGGAAGTTGCCGGTGTAGAGCTGCATCCCCGGCTCGGTGGTGTAGCAGTCCAGGATCCGCCCGCTCTCCGGATCGTAGGCCCGGGCGGCGAAGCTGAGGCCGGGCGCGTCCCGGGTCAGCACGAAATTGTGGTCGTAGCCGTGGGCGCGGACCATCTGCGGGAATGGCGAGCGCAGCCGGGCGCCGATCGGCGTCTGGCTGCGGAAGTCGAGCGGCGTGCCGGTCACCGGCTCGATCGCGCCGGTGGGGATGAGACCCTCGTCGACCGGCGTGTAGTGCTCGGCGTTGATCTGCAGCAGATGTCCGGCGATCGAGCCCGCCCCGTTGCCCGCGAGGTTGAAGTAGGCGTGGTTGGTGAGGTTGAGCACTGTCGTCCGGTCGGTGGTCGCCGTGTAGTCGATGCGCAGCACGTCGTCGTCGGTCAGCGTGTAGGTGACGCGGACGGAGAGCGTGCCGGGGTAGCCTTCCTCACCGTCCGGGCTGATGGTCTCGAGGGTGGCGGCGGCGCCGCTCGCTTCCGGCGTGACGATCCAGACGTGCTTGTCGAAGCCGCGCGTGCCGCCGTGCAGCGAGTTGCGCCCGTGATTGGCGGCGAGCTGGTACTCCTTGCCGTCCAGGCGGAAACGGGCGCCGCCGATGCGGTTGGCGTAGCGGCCGATCAGTGCGCCGAAATAGGTCGTGGCGGCTTCGTACTCGGCGAGCGAACGGCACCCCAGCGTGATGTTCGCCGCGCGGCCGTCACGGTCGGGCGTCACGATTTCGGCAATCACCCCGCCGTAGTCGAGAAAGGACACGGTGATGCCGGCAGCATTGCGCAACGTATGAAGCGTGACCGCCTTGCCCTGCCGTGTGGTGCCGTAGGGCCGGTTCTCGATCGTGCCGGTCATCGCGGGTGCGGCGGAAGCGGGCGGATGGCGGGTCGCGGCAGCGGCATGCGGCTCCTCCGTTTTGGCTGGCGCGTCCGGCCCCGGGCAGGCGGCGGGTCGGCGCGGCCGGTGGAGCATGCGCCGCGGGCCCAGAGCTGGGAAGTTACGGGCGGCCTGGAAGCGGCAGGGCGTCGGCTCGGCGCTCTCGGCCCTACATTGGGAGGGTGACGGAGCAGCGCCCTCTGCGTCGCGGCTGGACCACCGGCGCCTGTGCGGCGGCGGCGGCGAAGGCTGCCTATTGCGGGCTGCTGACCGGGCAGTTTCCCGATCCGGTCGAGATCGCCCTGCCGCGCGGCGAGCGCCCGGCCTTCGCCCTGGCCGAGACTGGTCGGGCTGACGGCGCGGCCGTTGCGGCGGTGGTCAAGGATGCGGGTGATGATCCCGACGTGACCCACGGGGCGCTGATCCGCGCGGTGGTCACCGCCGCTCCGGCAAGCAGCGGCGTGCTGTTCCGCGCCGGCGAGGGCGTCGGCACCGTGACGCGGCCCGGTCTGCCGATCCCGCCGGGCGAGCCGGCGATCAATCCGGTGCCGCGGCGACTGATCGCGGCGGCCATTGCGGAGATCGCCGCGCAGCATGGCGGCAGCGGCGACGCGGTGGTGCGGATCGAGGTGCCGGGCGGCGCGGCGATGGCCGCGCGCACGCTGAACCCGCGACTCGGCATCATCGGCGGCATCTCCATCCTCGGCACCACCGGCATCGTCGTGCCCTATTCCTGCGCCGCCTGGATCCACTCCATCCATCGCGGCATCGACGTCGCCCGCGCCGCGGGCATCGCCCATATCGCAGGTGCCACGGGCAGCAGCTCGGAGGCGGCGGTGCGGGCGTTGCGCGGCCTGCCGGAGCTGGCGCTGATCGACATGGGCGATTTCGTCGGCGGCATGCTGAAGTATCTGCGCGCGCATCCCGTGCCGCTTGTCAGCATCGCCGGCGGGGTCGCCAAGATGACGAAGCTGGCGCAGGGCCGGCTCGACCTGCACTCGCGGCGCGGGTCGGCGGACCTGGCGGCACTCGGAGCGCTGGCGCGCGACGCCGGCGGCTCCGCCGCGCTGGCCGCCGCGATCACCGAGGCGAACACCGTGGCCGAGGCGTTCACGCGCGCAGCCGTGGAAGGCGTGGCGCTGGGCGATGCCGTCGCCCGGGCGGCGCAGACGACCGCTTCCGCAGTCGTTGCGGGCAGCGGCATCGCCGTCGAGGTGCTGGTGTTCGACCGCGACGGGCGGCTGGTCGGCGGCGCGGAGTTTCGCTGAGGCGCGGCCCGGGCGAGCAGCTTTGTCCCTCAGCCGCCGCGCGCCGCGATGAGACCCGCGAGGTACTCGCGGTTCAGCCGCACCGCCGCCGCCGGGTCGCGCGCGGCCAGGTCGGATTCCTCCTCCAGCACCAGCCAGCCGGTGAAGTGCGGCGCCGTCCGGGCAATCGCGATCACGGCGCGGATGTCGCACACGCCCTGGCCGAGCATCTGCCACTGCCCGACCGCGTCCACGTCCTTCAGGTGCACGTAGCGGATGCGATCGCGATGCGCCGTCAGCGTCTCGGCGAGATCCTGCCCGCCGCGCAGGATGTGCCCGGTATCGGGCACCCAGCCGACCAGCGCCGGTTCGGTCATGCCGAGGATGCGGTCGTACTCGGCGCGCGTCGCCAGGATGGTGTTGTGGTGCGAACTGGCGTGGATTGCCACCGGCACCCCGACGCGCTGCCCGAGCGCGCCGGCGCGGTTGTAGAACGTCGCGGCGGCGTTGAACTTGGCGTCGAGCGGCCCGGGGCTGACCGCGGTCGCACTGCCGAGCGACAGCAATGCGCCGGGGAAGGCGGCGGCGAAGCGCAGTGCCTGCTCCACCATCGCCAGGTCTTCGTCCATCGCGCCGGGCTCGGTGAAGCCGCTGGCACTGCCGCAGGCGAAGGCGACCAGCGTCAGGTGGCGCTGGTGCAGTGCCGCCGCGAACGCCGCCGGGCGGTCGGCGTAGGCGCCGATCATCGTGTCGGTGATCTCGATCCCGGCGTAGCCGGCGCCGGCAATGGCATCGAGCAGGTCGTCGGTGCTGCCGGCCCAGTCGTCGCCGAGCATCTCCCAGGTATAGGTCTGGCAGCCGATCTGCAGCGCCGGCGGCCCCGGCGTCTTCGCTCCGCTCATTCCCGGATCGCCCCCTGCGTCAGCCCTTCGATGATGTGGCGCTGGAACACCAACACCAGCGCGATCAGCGGCACGGTGACGACGACCGAGGCCGCGGCGATGTCGCCCCAGGGCACGTAATAGAGATTGGTGAAGTTGGCGATCCCCACCGGGATCGTCTGGTGCGCGATCGAGGAGGTGAAGGCGAGCGCGAACATGAACTCGTTCCACGCGGCGATGAAGGCGAGCAGTCCGGTCGTCACCAGGCCCGGCAGCGACAGCGGCAGGATCACCCGCAGCAGCAGCCCGATCGGTCCCACTCCGTCGATCCGCGCCGCCTCGTCGAGCTCGCGCGGCAGCGTGTCGAAATAGCCGAACAGCACCCAGGTCACGAGCGGCAGGCCGAGGGCGAGGTAGGTGATGACCAGCCCGGTATAGGTGTCGAGCAGGCCGAGATCGGAGGCGACGAGATAGAGCGGCCCCACGATCGCGATCTGCGGGAACATCGACACCGACAGGATCAGACCCAGGATGCCGAAGCGCGGATAGATCCGCAGCCGCGCCAGCGCGAAGGCGGCGAGCGAGCCGAAGGCGAGGCAGAACAGCGTCGTCGCACTGGCGACGATCACCGAGTTCAGCACGTAGTACTGGAAGTGCTTGACGGTGAAGACGTTGAGATAATGCTGCAGCGTGAAGGGCGCCGGCCAGAAGGTCGGTGTCGCCGCCATCAGCGCCCGGTCGAGCTGGAACGAGGTCGAGAACTGCCAGATGAAAGGTGCTGCCGACCAGACCAGGATCGCCGCGGCGCCGAGATAGAGCAACGCCGGGCGGATGCTGCGCGCGAGCCTCATGCGCGCCGCCGCATCTGGCGCATGATGAACAGGCCGAACCCGGCGGCGATCACCGCCTCGGTCACGAACATCGCAGTCGAGAGCGTCGAGCCGTAGCCGAACTGCAGCGCCGAGAACAGCACCTTGTAGCTGAGCGTCGACAGCGTCTCGGTCGAATCCGCCGGGCCGCCGCCGGTCAGCACGTACACCAGGTCGAAGATGCGGAACGCATCCAGCGCCCGGAACATGCCGGCAATCAGCAGGGTCGGCCAGAGCAGCGGCAGGCGGACGTACCAGAACGCCTCCCAGGCGCGGGCGCCGTCGATGCGGGAGGCCTCGATCAGCGTCGCCGGGATGGTTTGCAGGCCGGCGAGCAGCAGCAGTGCCATGAAGGGTGCGGTTTTCCACACATCGGCCATGACGATGGTGGCGAAGGCGTTGTCGACCGAGCCGTACCAGTTGACGTTGTGCCGGATCAGACCGAGTGACAGCAGCAGCCAGTTGATCACGCCGTGCTGCCCGTCGAACAGCCAGCCGAACAGCTTCGACGTCACCACGGTCGGCATCGCCCACGGCACCAGCATGGCGGCGCGCACCGCGCCGCGGCCGATGAAGGGCTCGAACAGAACGAGCGCCATGCCGAGGCCGATCAGCGTCTCGAGCAGGGTCGAGACGGCGGTAAAGACCACCGTGTGCCGCCAGGCGTTCCAGAACTGCGGATCGGCGAGCAGCGTCGCATAGTTGGCGAACCCGACGAAGGCGTGCTCCTGCGTCACCAGCGAGGTGTTGGTGAACGACAGCCACAGCCCGTCCAGGATCGGATAGACCGAGACCGAGGCGAGCGAGACGATCAGCGGCAGCAGCAGCAGCCAGGCGGTCGGCACGCCCCGCCGCCGGTGCGACCGCGGCACGGCGCCGGCCCCGGCGGCAACGGAGACGCCCGGCGTCACGGAGGCATCGTCACGCCGCCCGGTACTGTCACGTCCCGGCCGGCGCGCTGCCGCCCGTCACGTCGAAGTCAGGATGGAGTCGAGGCGCGAATTCGCCTCGTCCAGCGCCTGCTTGACCTGGCCGCTGACCAGCGCCTTGGAGAAGGCGGACTGCAGCACCAGGGTGAGCTGCGCGTATTTCGCCGCGACCGGCCGCGGCGTCGCCCCGGTGAACACCGATTGCAGCCGGTGCATGAAGGGCTGCTGCTTCTCGAGCTCCGGCTCGTCGTAGACGGCCGGCCGCGTCGGGGCGATGCCGAGCTGCAGCGCGAAATGCAGTTGCGTCGCCGGCGAGGACATCCAGGTGACGAACTCGATCGCCGCATCGCGGTTCTTGCTCGCGGCGTTGACGCCGTACTGGTAGCCGCCGAGGCAGGCGGCACTGTGCCCGCCCGGGAAATGCGGCAGCGGCGCCACGCCGACCTTGCCGACCACGGAGGAGGCGCTCGGGTCCTGCGAGATGCCCCAGACATAGGACCAGTTGCGCAGGAACGCCGCCTTGCCGCCGGTGAACGGCATGCGCGACGGCTCCTCGTCCCAGCTCAGCACGTCGGACGGGCTGATCTTGCTCTTGTTGATCGTGTCGTAGAGGAACTGGATCGCGCCGACCGCGTGCTCGTCGTTCACCCGCGCCGACTTGCCGTCCGCGGCCAGGATCGCGCCGTTGTTGGAGGCGATCACCTCGACCGCGTCGCAGACCAGCACCTCGGCCTGCTTGCCCTGCCAGAGATAGCCGAACTGCGCCTTGCCGGATTTCTGGATGGCCTCTGCGGTCTGGGTCATCTCGTCCCAGGTCTCCGGCACCTTGGCGCCGGCGCCCTGGAGCAGGTCGGTCCGGTAGTAGAGCATGCCGGAATCGACGAACCAGGGCAGGGCGGTGAACTTGCCCTGGAAGGTGCAGGCCTCGATCAGCCCGGGGAAATACTGCTTGCGCACGTCCGCGCTGAAATACGGGTCGAGCGCCAACGCCCAGCCGGCGCGGGCGAACTCGGCGATCCAGATCACGTCCTGGGTGAACACGTCCGGCGTGCCGTTGCGCCGCGCGAGCTGCTGCACCAGCCCCTGATGCACCTCGGTCGAGGAGCTGGGCGGCGGCAGCTCGATATAGGTGACGTGCACCTTGCCCTGCGACTGGTTGTACTGATCGACGACCTGCGCGATCGTCTCCTTGCCGAAGAATTTGGCGCTGGCGAAGCTGAGCTCGGTCCGGTCGGCGGCGCGCGCGCGGCGCGGCAGGCCGAGCGTCGCGGCGCCGGCCGCGGCGCCGGCGCCCAGCAGGACTTGCCGCCGCGATGCGCGCGGCATGGCCGGCGAGGCCGGCGGGACCGGGCCGGATTCGGCCGGCGGGATGTGTGCCATGGCTCGTTCTCTCCCCGTGCCGCCAGCCTGCATCGGGCGGCGTTTTTCGGCGGCGCGGCGCCAGCGACAGGCCGGCAAACCGCCACCTTATTGCGTGTTGTTCAGGCGATGAAAATCCGGCCCCCCGCTTGAGTCAAGCAGCGCCGCCCCGCCACACTGGTGCCGGCGGAGCATCGCTTTTGGGGGCATGGATGACAGGGCGCAGGCTGGGCATCGGCGTCGTCGGATGCGGCAACGTCTCGAAGCGGTATTTCCTCAACGCGGCGCTGTTTCCCGGCGTCGAGCTGCGTGCCTGCGCCGACCAGGTGCCGGCGGCGGCGGCGGCGCGGGCGGCGGAGTTCGGCATCCGGGCGCTCGCGCCCGACGCGCTGCTCGCCGCCGATGATATCGACCTGGTGCTGAACCTGACCGTGCCGAACGCGCATTTCGACATCAGCATGGCGGCACTCACCGCCGGCAAGCACGTCTTCACCGAGAAGCCGCTGGCGGCCACCGCCGCCCAGGGGCGCCGGCTGGTGGCGGAGGCGGAGGCGCGGGGGCTTGCGATCGGCTCCGCGCCCGACACGTTCCTCGGCGCCGCCGGCCGGCTGGCGCGCCGGCTGGTCGATGAGGGACGGATCGGCCGCCCGGTCGGCGGCACCGCCTTCATGATGACGCGCGGAATGGAGCACTGGCATCCCGATCCGCGCTTCTTCTACCAGCCCGGCGGCGGGCCGGTGCTGGACATGGGCCCCTACTACCTGACGATGCTCGTCAACCTGCTCGGCCCGGCCGATCGGGTGATGGCGATGGCGACGACCGGGTCGGCCGAGCGGGTGATCACCGGACCGGGCGAACTCACCGGCACCGCCTTTCCGGTGGCGACACCGACCCATGTCACGGCGCTGGTGGAATTCGCCAACCAGGCGCTGGTGACGCTGGTGCTGAGCTGGGACGTGTTCCGCCACGGCAACCACCCGATCGAGCTGCACGGCACCGGGGGCTCGTTGCGGCTGCCGGACCCGGACACGTTCGGCGGCGTCGTGGCGCTGAGCGACGCGGGCGGGGCCTGGCAGGACATCGCGACCGATGCGCTGCCGTTCGGCCGGCCGAACGTGCCGATCGCGAGCCCGGATCACGCCAACTACCGGATGCTGGGGCTGGCCGATCTGGCGGCGTCGATCACCGGTGGTGGCCGGGCGCGCGCCTCCGGCCAGCTCGCGCTTCACGTGCTGGAGATCCTGGAGGCGATTCTGACCGCCGCCGCCTCCGGCACGCCGACCCGGCTCGAGGCGCGGGATGTGCGTCCCACGCCACTGTCCGAGGCGGAGGCGGTGGCGCTGGCCGCGCCCCGTTGAGCGTCGCCTCAGACCGAGAGATCGAGCAGCGATCCGCGCGGCATCAGCCGCAAGGTGCTGGGATCGGACGGCGCCGGCAGTGATTTGAGGCCGCCGGCGCCCGCCTTGGCGGATCCGGTCTGGCCATCACTGCCGGAGAGCGCGCGCACCTGCTGGATCGCGGCCGGCCGCTGGGCGGCGCCCGTGGCGTTGGCGCTGGAGAAGGCGGAGAGGGAGGTACCGCTGAGCATGCGGAGGACGGTAAAATGCACAGGTTGAAAATCCGTTAAAAAAGCCGAGACAATTTCTGCCCGGTGAGACGGATGGTCAAGGGGGTGCGGGAACGGCGGCGAGCGCCGCTGCCCGCGCGGGCAGCGCGGTCTGGCCGAGCACCCAGCCCTCCCAGCGATGGATCCATGGATCGTCCGGGGCCGTGTCCGGCCGCGCCCCGGCCAGCACGCCGAGCAGGCAGAGCAGCCCGAGCAGGCAATCGAGCCGGTCCTCGCCGGCCGCGTCGGCGCCGAACCCCTCGGCCATCGCGCGCTGCAACGTCGGGTCCGGTCGGGCGGCCAGTCCGGCGCACGCGCCGAGCAGCGCCGGCGCCAGTGCCGCCCGGTCCGCCTGCCGCCGCTTGCTGCCGGCGAGGCGCAGCCCGAGCTGGCGCAGCGCCTCGGCCGGATAGGTCTCGGCGATCGCGACGCGGCCGGGCGCGAGCAGGGCGCGGAGCGGCCCGTCGAATGGCCAGAGCAGCGGCGGGTCGGGACCGGCGAGGGCCGGCAGCAACAGATCGCGCCAGGCGGCGATCGCGGCCTTGCCGGTCTGGTTGGCGCCCAGCGTCCAGAACAGCGGCGCCCCGGCCGGTCGCTCCGCCGTCGCCAGGTCGCAGGCGCGGCAGAGCCCGGCCGGCCCGTCCAGGCCGAGCGCCGCCGCGTGCGCCGCCCGCGTCATCCCGGCCACCCCGCGCATCGGGTAGAACGGCCGGTCAGGCGCGAGCTCGTCCAGGCCGGTGCAGACCTCGAAGAAGCCGGGACGCCGCGCCAGCCCGCGCAGGAAGCCGGGGAAGTCGCCGCTCAGCCGGTGCCGGGCGACATAGGCGCGCGGCAGGCCGAGCGGGAAATCGACGCCGAGCGCGACGGCGGCGCTTGGCAGCCTGGCACGAAGCCGGGGCAGCAATGTCGCGACCGGTCCGACCAACTCGGGCGCCGCGAGGGTCCACCCATCGCCGCCCGGCCGTGCCACCGCCATCCAGCGCTTGCGCGGATCGGCGCTCCAATCGGCGTGCGCCGCCAGGATCACGCGGCGCCCGCCGGGTTCGGTCCCTCACGCTGCGAGCGGGCGGCGGGGTCGGTTCTGTCCTGGCGCGCTGCGGCCCCGCCGGCGCCGCGCGCGATGCTGCCGGTGCTGCGGCCCGGCGGCGTCAGAGCGGGCGCTGCGCCCGCTCCAGCAGCCGGCCGAGCAGGCCAGGCTTCTTCGTCGCCTCGGCCTTGGCCGCCTCCGCCTTCTGCCGTGCCCGGGCCTCGGCTTCCTGCTGCTTCTGCTTCGACTGCAGCCACTTCTCCAGCGACATGCCGGCCTTCGCGGCGCGCCGCGCCTCGTAGCTGCGCTGGCCCTCGGACATCGGCTTGGTCATCTCTCGCGCATCTCCCGCCTGGCCGCGTGTTCTGGCAGGAGGGGTGGCCGGCTTCAAGCGCGGCCCGGACGGGAGACCAAAATGGCCGAGGCGCGGGTCAAGGCAGGATTGTGGGTGCGGATGGCGTTGCGGCTGGCGGACCTGGCCGGTCGGCCGGGGGCGGTGCTGCGCCGGGGCGATGCCGACGCCGGCGGCATCCTGGTCGTGCTGCGCGGGCGCGACGGGCTCGTCGTGCTGAGCCAGGTGCGCGGCGCCGGCGGCGAGGCGGCCTGGATGCGCGCGACCGGCGCCGATCCGGTCGGGCAGGAGGCGGCGGACGCCTATGTCGCGCGGCAGGTCGGGCGCGACCCCGACCTCTGGGTGATCGAGTTCGACGCGCCGGATCTGCGGCCGCCGTTCGAGGCGAAACTGCTCTGAGTCTGCCGCGACCGCGCCGAAGCATGGCGCGAATCCCGGTGCAGCGCGGTCCTGACCGGGCCGCCGTTTCATTGTCCCGGTGCCGGCAGGAATGCCAGGATGCGCGCGCGCGTCGCCCGGCCGGTGGCGGGTTCGGCTGCGCCGCCGGGAGGAAGCAGCGCCCCGGACCGGCGACCCGGCCGGCGGGAGGAGCGGACGAAGGCATGGTCCAACTGGCGTTGCTGCTGCTTGGCCTGGAGGCGGTGCAGCGGCACTGGCTGCCGCTGGCGACGATCGGCGCCGCGTGGGGACTGCTCGGCGCCCTCGTCATCATCGATCCGCTGGACGGCGTGCAGAACATCACGCTGCACACGCTCGGCTTCCTGCTGGTGATCGAGGGCGCTTCGGCGCTGCTCGCCCTCCTGGTCTCGGCCGCGAAGGCCCGGCTCGTGGCGCTCCGCTCGGTCGCCCTGATCCTGGCCGGGCTGATGATCATCGAGACGCCCTGGCGCAACCTGATGCTGGTCAGCATCCTGTTCGGCCTCGGTCTGCTGGTGGACGGAACGGTGCGCGCGATCTCCACCCTGCTGGTCCGCTTCCCGGGCTGGCGGATCGCGCTCGTCGCCACCGGGATCGAGCTCGTGCTCGCCGTCCTGGCGCTCGCACCATGGCCGGTCTCGTACGAGGCCACCGTGCCGTTCTGCGTCGGCATCGCGCTCATCCTCTCAGGCTGGACGGTGCTGCGCTCCGCCATCCTGCTGCGCGACCTGCCGCCGGACGCGCCGATCACCAGCCTGCCGATCTTCGAACACGAGCGCGGCTGGCACCTCCCGGTCACGCTCCCGCCGTCGGATGACAATGCGGCGGAAACCGGCGAGCGGATGATCGTGCATGTCTGGACGCCGCTTGCCTCGGCGACGGATCCGCGCCGGCGGCCGCTGCTCGATCGCTATGTCGCCGCCGTCGACCGCCGCGGCACGGTGTCGACCGGGCACGCAGCGCTGGAAATGCCGCCCGATCTCTACATCAGCCACTATCGCGCGGAGGAACTCGACCGCAGCGGACTGGAGTTCCGTCAGGCCCTGCATGCCGGGCGGCAGAACGACGTCTCCGGCCGCTTCCTGCCGAGCTACGCCGGCGAGGCGGCGGAGTGGTGCGACTCGACCGCGCGGGTCGCCTTCCACAATTTCAGCGCCGCCCGGCTGCGCGCCTTCTGGGCGGCGTACCGGCAGGACCCGACCTACAACCTGACCAACCGGAACTGCTCGGTCGTGGTGGCGATGGCCCTCGACGCGGCGCTCGAAGGCGTGCTCGGCGAGGGAGCGGTGTGGTCGCGGCTGCTGCGGCTCATTCTGCATCCGGACCTCATCCTGGCCACGGTGCTGCGCAAGCGGGCGCAGACGATGACCTGGACGCCCGGGCTGGTCCTCGACTACGCGCGCTCGCTGCGGCGGGTGGTGGAGCCGCCGGAGACGCCCTGGATCGGCGTGTTGCGCCAGGCGATCGCCCGCTATCGCCAGCTCCGGCGCCAGCGCCTGCATGGTGCCGCGCCCGAGGCGGCATCCGCCTCCCGGTCGGCCGTCGCGGCGCGGCCGGGCGACGCAGGATGATCCCGGACGGGGCGCCACCCGCAACCGACGCGCGGCAGCCCTTTCACACCCGCCTCGCGGTCATCGCCGTCGCGGCGATGTTCGGCCTCACCTACAGCCTGGCGGCGCCGCTGATCGCCCTCCGCCTCGCCGCTTCCGGGCTGGACGATGCCTGGGTCGGTGCCAACGCCGCCATGCACGCCGTGGGCGTGCTGCTGATCGCGCCGGTGCTGCCGCTGCTCGTCGTCCGTTTCGGGATGCGCCGCCTGGTTCTCGCCGCCCTGCTGCTGGCGGCGCTCGTCCTCGCCGCATTCGCCGCCGATCCGCCGGTCTGGCTCTGGTTCGTCTTGCGGCTGATGCTCGGCATCGCCTCCGAGACGCTGTTCGTGCTGTCCGAGACCTGGACGAGCCAGCTCGCCGGCGAGGCCAGCCGCGCCCGGATCATGGCCTCCTACATGACGGCGATGTCGCTCGGCTTCGCGGCCGGGCCATTGCTGCTGTCGGTGACCGGCACGCAAGGGGCGCTGCCCTTCCTGGCCGGGGCGGTGCCGTTGCTGGTTGCGATGGCAGTGATCGCCGCGCCGGGCCTCGCGGCGCCGCCGGTGGCGGCACCCGGCAAAGGCGGGCTGTTTCGCGCCTTCGGCCTGGCACCCCTGGCACTGGCGGCGACGGTGGTGAACGCCGCGGTGGAGGCGGCCGGCCTGTCCTTCCTCGCCCTCTACGCGATCGGGCTCGGATGGCCGCAGGGCCGCGCCACCGGCCTGGTTTCGACCATGATGGTGGGCGCGATCGGGCTGCAACTGCCGATCGGCTGGCTGGGCGACCGGATGGACCGGCTGCGGCTGGTCGCGCTGCTGGCGCTCACCTCGGCGGTCGGCGCGCTGCTCTGGCCCCTGGTGCTGGCCCACCGCTGGGCCAGTTTCGCCCTGGTGTTCGTCTGGGGCGGCGTGTTCGTCGGCATCTATACGGTCATGCTGACGATCGTCGGCAGCCGCTTCCGCGGCGCCGATCTCGTCGGCATCTATGCCGCGATGGGCCTGACCTGGGGTGTCGGGGCGCTGCTTGGCCCGACGATCGCGGGTTTCGCCATGGAGGCGCTGCCGCACGGACTGCCGCTGTTCGTGGCCGTCGCCTGCCTTGGCTTTCTCGCTTTCGTCATGCTTCGCCGTCGCCGCCTTGCGCCTGCCTGAGGCGGGCCGGATCGGAGTCGGCCGGCCTTGTGGCAGGCGCGCAACACCGCGTCAAAAATGGGACGGTTGGCTCGTCCGTGAAAGCCTGCATGCTGGCCTCCCGCGGGCAACATACTCACCTTGGCGCCGGTGCCGCGGCGGCACCTCCGTACGAGAGGATCGAACGATGAAGCGCGCGCTGCTGACCGCGACGCTGCTTGGGCTGTCCGGGGCGGCCGTACCTCGCCTGGCACAGGCCCAGCCGGTCTCCGGCCTCTATATCGGCGGCGGCGGCGGCTTCAATTACCTGCAGGACGAGGCGATCACCGCCTATTCCGCGCTCGGAACCAAGACGGCGCTGAACGGCGTCAACACCTCGTTCAATGGCGGCGTGGTCGGACTCGGCAGCATCGGCTGGGGCTTCGGTAACGGCTTCCGGGTCGAAGTCGAGGGCAACTACCGGCACAACCGCATCAGCCCGGGCACGCTGCCGTCCTACGTCGTGTCCGACGGGGGCAGCGAGGACAAGTACGGGACGATGGTCAACGTCCTGTTCGACATGGATATCGGCCTGCCCTGGCTGTATCCGTATGTGGGCGGCGGCGCCGGCTACAGCTGGGTGCACCAGACCGAGAAGACGAGCTTCGCCGACGGCACCGAAAGCACCTTCGGCGGCACGCAGGGCTCCTTTGCGTACCAGGTGATCCTCGGCCTCTCTTTCCCGATCGCGCCGGTGGTCGGCCTGTCGGCAACGGTCGAGTACCGGTTCTTCGGCCTCGCCGGAAACCGCGACTTCACCGGCAGTGTCGCCGGACCCGGCGGCACCTTCTCGCAGACCCGCTATACGACCAACGACTACAATCACAGTGCGCTGGTCGGGCTGCGCTACGCCTTCAACGTGCCGCCGCCGCCGCCGCCGCCGGCCCCGGCCCCGGTCGCCGCCCCGGCTCCGGCGCCATCACGCACCTATCTGGTGTTTTTCGATTGGGACCGGGCGGATCTGACGCCGCGGGCGCGGGAAATCATCGCCGAGGCGGCGCAGAACTCGACCCGGGTGCAGTACACGCGGATCGTGGTGAACGGCTACACCGACACGTCCGGCACGCCGGCGTATAACCTGCGCCTGTCGATGCGGCGCGCCGACGCGGTGAAGGCGGAGCTGATCCGCGACGGTGTTCCGGCGAACGTGATCGACACGCATGGCTACGGCGAGACGCATCTGCTGGTCCCGACCGGACCGGGCGTCCGCGAGCCGCAAAACCGGCGCGTGGAAATCATTCTGAAATGATCGCGCTTTTGGCTCAGCTCCGGAATCATCACGCAGCTGTGTTACGTGGGGCTGTGTCGGTTCGGCAACATGCGTTGGAAAAGCATCACAGCCGTCTCGCCTCCGGGCGGATCGAACGTTAGTGTTGGACATCGGAAGGCGGGGGGACGAGTCCCGAGCCACCAGGCCCCCGGCTGCGTGCGAGCGCAGGTCAAGTTAGAGGAGATGAAGAGAATGAAGCTCCGCAATGCGCTGCTGGCCGCGACCGTGCTGGCCGTGCCTGTTGGTGCGAAAGCGCAGGCGATCAGCGGCCTGTACGTGGGCGCCGGCGTCGGGTGGAATTACCTGCAGAACCGGAACGTCAACTCGGTCAGTAATGCCAATATCGCCAATGCACCCGGCACGGTGAACCAGCTGAATTTCGGTGGTGACGGCTGGCTTGGCCTGGCGAGCATCGGTTGGGGCTTCGGCAATGGTGTGCGGGCCGAAGTCGAGGGCAACTACCGCTGGAACCATGTGAGCGGTGCGAGCGGCACGGTCTGGCCGGGTGGCGCGAACAGCGGCTTCGAGCAGAAAGCCGGCGTGATGGTCAACGTGCTGTATGACTTCGAGCCGTCGATGATCGGCCTGCCGATCTCGCCCTATATCGGCGTCGGCGTCGGCTGGCAGAATGTCGACGAGCACGGCATCAACATATTTGGCGGCCAGGGCACGACCCCGAACCCCGGCAACCCGGCAGGCCAGTACCTCTACCACCTGAACAGCGACACCAACGACTTCGCCTACCAGGCGATCCTCGGCGTCGCCGTGCCGCTGACCAGCATCACCCCGGGCCTGGCGCTGACCGCCGAGTACCGCTTCCTCGGCACCGCCGGCAGCGACAGCTACAAGACGCAATACTTCCAGCCGGGCAGCGCCACCCAGGCGACCATCAAGCTGGGCAACGACTTCAACCACAGCGTCCTGGTCGGCTTCCGCTACGCCTTCAATGCCGCCCCGCCGCCGCCGCCGCCGGCGCCCGCTCCGGTCGCCGCCCCGGCTCCGGCACCGTCGCGCACCTACCTCGTGTTCTTCGACTGGGATCGCGCCGACCTGACGCAGCGCGCACGCCAGATCATCGCCGAGGCGGCGCAGAATTCGACCCGGGTGCAGTACACGCGGATCGTGGTGAACGGCTACACCGATACGTCCGGCACGCCGGCGTACAACCTGCGCCTGTCGGTCCGGCGCGCCAACGCGGTGAAGGCGGAGCTGATCCGCGACGGTGTTCCGGCGAACGTGATCGAGACGCATGGCTACGGCGAGACGCATCTGCTGGTCCCGACCGGACCGGGCGTCCGCGAGCCGCAAAACCGGCGCGTGGAAATCATCCTGCGCTGATCCGGGAGGGGCGCGGCAACGCGCTCCTTCGACGTCCCTGGCGCGGCGCACCTCAGAGTGCGCCGCTTTTCTTTTGTCGGAAGATCTCCCGCGCCGCGCGCGGCCGGCTTCGGGCCCGGCGCTCGAGCCGGAGCAATGCCCGGATGGCGCCCGGCCGCAGCGCTGCCCATTCTCCGTGTCGCAAGAGGCCGCCTCGGGAGATCGGGCATGACCGACGATCAGCGTTGGGATTTCGTGGTGCAGCGGCAGGCGGGTGACTTCCTGTACGCGGTCACCTCGATGGGAATCTATTGCCGCCCCGGTTGCCCGTCGCCGCGGCCCTTGCGGCGCAACGTGCGCTTCTTCGCCGATGTGGGCGAGGCGGCGGCGGCGGGGTTTCGCCCGTGCCGGCGCTGCGACCCCGACGGCACCCGGGCGGATCTGGCGCGCGCGGTGGTGCAGGATGCCTGCGGCGCCATCGAGGCGTCGGAGACTATCCCGTCACTGGACAGCCTGGCGCGGCGCGCCGGCTATTCGCGCTTCCACTTCCTGCGGCTGTTCCGCGACGTGACCGGCGTCACGCCGCGCAGCTATGCCGAGGGCGTGCGCGCCCGGCGCCTGCAGCGGGCGCTGGCCGGCGGCGAGCGCGTCGCCGAGGCGGTGGCCGGCTCCGGCTTCGGCTCGGAGAGCCGGGTCTATGAGCGGACCGGACGGCTGCTCGGCATGACCCCCGGTGCGGCGCGCCGCGGCGGCCGCGGCGAAGTGATCCACACCGCCTTCGCCGACAGCCCGTTCGGCCGGCTGCTGCTCGGAGCGACGGCGCGGGGCGTGTGCTTCCTCGGCTTCGGCGAGCCGGACGAGGCGCTGCTCGGCGACCTGCGCCGCCGCTTCCCGGGCGCCGCGATCGAGCCGGACGATGCCGGGCTGGCGACGCATCTGCGGACGGTGCTGGCCTTCATGGCCGAGCCGGCGGCGGCACTCGACCTGCCGCTCGATTTGCGCGGCACGGCATTCCAGCGTCGCGTCTGGGAGGCCCTGTGCCGCATCCCGCCGGGCGAGACCCGCAGCTACGCGGCGGTCGCGGCGGCGATCGGCCAGCCGCGTGCGGTCCGGGCGGTGGCGCGCTCCTGCGCCACCAATCCGGTCTCGCTGGCCGTGCCGTGTCACCGCGTGGTCGGACGTGACGGCTCCCTCACCGGCTATCGCTGGGGCATCGCGCGCAAGCGCGCGCTGCTGGAGCAGGAGGCGCGCGCCAGACATTGATGCGAGTCCGGGACCGTCGGGTCCCGGACAGCATCGAACCGCGCCGCAGTTCGACGGGGCAGTGCCCGGGACCTGGACTACCGGACGTGCGCCACCCGGAGTGCGTTGGTCGTCCCCGATTGCCCGAACGGCACGCCGGCGGCGACGACGATCTCGTCGCCATGCGACGCGAACCCCTCCTGCTGCGCGATGCGGATCGCCTTGGCGACCGCCTCGGTCATCGAGTGCGCATCCGGCGTCGCCAGCGCGTGCACGCCCCATGCGACGGCCAGCCGCCGCGCGGTGGCGAGTTCCGGGGTCAGCCCGATGATCGGGCTTTCCGGCCGTTCCCGCGCCACGCGCAGCGCGGTCATGCCCGAGAGGCTGAACGGGACGATGGCGACGGCGCTGATCACATGCGCCACCTGCCGCGCCGCGGAGGCGATCGCGTCGGCCGAGGAATGCTCCGGCGCCGGCCGGCTCGCCTCGATGATGGCGCGCCAGGTCTCGTCCTGCTCCACCCGGGCGACGATGCGGTCCATGATGTTCACCGCCTCGAACGGGAACTGTCCGGCGGCGGTCTCGGCCGACAGCATCACCGCGTCGGCGCCGTCGAACACCGCGGTCGCGACGTCGGAGGCCTCCGCCCGGGTCGGCGCCGGGGCGTTGATCATGCTTTCGAGCATCTGCGTCGCCACCACGACCGGTTTGCCGAGCTGGCGGGCGGCGCGGACGATGCGCTTCTGCGCCAGCGGCACCTCCTCGGGCGGCAGCTCGACGCCGAGATCGCCGCGCGCCACCATCACCGCGTCCGACAGCGCGAGGATGTCGTCGAGATTGTCGAGCGCCTGCGGCTTCTCGAGCTTGCTCATGATCCAGGCGCGGCCGGCGGCGATCGACTTCGCTTCCATCACGTCCTCCGGCCGCTGCACGAAGGACAGGCCGATGAAGTCGACGCCGTGCTGCAGCGCGAACTCCATGTCGGCGCGGTCCTTGTGGGTCAGCGCCGGGATCGGCAGCACGACGTCGGGCACGTTGACGCCCTTGCGGTCGGAGAGCGGGCCGCCGACCACGACTTCGGTCTCGAGGTGGTCGTCGCGCTTGCGCGCGACGCGCAGCCGCAGCTTGCCGTCGTCCAGCAGCAGGCTGGAACCGATCGCCGCGGCGGAGATGATCTCCGGATGCGGCAGGTTGACCCGGCGGGCATCGCCGGGGGTGGGGTTGAGGTCGAGGCGGAATTCCTGCCCGGTCTGCAGGTGCACCCGCCCGCCGCCGAACCGGCCGACGCGCAGCTTCGGGCCCTGCACGTCGGCAAGGATGCCGATCGGCCGCTCGAAGCGCTCCTCGAGCTCACGGATCATGGCGATGCGCGCGGCATGGTCCTCGTGCGCGCCGTGACTGAAGTTCAGCCGGAACACGTCCGCCCCGGCCTGGAACAGGCGGGCCAATACTTCCGGCGTGCTGCTGGCCGGTCCGATCGTGGCGACGATCTTGGTGCGGCGACGACGGCGCAGCTTGGTGCGCAGGGCCATTCGGCTTCCTCTTCCTGTCCGCCGGGCGCGCTGCGGCGGACAGACCGCCGGGTTGCGTCCGGGTCTGGCATCCCCGGCGCGGCGCCGCTGCCGGCCGCCCGGTGGCAAAGCGCCGCATGCCGCGCCATGTAACCTGCCCGCACGAAGAAGGACAGATCGATGCCCGTGCCAGAGCTGGACGAGCCGAGCCGCACCGAGCTGGAAGCCGCCGCCTTCCGTCGCCTGGTGCAGCATCTGCGCGAGCGGACCGACGTGCAGAACATCGACCTGATGAATCTCGCCGGCTTCTGCCGCAACTGCCTGAGCCGCTGGTACCGCGAGGCGGCGGAGGCGCGCGGTCTGGCACTCGCCGATCCGGATGCGCGCGAGATCGTCTACGGCATGCCCTATCGCGAGTGGCAGGCGAAGTACCAGAAGGAAGGGACGCCGGCGCAGCAGGCGGCCTTCGCTGCGGCCAATCCGCAGCATTGACCCCGGCGCCCGCCGACCGGTATCCCCGCCTGCCCGCGGGCGTGGTCCGGCCGCGGAGCGGCCGATGAAGGGGGACGCGACGGCATGGCTCTGGACGTGGTGAACGCGGAGGCGGCGTCGGCCGAGGTTGGTGGGATCGCCGCCGACCGGTTGCGCAGCATCATCGAGCGGATCGAGCGGCTGGAGGAGGAGCGTCGCGGCCTGGCCGGCGACATCAAGGACATTTTCGCCGAGGCGAAATCCGCCGGGTTCGACGTCAAGGTGGTCCGCCAGATCATCCGTCTGCGCCGCCAGGAGCCGGCCGAGGTCGAGGAGCAGGAAACGCTGCTCGACCTCTATCGCCGCGCGCTCGGGATGTAGCGGCCGCGTCGATGTCGGGAGCGGAGGAGGATTGGCAGGCGGCTGGGACCGAGGAAGTGGCGGCGGCCGTGCCGGTGCCGCCGCTCGATCCGCTGTCGCGGCTGGCGGTGCGCTACGGCACCGACAAATGGGGCGTGCATCTCTACACCCCGGTCTATCACGCCCTGTTCGCGCCGCTGCGCGACCGGGCGGTGCGGCTGCTTGAGATCGGCGTCGGCGGCTACGGCTCGCCGGTCTCAGGCGGCGCGTCGCTACGCATGTGGGCCGATTACTTCCCGTACGGCCGCGTGGTCGGACTGGACGTGGTGGCCAAGCGGCTGGATCTCGGCCCGCGCATCAGCCTGGTGCAGGGGGCCCAGTCGGACCTGCCGGCGCTGGCGCGGCTCTGGGAGGAGCACGGGCCGTTCGACATCGTGATCGATGACGGCAGCCACCTGGTCGGCGACGTGCTGACCAGCTTCCGCGCCTTGTTTCCCCGGCTGGAGCCGGGCGGGTTCTATGCCGTGGAGGACGTGCAGACCGCGTTCTGGCCGCTCTACGGCGGCAATCCGGGCGGGCGCGGCACGATCCTGTCCGAGATCTACGACGTGATGCTGGCGATGCATCACCGCGAGGTCTCGGCGATCGGCAAGGAGCCGCTGATCACCGCGCTCGGCGACCTCACGGCCTCGGTGCAGATGCACCGGAATCTGGCGGTGTTCGAACGCGGCGCCAACACCCATCCCTCGAATGCGAGTTGCGACGCGACCTCGCCGGCGCTGCGCGGCGTGCTCGGCGTGCTGCGGGCGGAACGGGTGACGGCGCCCTCGGCCGGCAACTGGATGATCGAGGCGACGCTGCTCGATATCGGCGGCCAGCCGGAGGCCTCGATGATGGCGCTCAGGGCCGGGCTGGTGGCGTTTCCGGACGACCCGGACCTGCTGGAGATCGGCGCCCGGGTCGCCGCGAAGCTGCGGCTTCAGGCCGAGTGTGCGGCGCTCCTGGAGCGCCTGCTGGCGCTGGCACCCGACGACGCGCTGCTGCGGGATTCGGTCGCGCGCCAGCGGCGGGTTGCCGGCCTCGCCGCCTGACCGACCGGCGGTCCGGCGGCCGGCCGACGCGGCCGGACAGTGGCCTTGCGAAACGGCGTGAGCGCCCGACGCCGTGCTTGCCCGGGGGATGGGGCAGTGCGCAGTATCGGGGCAATCAAAGGATGGACTGACATGCGACTGCCCACGTTCCGCGCCATCGCCCTCGCGACCGCGCTCGCCCTGCCGGGGGCTGCCGCGATGGCGCCGCCGCCGGCCCTGGCCCGCGACGCGCCGGCGAGCTTCGCCGACCTCGCCGCGACCCTGCTTCCCGCCGTGGTGAACATCTCCTCCAGCCAGTCGGTGCCGGCGAGCAGCGGCGATCGCGGGCCGGAGATGCCGATGTTCCCGCCCGGCTCGCCGTTCGAGAAGTTCTTCCACGACTTCATGAACCGGCAGCACCCGGGCGGCAATGGCGAAGGTGAGGGCGAGGAGGCGCCGCCGCGTCGGATGCAGAGCCTGGGCTCCGGCTTCATCATCGATCCGTCCGGCATCATCGTCACGAACAACCACGTGATCGACGGCGCCGACGAAATCTCCGTCACGCTGCAGGACAACACGACGCTGAAGGCGAAGTTGCTCGGCAAGGACGACAAGATGGATCTTGCCGTGCTGAAGGTGAACGCCGGCAAGCCGCTGCCGTACGTCAAATTCGGCAACAGCGACGGGATGCGCGTCGGCGACTGGGTGCTGGCGATCGGCAATCCGTTCGGCCTCGGCGGCACCGTCACCGCCGGCATCGTCAGCGCCCGCGGCCGCGACATCCGTCAGGGTCCGTACGACGATTTCATCCAGACCGATGCGGCGATCAACCGCGGCAATTCGGGCGGCCCGCTGTTCAACATGGCGGGCGAGGTGATCGGCATCAACACGGCGATCTACTCGCCCTCCGGCGGTTCGATCGGCATCGGCTTCTCGATCCCGTCGAACGAGGCCAAGACGGTCGTCTACGAGTTGCGCGAATACGGCCGGTTCCGCCGCGGCTGGCTCGGCGTGCGCATCCAGCAGGTGACGCCGGACATCGCCGAGAGCCTCGGGCTGAAGGATGCGGTCGGCGCGATGATCGCCGGGGTGAACGACGGCGGGCCGGCGCAGCACGCCAAGCTGCACAACGGCGACGTGATCCTGAAGTTCAACGGCGAGGACGTGAAGGAGATGCGCAGCCTGCCGCGCATCGTCGCCGAGACGCCGATCGGGCAGTCGGTGCCGGTCGAGATCTGGCGCGACGGGCATGACCAGACGCTGCAGGTGACGATCGCGGAGATGCCGGAGGATCTCGCGCAACCGGCCAAGGCGACGACGCTGGCGCCGGCGCCGAACCGGCCGACCCCGATCGCCGGGCTCGGGCTCAGCATGGCGACGATCTCCGATGCCGCGCGCAGCAAATACCAGCTCAGCACCGATCAGAAGGGCGTGGTGGTGACCGACGTCGCGCCGGACGGGCCGGCGGCGCAGCGCGGCGTCAAGCCCGGCGACGTGATCGTCGAGGTGCAGCAGGAGGCGGTCAACACGCCGGCCGACGTGATGGATCGCATTTCCCGGGTGCGCAAGCAGAACCGCAACTCGGTGCTGATGCTGATCCAGGGCCAGGACGGGCTGCGCTGGGTGCCGCTGCCGGTGCCGCCGGACGAGGATCACAAGCCCGGCTGACCCGGCCGGGCGGGCACGACGACGCGCTCCGGCGGCACGGTGCCGCCGGTCAGCGCGGCGACGATGCATTCCGCGGCCATCACGCCCATGGTGACCAGCGCCTGGTCGGTGACGCCGGCGACATGCGGCGTCGCGATCACGCGCGGGTGGCGGCGGAGCGGGTCTTCCGGCGCCGGCGGTTCCCGTTCGAACACGTCCAGCGCGGCGCCGTTGACCCGGCCGGATTCGAGCGCCGCGAACAGCGCCGCCTCGTCGATCAGCCCGCCGCGCGCGGTGTTGACGATCAGGGCGGGCGGCGACAGCGCCGCCAGCGCCGCGGCGTCGACGATGTGCCGTGTCGCCGGCGTCAGCGGGCAGTGCAACGACAGCACCTGCGTGCCGGCGAGCAGGGCGGCGAGATCCGGCGCACGGCGCACGGTCCCGAAGGCCTCCGCCGGCGCCGCCGGATCGAAGGCCGCGACCGCCATGTCGAAGCCGAGCGCCAGCCGCGCGACGCGCCGGCCGATGGCGCCGAACCCGATCAGGCCGAGCCGCATGCCGGAAACGTCGCGCACCTGCGTCGTGCCGCCGCGCCAGCCGCCGGCGGAAACGTGGTCACGCAGCGGCAGCAGGTCCTTCACCAGCGCCAGGATCAGGGCCAGCGCGTGTTCCGCCACTGCCGCGGCGTTCGACCCGGGCGCATTGGTGAGCAGCACGCCGCGTGAGGCGGCGGCGGCGAGGTCCACCTCGTCGACGCCGACGCCGTGGCGCGCGACGATCCGCAGCAGCGGCGAGGCCGCGAGCACCGAAGCGTCGACCCGGCCCTGACGGCAGAGGATGGCGTCGGCCTGCACGCGAGCGACCAGCGCTGCGAGCGCCGGCGCATCCGGGTAGGGCGGCGTGGTGTGGACCGTGCATCCAGCCTGCTCCAGCAGCGCGAGGGCCGGCGCCGCGAGGGTCGGCGCGGTCATGACCACGTTGAAGCGGTTGCCGATGGGCGGAGAGGTCCCGGTCATGCGCGGCGCTCCGTTTGGTGCAGCGTGCAGGCTGCGGCGGGGCCTCGGCCGAGGCAACGCCCCGGGGCCGGTCCGGCGGACCAGCCCCGGGGGACCAGACCGGAATTGCCCCGTCGCCTGGGCAATTCCGGTCCAGCCTGTCGGCTTCAGACCGTGATGTGCGCCATCGGGCGATTCCGGGTGACGGCGATCGTGGTCAGCCCGCAGGCACGCGATCGAGGAACCCGGTCACCGAGCGCAGGCGCCCATCCGACGCCAGGAGCGCGAAATCGGTGCCCTCGACGATGCCATCCGTGCCGGCCGGACCGAGCGACCAGGAGAAGCGCAGGCGGTCGCCGTATCCGTCCACCCGGCCGGCGAGCGCGAAGCGGAAATCGGGAAATCGCGCCTGCACGCCGCCGATCAGCATGGCGATGCCCTCATGTCCCTCGCCCTGCATCAGCGGGTCGAGATAGGTCGCGTCCTCGGTCCAGAGCGCGGCGATCAGTGCCCGGCGGCGCTCGGGATCGGTCTCGTTCCAGGCGGCGATGTGGCGTGTGGCGATTGCCTGCGGGTCGCTGGTGGTCATCGGATCCACTCCCTTGTCGGTTGACGGGCTCAGGATCCGCCGCTTCGTGCCGCGGCGCGATTACCTCGGAGGTCATCGGCAGGGCGCGCGTTCGGGCGTAGGTGTCGCGCCATGGAAACCGCGCCTCCCTCGACCCGCGATGGTGCGCTCCGTGGATGGGACGGCGTCAACGCCCACGGCGTCAATGTCCAGGGCCGCTCCGCTTCGCTCCGCGGTCGCTTCGCGATCGTTGATCCCGTCCCACCCACGGAGGCTTTGGCTCGGGATCGAAGAAGGCACGGGTGGGCCCGCCTCCCGGCCTGCCTGCCTGGCCTTTCCTCGATCCCAAGCCTCTCTGTCCGGGGTGCGTCCGGCCCACGGCCGCCGCAGGCGCCCCGAAGGGGCTTGGCCTTGAACCGGACGCACCCCGGACGGACCCTCGCGGGTCGAGGGCAGGCCGGATCCTCAGCCTCGGCCAATCCCGGATCGCAGCCATGGAAAACCTCTCCGCCACCGCCCCGATCGGGGCAATGCTGCGTGCCTGGCGCCGGCAACGCCGGCGGAGCCAGCTCGACCTGGCGCTCGATGCGGAGATTTCGGCCCGGCATCTGAGCTTCGTCGAGTCCGGCCGGGCGAGCCCGAGCCGCCAGATGGTTCTGCGCCTGGCCGAGCAGCTCGCCGTGCCGCTGCGCGAGCGCAACGCGCTGCTGCTCGCCGCCGGCTATGCCCCGGTCTATCCGGAGCGGCCGCTCGAGCACCCGGCCATGGGCGCGGCACGGGCCGTGCTCGATCGCCTGCTGGAGGTGCATCTGCCGCACCCGGCGCTCGCGGTGGACCGGCATTGGCGGATGCTCGCCGCCAATCGTGCGGTGCGGCCGCTGATCGCCAAGGTCGAGGACCCCGATTTGCTGACGCCGCCGGCGAACGTGCTGCGCCTCAGCCTCCATCCCCGTGGTCTCGCCCCGCGGATCGCCAATCTCGCGGAATGGCGGGCGCATCTGCTGGAGCGGCTGCACCGGCAGGCGGCAGCGAGCGGTGACCCGGTGCTGGCGGCGCTGCTGGCGGAACTCATCGCCCTCGGCCCGCCCCCGGGGCGCGGCTCGCCGGCGCTGCCTTCCGATCCGGCGGAGAGCGTGCTGGTGCCGCTTCGGCTGGAAAGCCCGGCCGGCGTGCTGTCGCTGGTTTCGACCACCACCGTATTCGGTGCCCCCGCCGAGGTGACGCTCTCGGAACTGGCCATCGAAGCCTTCTACCCGGCGGACGCGGAGACGGCGGCGCGGCTGGACCGGCTGCTCCAGGCCTGACGGGAAGCGCGGTCGGAACCGGGCGCGGCGCGGCTTCGTTGCCAGTCCTCGAACCGGCCGCGTCGTCCGGGTGCCACCCGGCGACCGGCCGCAGCCAAGGAGCACAGCATGACCGCGCCCCATCTTGCGCTGACCCGGCTTCGGGCGGCCCTGCGTGGGTCCGCCCTTACCGTCGCCCTGCTGACGATCGGCGCCGCGGCGCAGGCCCAGTCGTCGCCGCCGGCGCCGGCCATCCCGCCCAGTGCGCAGCCGGTGGTGCCGCCGGAGAAGGTGGCGCCGCCCGCACGGCTCGGCACCGGACCGCAGGCCGTGATGCCGAGGCCGGGAACGCGCACCGGAAGCGTGATCCGGCCGCCGCGCGCGGTCGATCCCGGCATCGCCGCACCACCGCCCGCCGCCGGAAATTACACCATGCCGGTGATCCCGCCGCCGGCGAACTCGGAGTCAAACCCGTCCGGCCAGGCCAGATAGGCGGCGCGACCGGGCGCGCGGTTCAGGCCGCGTCGGCCCGGCGCCGGCGCGGGGTGGCGGCCGCGGCGTCCGGCGCGGTCTCCTCAGGCGGGTCGAGAGCCGCCAGCAGCGCCTCGCGGAGCTGCGCCAGCTTGCGCTCGTTCTCGATCTTCAGCCCGAACACGTCCTTGACGTAGAACACGTCGACGGCGCGGACGCCGTACGTGGTGACATGGGCGGAGGCGATCTGCAGCCCCTGCTCGCTGATGGCCGCGGTGACGTCGTGCAGCAGGCCGGGGCGGTCGCGCCCGTTCACTTCCAGCACCGTGTGCGTGTTCGACGCGCGGTTGTCGATCACGACGCGTGGCGGCACGTGGATCACGCGCATGCGCGAGCCGAGCAGCGCCTTGGAGGCACGGCGAATCTCGGCGGCGAGCTTCAGCCGGCCGGTCAGCGCCTGCTCGATGACGACGTAAAGCCGCGCCAGCCGGTGCGGCGCATCGAAGGCGCCGCCCGCCGCGTCCTGGATCCAGAACGTGTCGAGCGCCATGCCGTTGGTCATGGTGTGGATGCGCGCATCGACGATCGAGGCGCCGGCGACGGCGAGCGCGCCGGCAATGTGACTGAACAGCCCTGCATGGTCGGCGGTGTAGACGGTGACCTCGGTCACCGCCCGGGCCGGCAGCGGCTGGGTGTCCACCGTGAGCGGGGCGCGTCGCGCCTCGGCATCGCGCACCAGCCGCGCGTGCCGCGCATGCGTCTCCGGGTCGAAGGACAACCAATAGCCGGCATAGCCCAGATCCAGGAAATGCTGGCGGGTCGCCTCGTCCCAGTCCGGCAGCAGCTCGGCCGCCGCCTGCTTCGCCCGCTCGACGCGCACGTCGCGCTCGGTGGTGGCGAGGCCGCCCGCCAGCACCTCCGCCACGCGGGTGTAGAGCTCGCGCAGCAGCGCCGCCTTCCAGCCGTTCCACACTTTCGGCGAGACGGCGCGCATGTCGGCGACCGTCAGGATCAGCAGCAGCTTCAGCCGCTCCGGTGATTGGATCGTGTCGGCGAGGTCGAGGATGGTCTTGGGATCGTCGATGTCGCGCTTGAACGCGGTCTGGCTGAGCAGCAGGTGGTGCAGCACGAGCCAGGAGATCGTCTCGGTCTCCTCCGCCGAGAGCCCGAGCGTCGGACAGACCTCAAGCGCGATCTCGGCGCCGATCTCGGAATGGTCGCCGCCGCGGCCTTTGGCAATGTCGTGCAGCAGCGTTGCGACATAGAGCGCACGACGGGATTGCAGATCCTCGACCAGGCCGGAGGAGACCGGCGCCACTTCGGCAAGATCGCCGCGCTCCAGCCCGTTCAGCACGCGCACCGCCTCGATCGTGTGCTCGTCGACGGTGAAGACGTGATACGTGTCGAACTGCATCTGTCCGACGATGCGGGCCCAGTCCGGGATGAAGCGGCCGAGGAAGCCGCTCTCGTTCAGGATGCCGAGCCAGCGCGCGCCGTCGGAGCGGATATGGTCCGGATCGCGGCCGCAAAGCAGGTCGAGGAACAGCGCCGCCGCCTGCGCATCGCCGCGCAATGCGATGGCGCCGCGCATGTTGCGGGTCAGCGCCCGCACGGCGAGCGGGTGCAGCTTCAGATCGCGGTCGCGCGCCACCTGCAGCATGCGCAGCATCTGCAACGGCTCGCGCGCGAAGTCGCGGCCGGGAGCGAGGATCAGCTTGCCCTCGGCGAGCATGAACCCGTCCTGCACCAACGCCGCGTCGGTTTCCGCCGCCAGTGCCGGCGGCCCGAGGGCCGCGCGCACGATCGCCGGCTCCAGCACGCGGGTCAGCCGCGTGACCTCGCGCGCGGTCAGGAAGTAGTGGCGCATGAAGCGCTCCACCCCGTCCTGCCGGCCGTGCCGCGTGTAGCCCATGCGTGCACCGACCACCGGCTGCAGGTCGAAGGTCAGGCGCTCCTCGGCGCGGTCGGCGACGTAGTGCAGGTGGAAGCGCACGGTCCAGAGGAACGACCAGGACCGCCGGCCGAGCCGCGCCTCGGTCTCGCTCAGCAGCCCGCCGCCGGGACTGTCCGGCCCGACGAGGTCGCCCATCACCTTGGTGCCGAGCACGGTGCGGGACAGCCAGTACAGCGTCTGCAGGTCGCGGATGCCGCCGCGGCCTTCCTTGATGTTCGGCTCGACCAGGAACGGCGTGTCGCCGTAACGGTGATGCCGCGCGTCGCGCTCCGCCTGCTTCGCCTCGATGAAGCCGGCGAAGCCCGCCTGGCGGCAGGCGGCGCCGTAGCTCTCCTCGAAGCGTTCGAACAGCGCCTCGTCGCCGGCGATCAGCCGCGCATCGATCAGCGAGGTGCGGATGGTGACGTCGCGCTCGGCCTCCGCCACGCATTGCCGCACCGAGCGCGTCGCGTGCCCGACCTTGAGGCCGAGATCCCAGAGGAAGTAGAGCATGAATTCGACGGCGCTCAGCACGCGCGGCGAGGGTTCCGCATCGCGGCCGCGATCATCGGTCAGGAACAGCAGATCGATGTCGCTGAACGGCGCCAGCATGCCGCGGCCGTAGCCGCCGGTCGCCACCACCGAGAGAGGCTCCGGTGCACCGGGCACCGCATCTTCCAGCGTGTAGCGATAAAGATTGGCGACCAGCCCGTCGATCAGCAGGCCGAGCCGGCGCGCCGCCTGCAGCCCGGTGAGGTGCGTCGTTTCGAACTGATGCCGGACATGGTGCTGAATGCGGGCGAGGTGGCGGCGAAAGGCGCCGAGTGCGACGTCGCGCGGCAGCGGCTGCTGGTCGGGTCGAAGCTCGGCGAGGGCGCGGGCGAGCACATCGGCCGCGTCTTCGGGAGCCTCGGGCAAAGGGATCGGTGCGAGCATTTGCGTCACGATAGTCCGGTTCGGCGATCAGTAACAGGATCGAGAGACCGCAAGCTGTAGAGTGCCTCCAGCGCCTCGCGCGGGCTCATCCGGTCCGGATCGAGCGCCGCGAGCGCCTCGCGCAGCGGATCGGCCGCAGGCGCCGCCTCGGGCGGATCGGCGGCGGCAGCCGCGGCGAACAGCGGCAGGTCGGCCGAGGCGGTGAGCGGTCCGCTGCGCTCCAGCGCCGCCAGCAGCTCCGCGGCGCGGCGCACGACCGGCGCCGGCACGCCGGCGAGCTTTGCCACGTGCACGCCCCAGCTTCGCCCGGCCGCACCCTCCGCCACCTCGTGCAGGAAGATGACGCTGCCCTTCCATTCCCGAACCCGCATGGTGTGCGGACGCATACGGGTGAGCGTGGTTCCCAGCCGCGCCAGTTCGTGGAAATGCGTCGCGAAGATGGTGCGCGCACGCACCTGGAAATGCAGCGCCTCCAGCACCGCCCAGGCGATGGCGAGCCCGTCCAGCGTCGCGGTGCCGCGGCCGATCTCGTCCACCACGACCAGCGAGCGCGGCCCGGCCTGGTGCAGGATGGCCGCCGTCTCCGTCATCTCCACCATGAAGGTGCTGCGGCCGCGGGCGAGGTCGTCGGCGGCGCCGACGCGGGAGAACAGCCGGTCGACGATGCCGATCTCGGCGAGCCGCGCCGGCACCGGCAGTCCGGCCTGGGCGAGAATTGCGATCAGCGCGTTCTGGCGCAGAAAGGTGGACTTGCCGGCCATGTTCGGGCCGGTCAGCAGCAGCACCCGGCGATCGGGCGAGAGGTCGCAATCGTTCGGCACGAACGGGTCGCTGCCGGCAAGCGCCGCTTCGACCACCGGGTGGCGGCCGGCCTCGATGCGGAACCGCTCGTCCTCGGCGACCAGCGGGCGGCACCAGCTGCCGCCGGCGGCGAGCCGCGCCGCGCCCTGCAGCACGTCGAGCGTGGCCAGCGCCCCGGCCGCGCCGGCGATCGCCTCTGCGTCCTGCAGCGCCGCCTGCACCAGCGTGTCGATCACCAGACGCTCGCGCCCGGCGGCACGATCGGCCGCCTCGGTGATGCGGCGGTCGAGCTCGGCGAGCTCGGCGCTGGCGAAGCGGGCGCCGTTCGCCATGCCCTGCCGCAGCGTCAGCTCCGGGTTGGCCTGCAGCCGCTCCACCGCGGCCGACGGCGCCTCGATCACGTAGCCGAGCTGCGCGTGGTGGCGGATCTTCAGGCTGGCGACGCCGTAGCGCTGCGCCAGGTCGAGCTGCATGGTCGCCACCAGCCGGCGGGACTCGTCGCGGAAGCGCCGCTCGGCGTCCAGTTCGGCATCGAAGCCGGGGGCGATGGTGCCGCCCTCGTCGAGGCGGGCCGGTAGCGTCTCGCCGAGCGCCCGCTGCAGCAGCGCCGCCAGCGCGGGCCCGCCGGCGAGCGCCGCGCGGGCCGCGACGAGCCCGGCGGGACCGTCGGCCGGCAGCGTCGATGCCGCCTCGCCGGCCGCCGCCAGCCCGTCGCGCAGGGCGCCGAGATCGCGCGGGGCGAAGCGGCCGAGCGACAGCCGCGCCAGCGCCCGGGCCATGTCCGGCGCCCGACGCAGCGCCGCGCGCAGGCGATCCGCCGCGGCCGGCTCGGCCAGCAGCCAGGTCCAGCCCTCCTGGCGCGCCGCGATCGCGTCCGGGTCGGTGAGCGGCGCCGAAAGCCAGGCGGCGAGCAGCCGCGCGCCGGAGGCGGTCAGGGTCCGCTGCACCGCGCCCAGCAGCGTGTGCCGTGCGCCCTCGCCGCCGGCGCCGGCATCGCGCGGGCGGGTGATCTCGAGGCTGGCGCGGGTCGCGGCGTCGAGCGCCATTACCCCGGCGCCACCCTGCGGCACCGGGCGCGACAGGCGCGGCAACTGCCCGGCCTGGGTGTCGCGCACATAGGCGAGCGCCGCGGCGGCGGCCATCGCCTCGCCGTCGCCGAAGCCGCCGAAGGCGTCGAGGCTGGCCGCGCCGAACGCCTCGGCGACCTGGCGGCGGGCGACGAGCGGCGGCGGCGGGGTCGGCTCCGGGCCGCGCCGTCGCTCCCAGTCGCCGAGCGGCAGGGCGGCGGGCGCCAGCAACTCCGCCGGATCGAGCCGGCCCAGCAAGCCGGGCAGATCGGCGCGGGGCAAAGCGAGGGTTTCGAACAGGCCGGTCGAGACGTCGAGCCAGGCGGCGCCGAGAGCCTCCGCGCCGCTCTCCACCAGGGCCAGCAGCAGGTTGGGCTGGCCCGCCTCCAGCAGCGCGTCCTCGGTCAGCGTCCCGGGCGTGATCAGCCGCACGACCGCGCGCCGGATCGGGGCTCGGCTGGCGCGGCGGGGCGGCTCCATCTGCTCGGCAACGGCGACGCGAAAGCCGCGGCGGATCAGGCGGGAGAGGTAGGCCTCCGCCGCGTGCACCGGCACGCCGCACATCGGGATCGGTGCGCCGGCGTGCAGGCCGCGGCTGGTCAGCGCGATGTCGAGCGCGGTCGCCGCCGCCTCGGCATCGGCGAAGAACATCTCGTAGAAATCGCCCATCCGGAAGAACAGCAGCGCATCCGGATGCGCTTCCTTGAGCGCGAACCATTGCGCCATCGCGGGCGTCGCGCCTTCGGTCGCCGCCGGTCCGCCGCCGGCCGGGGCGGCGTCCGTTGCCGGCGCCGCGGCGGTCGGCCGGGCGGAGGGATCGGACGCGGGCGCGCGCTGCATGGGCGTTATCTAGTATCCGATCGCGGCGAAGCGTGAGTCGCGTCGCGACCACGCTTCGCCGCGTCGATCGGATACGCAGCGAATTGCTCTGTGCCGGGTTTCAGTGAAGGCCGGCGCGCGGCCATGACCGCCGGAGGCGGAGCCGCGGATGGCGTGAATCCTGATCTGAAAACAACATGCTATGCTGGGGTCGCCCGGCCGGGGCGGAGCGACCCAGGTATCGGGCCGGGGTCCGGCTTGCGATGCGGCGGGTTCCCCTGCCGCCGGGGCGCTGGTGTAATCGCCGGCAACGGCCGGTCGGCCGAGTCAGATGGCAGCCGGGGGCGCAACCCGCCGGCTCCTGGGAGGCAGCGATGAGCAGCAGCGGCGGCCGTAGCACGACCCGCGTTTCCGCCGAGGAGGCGCTGGCGCTGCATGCCGCCGGGCGCCCGGGCAAGCTGGAGACGCGGATCTCCAAGCCGCTCACCACGGCGCGCGACCTGAGCCTCGCCTATTCCCCCGGCGTCGCCGAGCCCTGCCTGCACATCGCCCGCGACCCGGCGCTGGCCTACGACTACACGACCCGCGGCAACATGGTCGCCGTGGTGTCCAACGGCACCGCCGTGCTCGGCCTCGGCAATCTCGGTGCGCTGGCGTCCAAGCCGGTGATGGAGGGCAAGGTCGCCCTGTTCAAGCGCTTCGCCGACGTGGACGGCATCGACCTCGAGGTCTCGACCGAGGATGTGGACGCGTTCGTCAACTGCGTGCGCTACCTCGCGCCGAGCTTCGGCGGCATCAATCTCGAGGACATCAAGGCGCCAGAGTGCTTCGTGATCGAGCAGCGGCTGCGCGAGCTGATGGACATCCCGGTGTTCCACGACGACCAGCACGGCACCGCGATCGTCGCCGCGGCCGGGCTGATCAATGCCTGCCACCTGACCGGCCGGACGCTCGCCGAGACGCGGCTGGTGGTGAACGGCGCCGGCGCCGCGGCCATCGCCTGCGTCGAGCTGCTGAAGGCGATGGGCATGCGGCAGGAGAACGTCATCCTCTGCGACACCAAGGGCGTCGTCTATCGCGGCCGCAGCGAGGGCATGAACCAGTGGAAGTCGGCGCACGCGATCGATACCGGCGCGCGCAGCCTGGCGGAGGCGGTGCGCGACAGCGACGCCTTCTTTGGCCTCTCGGTCAAGGGCGCGCTGACGCAGGACATGGTGCGCTGCATGGCGCGGCGGCCGATCATCTTCGCCATGGCCAATCCGGATCCGGAGATCACGCCGGAGGAGGCGCGCGCGGCGAGCCCCGATGCGATCATCGCGACCGGCCGCAGCGACTATCCGAACCAGGTCAACAACGTGCTCGGCTTTCCCTACATCTTCCGCGGCGCGCTCGACGTGCGGGCGCGCACGATCAATGACGCGATGAAGATCGCCGCGGCCGAGGCGCTGGCCCAGCTCGCCCGCGAGGACGTGCCCGACGAAGTCAACACCGCCTCCGCCGGAACCGGGCTGCGTTTCGGGCCGGAATACATCATTCCCAATGCCTTTGACCCGCGCCTGATCTCCCGCGTCGCGCCGGCGGTGGCGCACGCGGCGATCGACAGCGGCGTGGCGCGGCGGCCGCTGGCGGATCTGCGCCGCTACGCGCGCGAACTGTCCGGCCGGCTCGACACCACGGCGAACGCGCTCGACATGATCATGGAGCGGGTGCGCGCCAGTCCGAAGCGCGTCGTCTTCGCCGAGGGCGAGGAGGAGAAGATGGTGCGCGCCGCCGTCGCCTTCCGCAATGCCGGCTACGGCACGCCGGTGCTGATCGGGCGCGAGGACCGGGTGCGCGAGCGGATGGCGGCGCTGGGTCTGGGCGAAGTGGAGGGGATCGAGATCCACAACGCACGCCTGTCCGGCGCCAATGCCCGCTACATGGAGTTCGTCTACAACCGGCTGCAGCGTCGTGGCGCGCTGGTGCGCGATTGCCAGCGCATGGTGAACCAGAACCGCAACGTCTTCGCCGCCTGCATGGTGGCGACCGGCGACGCGGACGCGATGGTGACCGGGCTGACCCGCAGCGCCTCGGTATGCCTCGACGACATCAACCGGGTGCTCGATGCGGCGCAGGGTGCCATCGCCTTCGGGCTGACCCTGATGCTCGGCCAGCACGCGACGATCTTCATCGCCGATACGCTGATCCACGAACGGCCATCGCCGCAGCAGCTCGCCGACATCGCCGTCGGCAGCGCCGCGGCGGCACGCCAGCTCGGTCACGAACCGCGCGTTGCGCTGCTGTCGCACTCGACCTTCGGCAATCCGATGCATTCCACCGTGCACGGGCTGCGCGAGGCGGTGGCGATTCTCGACCGGCGCGGCGTCGACTTCGAGTATGACGGCGACATGAGCGCAGACGTGGCGCTGGAGCCGTCGATCCGGGCGCTGTACCCGTTCTGCCGGCTGACGCGGAACGCCAATATCCTGGTGATGCCGGGACTGCACTCCGCCCATATCAGCTCGCGCCTGGCGCCGCGGCTGGGGGGCGGGACGACGATCGGGCCGCTGCTGCTGGGCATGGCGCATCCGGCGCAGATCGTGCGGATGGACGCCTCAGTCAGCCAGATCGTCGATATTGCGTGCCTGGCGGCGCATCAGGCCGCCGGCGGATAGGCGCCCGCGCCACGGTTGCGCCTGCCCGCGAGCGATCGGACTCCGTCGCCGGTGCTCGCACGCGCCGAGAGCGTCGCGTGCAGCGCCACGATCATCAGCACCGACGCCATGCCCATCGGCCACACCAGCATGCGGACCATGAAGCGCGCGTGCTCGACCGTGTGATCGGGAAACAGCGGATACCACAGCAAGGGCATGGCCGCCGACAGGGTGAACAGGACCAGCGGCATTAGATCGCGGCGCGCCCGGACGGTGACCAGGATGGAGACGACACCCTGCGCCGCGGTCGCCAATACGATGACATAGCGCCATCGCTCGGGAAGCGGCAGGATCACGTCCAGTTTCCACCGCAGCGCATCCATGACGGTGCGCAGTCCGATGTGCTGGGCGACACCCCAGTCATGCGGGCGCGAGCCCATGCGCACCGCGAGCGACTGCATGAAGGCGAAGAACTCATCTGGATCCACCGCGACCACGACGATCTGCTTGATCACCAGGATGGCCAGGAATCCGGTGCCGAACGCGACCATCGCGTCAGCAGGGCGCCGCCCCTCCTGTCGCCATGATCCCCGGCCGACGGCGCAGCCGACGATCAGCAGGACAGCGCCGGCCATCAGGGGCAGCGAGCCGATCAGAAACTCGAAAATGCACGTGAGCGTGCCGAACGCCGCCATGACGTATTCCATCCGGCCGATCGGCATGTGCTGCCAATCGAGGCAGCCACCGAGCAGCAGCAGCACGAAAAGCAGGATCATCGACGGCGCGTGCGAGAGAAGCGGCGCGAAGGCGGGCATCCCACAGGCGCAGAGCAGCCAGAGACCGATCACCGCGAAGCTGAGATGCCTGACGTGCGGCGGCAGCAGGGTAGTCGACGGCATCCGCCGCCCCAGACGCGCCGGTATGCCGGCGAGATTGACGAAAACGAGCCCGATCACGAGCATGTAGCACAGGTCCGTGAGCAGGACGCGGGTACGCCGCGCACCGAGCGTCAGCACGGTGAGCGTCGCGAGCAACCGGTGACCGTGCAGGTAGCGGTCGTAATAGGCGACCGGAAAGGTCGCACGGCCCGTCAAGGCCCAGGCTCGCAACTTCGGACAGATCGCGGGCAGGCCGCCGGTCGCCCGTTTCGGCGAATCGTTGCGGAACTCAATCGGCGCCAGCGGGGAGAGCGCGTTGCGGAACCGGTCCGATGACCGCAGTCCCACCATCAGGTAGATGAGGCATTCGTTCAGCGGATGGATTCCGGCCGCGCCGTGCGGATCGGGCGTATCGGTGACCGGGATTGCGCCGTCGGCGATACCGCGCGCGATGTTCGCACGCAGCCGGTTTGCATCGGTATGAATGGCGAGCCAGCCGGCGCCCAGCACCAGCGCGAATGCGATCGCGGCGACCAGCCAGGCTCGGGCAATGCCGAGAGCAAGCTGACGCAAAAAGGAAGAGCTTGCCGCGCAAGGCGGCGGCGTATCGGCGGCGGAGAATGACGGTGCCACGTCACCGACCTCCCTATACGGAGACCGTTCCCGCCAGGCGTGTGCGACAGTATGTATCGACCGTCAGCTATCGGCACTTACCCGGTAGCGCAACATCATGCCAGCAGCGCAGGATTTTCGCCGCTCACGGATTGCTGAGGGGGAGCGGCAATCGGCCGAGGCGCCGGAGGGTCCGCGCCTACGATCGTCGGAAGCCTATTCCTCTTCCTCGCCGACCCCATGCAGCAGTCCGACGATCTGCCGCTTGATCGCGATGAATTCCGGCTCCATCACCATCGCCAGCGTCCGCGGCCGCGGCAGATTGACGGCGATGCTTTCCTGAATGCGGCCCGGCCGCGGGCTCATCACCAGCACGCGGTCGCCGAGCAGGATCGCCTCGTCGATATCGTGCGTCACGAACAGCACGGTCTTGTGGTTGTGCTCCCAGACGCGCAGCAGCAGTTTCTGCATCGAGAGGCGCGTCTGGCTGTCGAGCGCGCCGAACGGCTCGTCCATCAGCAGCACTTGCGGATCGTTGGCGAGTGCGCGGGCGATCGCCACGCGCTGCATCATGCCGCCCGAGAGCTGCTTCGGGTAGGCTTCGGCGAATTGCGTGAGGCCGACCTCGTCGAGGTAATGGGCGACGCGCGGGCGGCGTTCGGCAGCGGGCATGCGCCGGCGCCGCAGCCCGAACTCGACATTCTCCCATACGGTGAGCCAGGGAAACAGCGTGTACGCCTGGAACACCATGCCGCGTGCCGCCCCGGGCCCGCGCACAGCCTCGCCCTGCAGGAAGATGTCGCCGTCGCTCGGCTCGACCAGACCGGCGACGAGGTAGAGCAGGCTCGACTTGCCGCAGCCGGACGGACCGACGATCACCGCGAACTCGCCGCCCGTGACGTCAATCGAGACGGTATCGAGCGCCAGCACCGACTGTCCCTTGGGCAGATCGTAGCGCAGCGACACGCGGTCGATCCGCAGCAGCGGCGGACCGAGCGGCGCGGCACCGCCAACCGGGCTCGGCGCACGATCCGTCAGCGCAATCGTCGTCTCCCTCATGCGCGGATCCTCAGGCGGCCCAGGGCGCCAGCCAGCGGCGCAGCAGCGAGAAGATCTGGTCGGTGATCAGGCCGAGGATGCCAATGATCGCGATCGCCATGAAGATCTGGTCCACCTGGAAGCCGCGCAGCCCCTGCATCGAGATGTAGCCGAGCCCGCTGGAGGCGGCGACCAGTTCGGCGACGACGAGATAGGTCCAGGCCCAGCCCATGGTGACGCGCAGCGTGTCGAGCACGCCGGGCAGCGAGGCCGGGCCGAGCACGTGCAGCACCGCATCGCGCCGGTTGGCGCCGAGCGTGTAGCTCGCGTTCAGCAGATCGCCGGAGACGTTGCGCGACACGTCGGCGATCATCACCAGTTGCTGGAAGAATGTACCGAACACGATGACGGTCACCCGCTCCTGCAGGCCGATCCCGATCCAGAGGATGAACAGCGGCACGAAGGAGGTGACCGGCAGGTAGCGGATGAAATTGGTCAGCGGCTCGACCGCGGCGCGCACCAGGCCGAACGTGCCCATCAGCAGGCCGACCGGCACGGCGAACAGCGAGGAGACGGCGAAGCCGAGCAGGATCACCTGCACGCTGGCCCAGACGTCGCGGCCGAGCCGGCCGTCGCCGGCCAGCCGCACGGCGGCGCCGATCACCTGGTCGGGGCTCGGCAGGAAGATCGGATTGGCGAGTCCGCCGTAGCAGGCCAGCATCCACAGCGCGATCACCAGCACCCAGACGCCGACGCCGGTCGACAGCGCGATGCCGCGCGGGATTTCGGCCTTGGGTGTGAGGCAGCGCTGCGCCAGCGAGCGCCGGCTGCGGGGCGGACTCGCCATCATTCAGTGCGTGGTCTGCACGAAGTGCGGATCGACCACCTCGGGGTAGGTCACGGTGTCCTTCATCTTGCCGACCGCCTTCCAGATCTCGTTGCCGAGCTTGATGATGTCGTCGATCTGGCCCGGCTGCGCCGTGGTGCCGAGATACTTCACTGCCATCGCATGGTCATAGAAGCGCACGCCCTTCTCCGCATCGGCGAAATCGGACGGCTTGGAGAGATAGCCGCCGACCCCCTTGGCCATGATCGCGTCGGCCTCCTTCGGATGCTGCTTGGCGTATTCGACGGCGCGGAACACGCCGTCGACCAGCGCCTGCACGTCCTTCGGCTGGTCCTGGATCGTCTTGCAGGTGAGCTGCAGCACGTCGACGATCACGCCCGGGATCGACCGGCTGTCCATCAGCACCTTGCCGACATGCTTGGTCTTGACCAGGGTCAGGTTCGGCTCCCAGGTCACCGCCGCCGGCACGTGGCCGGCGATGAAAGCGGCCGCCGCGTCATCGGCCGACATGTTGGAGAAGGTGATGGAGTCGAGCGGGATGTGCTGCTTCAGCAGCACGTAGGAGAACCAGAACTGCGAGGTCGAGCCCTCGTTGATCGCGACCGTCTTGCCTTGCAGGTCCTTCAGGCTGTTGATGTTGTCGCGCACGACGATGCCGTCGCCGCCGTAGCTGTCATCGAGCACGGTGACGGTCTTGAAGCAGAAATGCGGCGAGCGGTATTTCAGGATTTCGTCGATCGTGCTGGCGGAGCCGTTCATTCGCCCGGCCGCCTCCGCCGCCATGGCGAGCGCATTGTCGTCGACCACCTGCAGCTTCACGTCGACGCCGCCCTGCTTGAAGTAGCCGAGATCGCGCGCGAGGTAGAGCGGGCCGTAGCCGACCCAGATCGTGTGGCCGATGGTGATCTCGCCGGCGCTGGCCGGTCCGGCCATGCAGGCGGCGGCCAGTGCGGCGCCGAGCGCCAGTCCGGACCGGTTCAGAAATCGCTTCACCTTGCTCCCCTCCGTGTTTTCCCGCGCGCCGATCCGCCGGGCATGTCGCATCTGTCCGCCAGGGCCGAGACTGTCACGCAGCGTGTGACGGATTTCACGATATTTATGCAAGCGTTGTTCCAGCGGTCCCTTCTGCCAGCACGGGGGCGGGGTCGAACGGCTGCAGCGCCGTCACCTCGCGCCGGAAGGGCAGGGCGTCGCCGCGATCCGGCATCTCGAGTTCCTCGGCGTAGCGGCGGCCGCCGAACACCGCAGCGGCGATCGTGCCGGGGGCGAGCGCGTCGCCGATCGTCGTGACGCTGCGCAGCCCGGCATCGGCCCAGTCGCCGGCGCGCGCAGCCAGCTCCCGCGCCAGCGCATCCGCGGGCAGGCGGCCGGCCACCATCACGACCGCGGCGGCGGGCAGGGTCTCGGTGCGGCCGGTGAAGACGCAGGCGAGGGTGGCGTGGTCCGGCGCGACAGCGGCAAGGGCACGGTGCGGCCGGATGCTGACGCCGTGCTCGAGCAGCCGCGCCTGCACGAAGGGCTGCTCCATGGTGTTGCGCATCCAGGTAGAGGCCTCGGCGGCGGGGGTCGCGAGCGTGACGGCCAAGCCCTCGCCGGCGAGCAGCTCCGCCAGCACGCCGCCCATGTAGTAGTGGTCGTCGTCGTAGATCAGCACCGGGCCGCCGCGTGGCCGGGCGCCGGCGAGCAGGTCGTCGGGCGTGAGCACGCTCGCCCCGGCGCCGACCGGGACCGGGCCCAGCAGCCGGCGTGCCACGCCGTCGCGCCGCCAGGTGCAGCCGGTCGCGACCGCGACATGCGCGAATCCGGCGGCGAGCACGTCCGCGACGGTCATGCGGCTCTCGCGGTAGATTTCGACGTTCGGCAGGCGGGCGAGCTGGTCGACGCGGTAGTCGGCGACCCGGCCCCAGGCGGCGAGGCCCGGCAGGCGCCGCTCCCACGCGACCCGGCCGCCGAGCGCGCGCGTCGCCTCGGCGAGCCCGACCGCGTAGCCGCGCCGGCCCAGCATCATCGCCGCTTCCAGCCCGGCCGGTCCGCTGCCGACGACCAGCACGCGGGCGGCGCTGGCGCGCGGGCGGATGCGCTCGGGATGCCAGCCGCGGCGCCATTCCTCGCCCATGGCGGGGTTCTGGGTGCAGCGGATCGGCGACATGGTGTGATCGCCGGCGACGCAGATGTTGCAGCCGATGCACTCGCGGATTTCGTCGGCGCGGCCTTCGGCGATCTTGCGCGGCAGGAACGGATCCGCGATCGAGGGGCGCGCGGCGCCGATCAGGTCGAGCACGCCCTGGCGGATCATGCGGACCATCGTATCGGGCGCGGTGAAGCGGCCGGTGCCGACCACCGGCTTGCTCGTCACTGCCTTGATGCCGCGCACGAACGGCTCCTGGTAGCCCTCTGCGGCGAAGCGGCTCGACTGGCTGTCATTATCCCAGCCGGAGAGCGTCAGGTCCCACAGATCGGGCAGTTCGGCCAGGTGCGCGATCAGGTCGCGCGCCTCGGCCGCGTGCAGGCCTTCCGTGCCGAGCAGCTCGTCAACCGAGATGCGGCAGACGACGGCCGTGGTGTCGCCGACCGCCTCACGCGTGTCCTCGATCAGCTCGCGCAGCAGGCGGGCGCGGTTCTCGAGACTGCCGCCGTATTCATCGCTGCGCGTGTTGTAGCGGCGGGAGAGGAAGAACATCGGGCCGCCGAACAGCTTGCCGGCGTAGACGTAGACGAGGTCGTAGCCGGCGCGCTTCGCCCGCAGCGCCGCGGCGCGGTGCCAGCGGCGCAGATCGGCGATGTCGCGCCGGTCCATCGCGCGCGCCTGCACCGGATCGTTGAAGATGCTGGCGACGGGCAGGTCGGCGGGGCCGAGCGGGATTTCGCGCGAGTAGAGGTTGGGCGCGTTCATGCCGTTGTGGCAGAGCTGCAGCCCGGCCAGCGCGCCGCCGGCATGGATCGCCTCCGCGATGCGGGCGAGCATCGGGATGTCTTGATCGTCCCAGAGGCGCAGCTCGATGAACGGGCAGATGTCGCCGCTCGGGTGGATTTCGACCTGTTCGGTGCAAACGACGCCCCAGCCGCCTTCGGCCTTGATCGCGCGCATGGCGGCGAGCGCCGAGGCATCGCGATAGCCCATGCCATTGCAATGCGGCACCTGGAAGAAGCGGTTGGCTGTGGTGACCGGGCCGATGCGCACCGGGTCGAACAGCACGTCGAAGCGTGGGTCGCGGGTGCCGGGTCGATCCTGGTCCATCCTGCCTCTGCCGCTGAGACGGCGGGCACGGTAGGCGGAAGCCGGCTCCGGGTCTGCATCGGAAAACCCGGGGAAGCGGCGTGGCGCAGCCGAGGCCGGTGCGCGCGGCGGTGGCAGGGCTGGTGGTTTTTTGGGCAGGCGCACATCCCGCGGCGGGTGTCCGGCCCCAGGTCATCGGGCCCCAGGTCATCGGGCCCCAGGTCATCGGGCCCCAGGTCATCCGGCCCCCAGTCATCCGGCCCCAGTCATCCGACCCCAGTCATCCGGCCCCAGTCATCCGGCTCCGGGCCATCCGGCTCCGGGCCATCCGGCTCCGGGGTGCCTCACTCTCGCACCTGGCGCCCTGGGCGCTCCCGCGCTGCGGGTGCCCGCACTTCGGGGCTCTGGCACTCCTGGGCGCCTTGCACTCAGGCGTTTTGGCATTCTGGGCGCCCGACCGCCTGCGCGCCGTCGGGTCCGTTTGCCGCCGGCGCGCGGTCCCGCCAACAATTCGGGATGACCGCCGAGACCCCACTCGCTCAGCGCATCCTGCGCGACTACGACCAGCTCACGCGCAGCGAGCGGCGCCTCGCCGATTACGTGCTGGCGAGCCCGGGATGCCTGCACGCGAACGGCGCCGCCGAGCTCGCCGCCGCGGTCGGCGTCTCCAAGGCAACGATCGCCCGGTTCCTGCAGCGACTGGGCTATGGCGGGCTGCGCGCGGCGCGGCACGCGAGCCCCGCCGGCGCGGCGGGGGCACCGGCGCGGGCCGGGTATCCGGTGCCTGCGGAGCACGGCCCGCTGACGCTTGCGAGCCATCTCGCCTGGGAGGTGCAGAACCTCGTCCGCTCGACGGAGGCGCTCCGCTCCGACCAGATCGCGGCCGCTGTGCAGGCGCTGGCGCGCGCCGACAAGTTGTGGGTGGTCGGGTTCGGCGATGACTATCCGCTCGCGCATTTCGCCCGGGCGCTGTTGATCCGGGTGCGGCCCGACATACGGATGATCCCGATCGGCGGATTTTCGGTCCCCGAGGAATTCGCCTCGATCTCCGGCCAGGACGCGCTGCTCGCGCTCGGTATCGGGCGACGCACGCGGTCGCTGCGCGCGGTGATGCGCTCGTCGGTGCGGGCCGGGGCGCGGGTAATCTTCGTGACGAGCCAGACCAGCCCCGCCTCGCCGGAGGTCGCGCAGGTGACGCTGCGCTGCCGCACCGGCGGCGCCGGGATGTTCGACTCCGTGGTGGCGCCGGTGAGCCTGCTCTCCTTTCTCTGCGCGGCGCTGGCGCTGCAGATCGGCGGCGCCGCAGTGGAGCGGCTGCGGCTGATCGAGGAGATCCACGCGGATTGGGGTGATCTGCTGCCCGGCGATTTCTGATCCTCCGGGTCCGGTTTTGAAGCGTTTTCCCGCGCACTTTCCGCTATTTGAGTCGCGATTGATAAAAGGCTGCGGAGTCACGGAAAGCGCTTGACTCCTTTCCGGTCGCTTCCGCTTCATTCCGGCAAGACGGCGCGAACGCGCAAGCCTGCTGGGAAGGAGTGAGATCGTGGCCCTGAAATCAAGCGTGCTCGCCGTCGGCGTGATGGCCGGCGTGCTTTCCTTCGGCCTCGCCCGGAGCGCCGTGGCGAAGAACGAGATCGTCTGGGCACGCTATGGCGACATCGATACGCTCGATCCGCAGCGCGCCACCAGCACGCTGTCGCTGCAGGTTTGGAGCCTGATCTACGACACGCTGCTCGCCACCGACGCCGAGGGCAGGCCGGTGCCCAATCTCGCGAAGTCCTACGAGATGTCGCCGGACGGGCTGCACTACACGTTTCACCTGCATGCCGGCGTGAAATGCGCGGACGGCTCGGCGCTGGGCGCCGATGACGTCAAGTACACGATCGAGCGCGCCTTCGATCCCGCGCATCCGAGCGTCACCAAGGCATCCTGGGGCCCGATCACAACGGTCGACGTGCTCGACCCGTTGACCGTGCGGCTCGATCTCGCGCACCCATTCGTGGCGCTGCCTGCCTTCCTCGCCGACAGCTTCTCCTCTATCATCTGCAAGTCGAATGCAGGCCATGCCGATTTCGGCACGATGACGGCGATCGGCTCCGGCCCGTGGCGTTTCGTGAGCTGGACCAAGGGCGACCGCATCGTGCTCGAGCGAAACCCGCGCTACCGCAATTTCGGCAAGCTCGCGGAGAACAAGGGGCCGCCGTACATGCAGCGGCTGGTGATCACCGTCGTGCCGGAGCCGGAGGCGCGGCTCGCAGCGCTGCGCACCGGGGCGGCCGACATCGCCGAGCCGCCGCTCGAGGACGTGGCCGATCTGCGGAAGAGCAGGCAACTCGACATCGTCATCGCCAGGAACACCGGCCAGGACGTGTTCTTCGAGTTCGCCGCCCACAAGCCGCCGTTCAACGACGAGCGGGCGCGCAAGGCGGTCGCCTACGCGACCGATCCGCAGGCGGCGATCAGTCTCATCTACGGCAATCTGTCCGAGCGTGAGTGGTGCCCGATCGCGCGTGGCGTGTTCGGCAACGACGAGGCGTTCTGCGAGAAGCACGGCTATCCCTACGATCCCGCCAAGGCGCGCGCACTGCTCGCGCAGATGGGCTACGGACCCGACCATCCGCTGGAGGTCACCTTCATCGGCTGGACCGGCGGCGAGCGCGACAAGCTGATGCAGATCTTCCAGGCGCAGCTCGCCGAGGTGGGCGTCAAGGCGGACATCCAGATCATGGATATCGGCTCGATGAACGCTCGCGTCCGGCAGGAGAACGAGAGCCCGAAAACCCGGGGCAGCTTCGACATGATGACGTGGTCTTGGTTCGACCCGGATATCCTCTACGCGCTCTGGCACTCGCCCGGCGCCTATCGCGGCTACACCTCGCCGGCACTCGACAAGATGCTGGACGAGACCAGGGTGCTGACCGACCCCGCCGCCCGGCTCGAGAAGGTGCACGAGGTCATCGCCTACCTGATGGAGCACGCGATCGATGTCGGCCTCTACACGCCGGGCTGGGAATGGGTGTTCGCGGTGCGGCCGCAGGTGACTGGCTTCCACGTCGCGCCCTTCGTCTACCCGATCTTCAACGACGTGAGGATCCACTGAGGCGGACGGAATTGGGCGGTTCGGGCGGCTGAGGCATGGGACGCTTCATCGCCCGCCGGCTCGGCCTCGGCTTGCTCACGATCTTTGTCACCACGATTGCCGTGACGCTGCTGATCCATATCGTCCCCGGCGATCCCGTCCGCATCATGTATGCCCAGAGCCAGGGCACGACGGACGCGGACATCGCGGCGATCCGCCATCGGCTCGGCCTCGACCGCGGCGTGTTCGTGCAGTACGGACTGTTCGTCGGGCGGCTTGCACAGGGCGATCTCGGCCGCACCGTGCGCGGCGACCAGCCGGTACTGCCGTTGATCCTCGACCGGCTGCCAAACACGCTGCTCCTCGCTGCCGCGGCCATGGTGATCGCGCTGGTGCTCGGCATCGGCGCAGGATTCGTGAGCGCCTGGCGGGAGGGGAGCCTGGTCGATACCGGGCTGATGACGACGGCGATCGGCGGCGTCGCCATTCCGCAATTCTGGCTCGGCCTCATGCTGATGCTGGTGTTCGGCGTGCGGCTCGCCTGGCTGCCGGTGGGCGGCACCGGCCTGCCCAATCTGGTACTGCCGGCGCTGACGCTCGGCCTCGGCAATGCGGCGATCGTCGCACGGATGTGCCGAGCGGCGATGCTGGACACAATGCGCCAGGAATTCGCCCGAGCCGCGCGCGCCCGGGGCCTGCCGAAGTTCCTGGTGATGACCCGGCACGTGCTGCGCCCCGGCCTGGTGCCGGTCGCGACGATGATGGGGATGCAGTTCGCCTACATGATGGGTGGGGCAATTGTGGTCGAGAACATCTTCTCCTGGAACGGCATCGGCCGACTCGCGATCTCGGCGATCTTCGAGCGCGACTACCCGCTGATCCAGGGCTTCATCCTGGTCTTCGCGACGAGCGTCGTCGTCGTCTCGCTGCTGATCGACTTGCTCCAACTCGCCCTTGACCCGCGCCTGCGCCGGCAATGAGTGCGGCGGTCGAGATCGTCGCCGCGCCGCCGCGCGAGGCGCCCTGGATCGCCCGCCTGCTGCGCGCGCCCGGCGGCGCGATCGGGGCGGCGCTCATCCTGCTGCTGCTGTTCAGCGCGCTGTTCGGCGACGCGCTGGTGCCCTATTCGCCGACCCGCATGGCCGCCGGGCGGCCGCTGCTCGCACCCTCGCTCGCACATCTCTTTGGCACCGACGAGTTCGGCCGCGACGAGTTCTCCCGCGTGCTGGCCGGCGCACGGCTCACGCTGATGGTCGGGCTGGTCGCGGTCGGGCTCTCCTTCTCGGCGGGACTGATCGTCGCCATGCTGGCGGTGCTCGCTCGCGGCTGGCGCGGCGCCGCGGTGATGCGGCTGATGGACGTGCTGTTCTCCTTCACCGACACGCTGATCGCCCTCGCCTGCGTCGCCGTGCTAGGGGCGAGCCTGCAGAACGCGGTGCTCGCGGTCGGCATCGCGGCGATTCCGTTCTATGCCCGCACCGCCCATGCCGCAGCGCTGGTCGAGCGTGGCAAGCCCTACTGCGAGGCCGCCGCGGTCGCCGGCGCCGGCCCGCTGCGCCTGGCACTGCGCCATCTGCTGCCGAACATCATGCCGGTGATGATCGTGGTCGCGACGATGGGCGTCTCGACCGCGATCCTTGCGACCGCAGCGCTGAGCTTCCTTGGCCTCGGCGCCCAGCCCCCGATGCCGGAATGGGGGCTGATGCTGGCCGGGGCACGGTCGTACATGGAGCGTGCGCCCTGGCTGATGCTGTTCCCCGGCCTCGCGATCGCGCTCACCGTGCTCGGCTTCAACCTGCTGGGCGACGCGCTGCGCGACGCGATCGACCCGGGCCGGCGCGGCCGATGAGCGGCGCTCCGCTGCTCGCGCTCGACGGGCTGAGCATCGCCGGCGGGCACGGGCAGATCCTGGTCGAGGATGTGGGCTTCGCGATCAATCCCGGCGAGACGCTGGCGGTGGTGGGGGAGAGCGGATCCGGCAAGACGCTGACCGCGCTGTCCCTGCTCGGACTGCTGCCGGAGCGGCTGCGCGTTACCGGTGGCGCCGCCCGGTTCGGCGGCCAGGACCTGCTGCGGTTGGACGACTCGGCGTTGCAGCACGTGCGCGGGGCGGCGATCGGCATGGTGTTCCAGGAGCCGATGAGCGCGCTCAACCCGGTGGTCACGATCGGCACGCAGATGACCGAGGCGCTGCGCATTCATCGCGGCCTCGGCCGCGCCGCGGCGGCAGCGGCGGCGATCCGCGCGCTCGATCTCGTGCACCTGCGCGATCCGGCCGGGCTGATGCGGCGCTATCCGCACCAGCTCTCGGGCGGGATGCGCCAACGCGTGATGATCGCCGGGGCCATGGTGCTGGAACCGGCGCTGCTGATCGCCGACGAGCCGACGACGGCGCTCGATGTCACTGTGCAGATGCAGATCCTGCGCCTGCTGGCCGAGATGAAGGCGCGGTTCGGCACGGCGATCCTGCTGATCACCCACGACATGGGCGTGGTCGCGGAATGCGCCGACCGCGTCGTGGTGTTGCGCCAGGGACGGATGCAGGAGACCGGCCCGGTTGGGGCGATCTTCCACGCGCCGCGCGCTGCCTATACCCGCACGCTGCTTGCCGCCGTGCCGCGGCCGGATGCCGGCACTACGCCGCCCGCCGTCCGCAGTGCCGCCGCGGGCGCCGCCGGCACCGGCACGCCGCCGGTGCTCGCGATCGAGCGGGTCAGCCGGAGCTTTCGCGCCGGCGGCCTGTTCCGGCGGAAGCATCATGTCGCCGTCGACGGCGTCAGCCTCGCGATCGCCGCTGGCGAGACGCTGGCGCTGGTAGGCGAGAGCGGCTCGGGAAAGACCACGCTCGGCCGAGCCGTGCTCGGGCTGGAGGAGATCGATGCTGGCCGCATCCTGCTCGACGGCACCGACCTGCGGACGACGCGGGGCGCGGCGCGGCAGGCGCTGCGGCGGCATGTGCAGATCGTCTTCCAGGACCCGTATGCCTCGCTCGATCCGCGCATGAAAGTGGGAGATGCGATCGCGGAGCCGCTCACCCTTCTCGGCTTGCTGCGCGGCGCCGCGGCGCGGGCGCGCGCCCGGGCGCTGCTGCAGGAGGTCGGGCTGCCGGCGGATTTCGCAGACCGCTACCCGCACCAACTCTCCGGCGGGCAGCGCCAGCGCGTCGCGATCGCGCGCGCGATCGGCATCGGACCGCGGCTACTGGTGGCGGACGAGCCGACCTCCTCGCTCGACGTCTCGGTGCAGGCGCATGTGCTCGATCTGATGGCGACGCTGCAGGCCCGGCTCGGCCTCGCCTGCCTGTTCATCAGCCATGACCTCGCCATCGTGCGCCGTGTCGCACACCGGGTGGCGGTGATGCGCGCCGGCCGCGTCGTCGAGACCGGCCCGGTTGATGCCGTGCTCGACCGGCCGCAGGACCCCTACACGCGCGCACTGATCGCCGCCGTGCCGGTGCCGGACCCGAATCGGGCGCGCTGCCGGGCCGGCGGACTTGTCGCGCCGACCGGCATCGATCGGGGCGTCGCGGATGCGGCCGGCACCGGGCGCGGCGTCGTGCCCTGCGGCGCGGCGGATCCTGCCGTGCGATGACGATCGGCATTGCGGCCTTCGGTCCCGGCGCCGGGCGCGCGATCCTCGCCGGCCTCGCCGTCGCGGAGCGTGTCGGCGGCGGCGCGATCGGTGGGTTTGTGAGTTTCGCGGCGCTGCCGGCGTCCGGCGGGCTCGCGCGCGCGGCGACGCAGACCGGCGGCGGCGCGGTGCTCGACCGGCTCGATCCGGCGGCGCTGGAGGCGCCGGTCGCGGCGCTGATGTCGAGCGGCGCCAACCGGCCGGAACCGCTCGCACAGTTCGTCGCCGGCGCGGCGGGCATCGGGCTCGTCACCGGCCACCGCTTCCCGAACATGCCGGGCGTCTCCGGCGTGCCGCTGAACGAGATGGTGCTCGCCCGCATGGCGTCCGGCGAGGCGCCGGCGATCGCCGTCGCGGCCACGGTCGCCGCCAATCCGCAGGCCGATGCCGGGCTGATCGCGATCGATCCCGCCGGCGCGCTCGGCAGCGGTGACACCCGCCGCCTGGAGCGCCTCGCCGACCGCAACAGCGCGCGGCTCGGCTCGCGCCGTGCCGGGGCGCTGGTCGCGGTGCGTCATAACGGCATCCATCCGTCGCGTGGCCTGGCCCAGATGGTCGCCGAAGTCACGCTCGCCGCGATGCAGCGGCAGGGTGCCGCGTGCTGGGTAGAGTTCCAGGCGGGCGTGCCGGTGATCGCGGCGGCTGCCGACCGAATCGTCGTCGACGCGCGGCGCCGCGTCGTGCGGCTCGAAGTGAGCGATCGGCTCGGCGCCGGGCTGCGCCATTTGGGCATGGGCAGCGCCGTGCCGGTCGTGCACGGGCGGGACAGTCTCGGCGTCACGCTGTACGAGCCGTTCCTGACCGTCTGCGACGGGGCGCTCGTCTCGATCGACGGCCAGGCGCGGCTGCGCGTCCCGTTCGCGCCACGGTCCGACTCTCAGCGCACGGGCAACGGATAGAGCAGGCCGCCCTGGGTCCACAGCGCGTTCGGGCCGCGCGGCAGATCGAGCGGCGAAGCGCGCCCGACGTCACGCGCGTAGACCTCGCCGTAATTGCCCACCGCCGAAATCGCCCGCGCCGCCCAGTCATCGGGCAGGCCGAGCAGCCGGCCGATCCCGGGATCGCTGCCGAGCAGCCGCCGCACCACTGGGTCATGCCCGTCGCGCATCGCCGCCACGGTCTGCTGCGTGACGCCCAGCGCCTCCGCCTGCAGCAGCGCCTGCTCGACCCAGAGCACGATCGCCGCCCATTGCGGATCGCCCTGCCGGTAAGCCGGCGCCATCGGGTCGAGCGTGATCGACTCCGGCAGGATCACGAAACGGGACATCCGCGCATGAAACTCGGCGCGGGCGCCGGCCAGCATCGAGATGTCCGCGGTCATCGCCGCGCAATGGCCATCGACCAGCGCCGCCTCCATCTCGCCCACTTCCTCGAAGGGAAACGGCTTGATGGCAATGCCGCGTCGGGCCAGGGCGACATCCAGCATCGTCTCGGCCTCGGTGTCGGCGATGAAACAGACCTGCCGCCCGGCCAGATCGGCAACGCTGCGGATCCCCGAATCGCGCGCGACCAGAAATCCCTGACCGTCCAGGAACACCGGCGGACCGAAGGCGAGCTTCCACACCGCCTGGTTCGTCACGTCGGGCGTCGGGCCGACCAGCAACGCGATCGTCCCGCCGGCGATCGCCTGCATGCCATGCCGCGCATCGGGATATTCGGTGATCCGCACGTGGCCGGGCCCCAGCACCGCGGCAGCGACCGCACGGCAGATATCGGCACCGAGCGCGCTGAGATCGCCATGCGTGTCCTGCTTCGTGTAGTCCTGCTCGTAGCCGATGACGCCGCAGGCGAGCGTCCCGGCCTGGCGCACCGACTCGAGCACGCCGCCGGCGTGGGCCGGAGCCGCGCGCATCGCGATCAGCGCAAAAGCCAGCAGCCAGCCGGCCACACGCAGCGGACGGGGCCGGCGCCCCGCCCGGTTCGTCGGCTCGATCACGGCGTCCAGGTGCCGGAGGTCGGCAAGCCCGGGGTGGTGCCCGGCCGCGGATTGAAGTCGGCCGGTGCCGGATCGATCAGCTTGCCGTTCGCGTAGTCGGTCGGCACGATGTTGAGCGTGTAGCACCCATTGCCGCCATAGGGCGGCAGGCTGTGCACGTCCTTGGCCGGCACAATTGCGTACTCGGCCGGCAGCGGCGCGGAGCTGCCGGAGAGCCGGGCATTGTCGAAGGCCGGCAACAGATCTCCCATGCCGGCAACCCGCGCATCGGCCGGCCCGAGATCGGACTGACCGAACTCGCTCTGCCCGAGCTTGCGGCCCTTGACCTCGTCCGGCAGATCGGCGAGCGGCGTCAGGTTGAACAGCTCGTCGATGAAGCGGATGACCGAGCTGTGCTCCGAATACTGGTGAACGATCGCATGCACCCGGACATAGGGCGAGATGACGATCGCCGGGATGCGCGGGCCGCCGGTCAGCGGATTGCCCTCCGGATCGAAGGAGCGGATCTGCGGCAGGGCGTGGTCGTAGAGCCCGTCGGTTTCGTCATAGGTGATTATGATGGCACTGTTCTTCCAGTAGGGGCTGCTCGCGATCGCATTGATCTCGTCGGCCAGCAGCGCCTCCGAGATCTGCGCGTCGGAGTAGCCCGGATGGTCGTCGTCGCCGACGAAATTCGCCTGCACCGTCGGGTTCGGGTCCTGCGGCTTCATCGCGTCGAGATTGTCGTAGCCGCCGCGGACGTAGAACACGCCGGAGTCCGGCAGGGCCTGGTTGCGGAGATCGGAATAGAACTTCTCGAGCCCGTGCAGGTTGGTCGCGACCGCCGGATTGTCGCCGACATACCCGAAATACTGCGGCCCGTTGTGATGCACGATGTAGCTGCTGTGCGTGGTCTTGCCCTTGGGATCGGTCGGCTCGTGGCCATAGCCTTCCTGATACCAGCCCCAGTTCACCGGCGGCAGCGCGTCGCCGGCGATCGTGCGGATGTCGTCCTGCACGTCCAGCAGGTCGAGCGCCGGGTTCTCGTCGGTCTGGATGGTCTTGTCGATCCGCTTGCCCATGAAGGAGAGCGGCAGCGAGGCGTAGGTCTGGTTCAGCGCCGGGGTGGCCGGATTGGAATCCCCCGGATTGTACGGCGGTTTCACCGGCGAGGTGTCGAGATTGGAGCCAGGGAACGGGCCCGGATCGGACACCACCGGCTCGCCGCCGCTGCTGACGATGATCGGACTGCCGGTGTTGTTGCTGCCGGTCGAGGGATGCAGTGCCCATTGCGTCTGGCCCGACTGGCCGGCGATCATGGCGATCGCGTTCGGCGTCGAGGGCCCGATGATGGTCTGGCGGAAGCTGTCGAACAGCGCGAAACGGTCAGCGTATTGCCAGAGGAACGGCGCGGTGTCGCAGTCGATGTGCGACATCACCAGCTCGCCACGCTGCTTCTGCTGCAGGGTCGGCGGCGTGGTAAAGGGCATGCCGGTCGCGATCGAGACGATCTGGCCGCTCGAATTGGTGGTCAGCTTCTCCTCGTTCAGCGCGTAGCGGTCGTTGCGCGCCTGCAGATGCGAATCGACATCCATGCCGTTGTCGATGCCGGTGTGCGAATGATCGACCGAGTCGGTGTCGGCGGGATAGAGCGGCACCGTGTTGCCGTTCACGTCCTGCACGGTCTGCGGGATCAGGAAGGGCGAGATCGTGCCGACGCTGCCGTCGGTGTTGACGATCGGCTGGGTGAAGCCCGCCTTGCCCGAGCGCGGTCCGTCGAACAGCCCGTCGACGCCGGGGAAGCTGCCGAAATAGAAGTCGAACGACCGGTTCTCCTGGAACAGGACGAACACGTGCTTGATCTTCTGGCGCAGCAGCGCGAGCTTCTCGTCGTGCGTCAGCCGCGGCTGCGTCGCGATCGGGTTGGTCAGGCCCTGCACCAGCGCGCTCGATTTCGGCCCGATCACGACGCTGTCAGGCGCTTCCTGCGCCCGGGCGATCGGCTGTGCGACCATGCAGGCGAGCGCCAGCGATGCGCTCGAGGTCAGCAGGACTCGCCGCAACTCCATCGGTAGCTCCCCCTCGGTACGCGCCGGACGTCAGCGCCGGCGGCACGGTTTCATGTGCGGGGGCGATATAAGATCGTGACCGGTACAGGAAATACCCGAGTTATTTGAAGAAACGATGACACGACCGTCGCCGGGATCGGCAGTCATGCCGAAAACAGCGGCAGTCTTCGCGCCGAAACGATGGCGCATTACATGCGGCGGGTTGACGGGAGGAGCACCGTGCGGCGGCGACCGACCGGAGCCGCGGCGCGGTATGGCAGAGCCGGCCTGTGGCGCCAACGTCACCTTTGCGTGGCCACCGATTCGTCATCCTGGCGCGCTGGCGCGGTCAGTCGAGATCGATCGCGTGCCGCTTCAGATCCGCGAGCGTGCACCAGGCGAGCGCACCCTCATGCGTCGCGCGCAATGCGACGCGCGGTGCCCGCCCCGCGGCCAGCGCCTCCTCCCAGCGCGGCGCGCAGAGGCACCAGCGGTCGCCGGGCTGCAGGCCGGGGAAGCCGTATTCCGGCATCGGCGTGGAGAGATCGTTGCCGCGCGCGCTGCTGAAGGCGAGGAACGCTTCGGTCATCACTGCGCAGACCGTGTGGCTGCCGAGATCCTGCGGCCCGGTGTCGCAACAGCCGCTGCGGTAGAACCCGGTCAGCGGCCGGGTCGAACAGGGCTCGAGCCGGCCGCCGAGCACGTTGCGCGACGGCGCCCGCTCGCCGCCATTCGTGTCGTCCAGTGGCATCCTTCCCTCCTCGCGCGGTCAGAACAATCCCGCACCCTGCAGCCCGCCGAATACGCCGAGCCCTGCCGTCAGCGCCGCGACCACGATCACCACCCAGGCATAGACGCCGCCGGGGCGCCGCCCCTCCGGCAGCGCCCGCATCGCCAGCGCCACCAGGAAGCCCAGCACCAGTGGCAGCAGGAAGGCATTCATCACCTGCACGCCGATGTTCAGCGCCACCAGGTCGGGCCAGGTCGCGACCAGCACCGCGCCGGCGACCACGCAGACCGCATAGACGCCGTAGAACCAACGCGCCTGCAGCGGCCTGTATTCCAATGATCGGCGATACCCGGCGATCTCGCCGATGCCCCAGGCGAGGGCGAGCGAGGCGACGATCGCCGCCACCATGGCGGCACCGAGCACGCCGATACTGAACACGAACCGCCCGGCGGCCGGGCCGAGGAACGGCACCAGGGCGAGGCTCATCTCGCCTACCGTCGAGAGGCTGGCGTTGGGCGTCTTCGCGCCGATCGTCGCCGCGGTCGCGATCAGCACCGCCGCCATCACGAGCTGCGTCACCACGGCGCCGATCGCCGTGTCCCAGCGCGCCGCGGCATAGTGCTCCGGGCGCAGCCGCTTATCGGCGACCGCCGATTGCTGGTAGAAGATCATCCAGGGCATGACCACGGCGCCGATATTGGCCGCGACGAGATAGAGGTAGTCGCGATTGCCGAGCGGGAAGCTCAGCGCCCCATGCAGCATCGCCTGCCAGTCCGGCCGCGCCGCCCAGGCGACGGCGAAGAAGGCCAGCTCGAACAGCCCGACCGCGATCGCGAAGCGCTCGACCCGGCGGTAGGAGCCGGTCGCGACCACCGCCAGCAGCGCCACGGTCGCGAGCGTCAGGCTGGCGGCGCGCGGTACGCCATACAGCTCGCCGACTCCGGCCACGCCCGACATCTCGGTCAGCAGCGCCCCGGCGGTCGCGGTCGCGAGCCCGGCGGCCGAGACCCAGCCCCAGAAGCGACCGAACGTGCTGCAGATCAGCTCGCCATGGCCGCGGCCGGTGAAGATGCCGAGCCGCACGGTCAGCTCCTGCATGCAGTACAGGACCGGGATCAGCACGAGCTGCAGCAGCAGCAGCCGGTAGCCCCATTGCACGCCGCTCTGCCCGGCGGTGATGACGCTGCCGACATCGGTATCGGCCAGCATGACCACGAGGCCGGGACCGAACACCGCCGCCGCATGGGCGAGACGGTTACCGCCGCGCGTCGGGCCTGCCGGCCGGGGCGCGCCCTCCGGTCCGGCCCGGCCATCGACGGCATCGAAACGCGGCCGGTCCATCCTTCCCCCTGGAGCACCCTCGGCCGGACCCGGTCCGGCCGAAAAGGTTGCTCGCGCAAACCGCCGATCAGGCCAGCCCGGAACGGATCGTGCGGCGCAACTGCGACCTGATCGCAACTTCGCCCGCCGCCGTCAAATCGGGCCGGGGCCGGCGCTCACGTTGATTCGCCCCGCCGCCTGCCGCACATAGCGGCGATGCCCGAGATTTTCCTGCACAACAGCCTGACCCGGCGGCGCGAGCGCTTCGTGCCGGTCGATCCCGCCCATGTCCGGCTGTACGTGTGCGGGCCGACCGTCTACGACCTGGCGCATCTCGGCAATGCGCGGCCGGTGGTGGTGTTCGACGTGCTGGCGCGGCTGCTGCGGCGGCTCTATCCGCGCGTCACCTACGTCCGCAACGTCACCGACGTCGACGACAAGATCAACGCGCGGGCAGCCGAGAGCGGCGAGCCGATCGGCGCGATCACCGCCCGCACGCTCGCCGACTATCACGCCGACATGGCCGCCCTCGGCGCGCTGCCGCCGGACGAGGAGCCGCGCGCCACCGGCCACATCGGCGAAATGATCGCGATCATCGAGCGGTTGATCGCCTCCGGCCACGCCTATGCCGCCGACGGGCACGTGCTGTTCGCGGTGGCGAGTTTTCCCGCCTACGGCAGGCTCTCCGGCCGCAGCCCGGACGAGCTGCGCGCCGGCGCCCGGGTGGAGGTCGCGCCGTACAAGCGCGATCCCGGCGATTTCGTGCTGTGGAAGCCGTCGACGCCGGACCTGCCCGGCTGGGACAGTCCGTGGGGGCGAGGGCGGCCTGGCTGGCACATCGAGTGCAGTGCGATGTCCTGGCGCTATCTCGGCGAGAGCTTCGACATCCATGGCGGCGGCCAGGACCTGTTGTTCCCGCATCACGAGAACGAGCTGGCGCAGAGTCTCTGCGCCTTTCCCGGCAGCGCCTTCGCGCGGTTCTGGCTGCACAACGGCATGGTGCTCGTCGACGGCGAGAAGATGTCGAAGTCGCTCGGTAATTTCCGCACCGTGCGCGAGGTGCTGGCGGACTGGCCGGCCGAGGCGGTGCGGCTGTTCCTGCTGCGGGCGCAGTATCGCGCGCCGGTCGATTTCACCGATGCCGCGATGCGCGAGGCCCGCGGCGAGCTCGATCGTTTCTATCGCGCGCTGGAGCGCCATGCCGATGCTCCGGCCCGGGAACCCCCGGAGCTGGTGATGGACGCGCTGTGCGATGATCTGAACACGCCGCTCGCGCTGTCGCGCATGCATGGTCTGGCTGACGCGGCGCTTGCGGGCAACGAAGACGATGCGAAGACAGCAGCCGGTTGGCTGCATGGATCCGGCAAGCTGCTTGGTCTCCTGCAACAGGATCCGGCGGTGTGGTTTCGCGGCAGCGACGATGCCAAAGACGTTGCCGGGATCGAGGCGGCGATCGCGGCGCGGCTGGAGGCGCGCCGGGCGCGGGACTGGGCGCGGGCCGATGCCATCCGCGCCGATCTCGCTGCCCGCGGCGTGGTGCTGGAGGATGGGCCGCAAGGTACTACATGGCGGCGGGACGTGATCGTCCCGCCGGGTCCCGGCCCGATCCACATCACGGGATCGCGCCCTACGGTCTCCGTCGGCCCGCCCGCGCCCGCACCATCAACATCCCAGGAATGACCCTGTGACCCGAACTCCGCTCCTCGCCTGCCTGTGCCTCACCCTCGCCGCCGCCACGGCGCAGGCCCAGACCACGCCGCCGCCGGTGCCGGCGCAGACGCCGCCCCCGAATCACGTGCCGGAGGCGCAGGGCGAGCCGCTCGCGCCCCGGCCCACGCCGGGCGACTCCACCGCGGCGTTCAAGTCGGCCGCAGAGAAAATGCGGGCGATCATGGATATTCCCTTCACCGGCAATGCCGATGAGGATTTCGTCGCCCGCATGCTGGTGCACGATCAGGGCGCGATCGACCTGGCGCAGGTCGAATTGCAATACGGCCGCAATCCGATGCTGAAGCGCATGGCCCAGCGCATCGTCGACATGCAGGAGCGGCAGATGACCACACTGCGCCGCTGGCAGACGCGCCGCGGGCAGCAGCACGCGAAGTGACCAAGGCGTGACCGGGCGGGAGGGCGGCGCACCGCTCGGCCCGGACCTCCACGCCCCCGTCGTCGTGCTGGTGCGGCCGCAGCTCGGCGAGAATATCGGGGCGGCGGCGCGCGCGATGGCGAATGGCGGGCTGTTCCATCTGCGCCTGGTGGCGCCGCGCGACGGCTGGCCGCTCGAGGCGGCGTGGCGGACCGCCTCCGGTGCCGACCGCATCCTGGAGGCGGCGACGGTGCACGCCACCCTCGCCGAGGCGGTTGCCGATCTGCATCACGTCTTCGCCACCTGCCCGCGCCCTCGCCACGTCATCAAGCCGGTGCTGACCGCACGCGGCGCCGCGTCGGAGCTGCGCGAAATCGCGGGGCGCGGCCTTGCCGCCGGCGTGCTGTTCGGGCCGGAGCGCGCCGGGCTCGACAATGACGACATGGCCGCGGCGGATGGGTTGGTGCGCTATCCGCTGAACCCCGCCTTCATGTCGCTCAACCTGGCCCAGGCGGTGATGGTGCTGGCCTATGAGTGGTGGCTCGCCGGCGATGGGTCGGACGCGCCCGCGCCGCCGCCCCGGACGCTGATGACCAATGAGACGCGCGTCGCCACCAAGGCGGAGCTCGAGGGCTTTCTCGCGCATCTGATTGATGAGCTCGACGCCAGCGGTTTCCTGCGCAATGCGGCGAAGCGGCCGGGCATGGTGCGCAACCTCCGGCACTTGTTGCAGCGCGGCGAAGTCACCGAGCAGGAACTTCGTACCCTGCACGGCGTCGTGACCGAACTCGCCCGCGGCCGCCGGCTGCGCGGGCGACTCGAACCCGACATGCCCGATCCCTGATCCGGCTGTTGCGCGGATCACACGGTGCGGCAGCGCCGAGGCGCAGGATAGGGGAGAGGACGCTTGTTCCATGCCTTGTCCTGACACAATGTTGGTGTATCGATTTTTTCACTGCATCTTCATTTGCGGTCGTCATGCTGCTGTATGGGGAGCGTCGGGAGGTGATTGCAGCCATGTCCGTCAAGCCCGTCGCGCGGAGTGCCGCGATCATCGCCTTTCCGCAGCATCGGATCGCCATCGCGCGGCTGACTGCGGAGGATGAGGCGGCGGCGCGCGCCTGGGAGCAGGCCGTGCGACCCTCCGCCTATGTGCAGATCACCTTCAGCCGCGCGCAGGCCGATGGCGGCAGCTCGGCGCTGATCTATGCCCGTGGCGAGCTCTGGGTCCTGCGCCGGCTGGCCGATCGCGGCGGGTGCTACGGGCTGTGGCGGCGTGGCGAGCGTCAGCCGGCCGGCCGGTTCATGTCATTGACCTCGGCGCTGACCGCGCTGCAGCCGGTCTCGGTCCGGGCCGGCACGGCGGCGCAGGGCGCGCCGATCGCCTCCACCGGGCGGGGATGCGGCGCGGGCTGACGGCGCGGCGCCGCCACGGACGGCACGCCGCCCGCAGCCGGCCGGCCGGGATCGCAATCCTCCCGTCCTGACCGGCCCCGGGTCCGGTGATCTGCCGGCCGCGCGGCCGGCGCGGTCGATCAGCCCTGGGCGCCGTCGCGGGCGCGCTCCTCCAGCGGCTGCACCGCCTCCTGCGCCAGTCGCGCCGCGAGCTGCAGCAGCATGGTCTGGGCGGTGAACACCGCCTGCACGCTGCCGATATAGGCGTCGCGGTGGAATTCGGCCCACTCGACCGGGGAGCGGATGCTCCACAGCGCCTGGTGCCGCTGGCTCATGCGGTCGAAGGATTGCTGCATCAGGTCGAAGCAGGCGCGCTGCCAATGCTGCATGCCGCCGGCGCAGCGCGAGATCGACGAGAACATCGCCTGCATGTCGTCGGCGGTGCGGTCGTTCGCCTCGCGATACAGATCGGTGACGCGCAGCATGGCCTCCATCATGCGGCGTCCCTGATCCAGCCCGGCCTCGGCGACCGGTGCGATGATGCGCTCGGGGGTCGGCAGCTCCGCGGGCGCCGCAGTCGCGGCAGGGGCCACGAACTCCGCCATCGCGGCGGTACCGGAAGCGGTCGCCTCCCGCATGTCCGCCACGGTACGGTCGGTCGCGGCGCGAACCCGTGCGGTGCCGTTCTCCTGCGTTCCGCGCTCCTGGGCCTCGGTTCGTCTTGCCTCTGAAGGATTGGCCATGATGGACTCCTCTCGGGTGAAGGTGAGGTGGATTGCCATTCCTTTTCCGGACGCTGCCCCCTTGCCGCTCTCGGCGCACACCGACTCGTTCCGGTTTCGCCCCAAGCGCGACCCCGTTCCACCCCGATGAATTGCCAGACGCGGTTATGAGGATCCCCGGCCCGGCGGTGATCCGGCTCCGCCGCCCGGCCTGCTTTGACAGGATCCATCGCTCGCTTGCGCGTTACCAGGGGTGCATAGCAGCCGCCCGACGGGGGCGACAATACGATTGCCTGTAAGGCGCGACATGATAATCCCGTGACCGCCGCCTGGTGTCCCGCTGGTCAAATTCGCTTCGGCGCATTTTCCGTGAATCGGGCCACTAAATCATTGAATCAATTGTGATTCAGATTCGGAAATTCACGATATGAGATATCGCGAATGTCCGAATCCGGATCACACCAGGGGCTACGAACCGTCGAGTTGTGCCGCCAGCCGCCGGGCCATGACCCAGCCGATCAGCGCCGAAGCCGGAGCGCCGGGGGTCAGCAACAGCCAGCCGAGCGGCTGCCCGTTGACGATCAGGTCCATGCCGATCCCGAGCATCAGCCCGCCGATCAGCCCGCCGGAGACGCCGGCGGCGATGCCGAGCCAGAGGATGTCGCCGCGGCTGACCATCGCGGCTGCGTACCGAACCCGGCGCGGGGTGACAAGCCGCATCGCCGTCCTGTCGTTGCCTGGACGGACCGGATGCGGTCCGCTAATCGGGGCACCGAGGGGGATCGGGAGGGAACATGCGGTCGGACTCGGGCCTGGCCTTCGCGGGCGTCGCCGTGGCGCGCGGGGCGATCGCGGCGGGCGCGGTGCTGCTCGCCGGCTGCACCGCGCAGTTCACGCCGGGAAGCACCGCGCCCGCCGTGGTGCAGACGCGGATTCCCGGCGTCGGACCGGTCACCAGCACCGCGCCCGGCGTGGGCGGCGGCCTCGCGGTGCCGCCGGGCATGGGTGTCGCTCCCCCGGGGACGGGCGGCGCGGCGACAGGCGGCGGCGTGATTCCGGGCAGCTATTCCGGGACGGGCCAGCTCCAGCTCAACGCCGCCGGCAATTGCTCACCGACGCTGAACATCAACGACCTGCGGCTGCGCGACGACAACTGGGTGCGCTATCGGCAGATGAGCGGGCGGGTCGATGCGTCCGGCCGGCTGTACATCCAGCTCGGCAATTCCTGGCTGCAGGGCCGGTTCCAGGGGCCGCAATTCACCGGCTCGGCCGGGTACCCCCAGTGCAGCTACCAGGTGGTGCTGTTCCGCAACGGCTGAGGGGCGTCGGGCGATCCGCCGGGTTTGACAGCGCCGCCGGCGGTCCCTAAGAGCCGCGCCCACTGCCGGGAACGTGGACGGGCCCTTGCGGCGGCGCAATCGTGCGCCGCCCCTGGCCGGCACCGCCCCGCCGGCCGCCAGACGGGCGGCCGGCCTACCGGCGCAACAAGCCGGACCGGTGCGGCCCGAAGGGCAGGCCGGCGGCACAGAAGCAAAGGGCAGCGCGCATGACCAAGCGCGTCGAGAGCAAGTACAAGATCAACCGCCGCCTGGGCGTCAATCTCTGGGGCCGGTCGAAATCCCCGCTCGCCAAGCGCGAATACGGTCCCGGCCAGCACGGCCAGCGCCGCAAGGGCAAGCCGACCGATTTCGGCGTGCAGCTGATGGCCAAGCAGAAGCTCAAGGGCTATTACGGCAACATCAGCGAGAAGCAGTTCCGCAAATACTATGACGAGGCGGTGCGCCGGAAGGGCGATACGTCGGAGAACCTGATCGAACTGCTGGAGCGCCGGCTGGACGCCGTCGTCTACCGCATGAAGTTCGCCATCACCCCGTTCGCGGCGCGGCAGTTCGTCAGCCACGGCCATGTGCTGGTGAACGGCAAGCGGGTGAACATCCCGTCCTTCCTGGTGCGCGACGGCGATGCGATCGAGGTGCGGGAGAAATCCAAGCAGCTCGCCGTGGTGCTGGACGCGGCGCAGAGCGCGGAGCGGGACGTGCCGGAATATCTCGAAGTCGACCACCGCGCCATGAAGGGCCGCTTTGCCCGGCCGCCGAAGCTCACCGACGTGCCCTACCCGGTGCAGATGGAGCCCAACCTGGTCGTCGAGTTCTACTCGCGCTGAGGCTGAGGGCTGCGCTTCGGGCGGGACGCCGGCGCGGCCGGCGTCCCGCGGCCGGGAGCGTCAGGAGGTCTGGGTCAGCCCGCCATCGACCACCAGTTCGTCGCCGGTGACGAAGCTCGCCTCGTCGCTGGCGAGGAACAGGGCGGCGTTGGCGACCTCCTCCGGCTGTCCCAGGCGCCCGAGCGCCACCCGGCTGGTGATATGGGTCACGAACCCCTCCACCTGCTCGGTCGACAGCCCGCTCTTGCCGAAAATCGGCGTCTCGATCGGCCCGGGGCTCACCGCGTTGACCCGGATGCGTCGCGGCGCCAGCTCGACCGCGAGGGTGCGCACCATCGAACGCAGGGCCGCCTTGGAGGCGCTGTAGATGGTGGCACCCGGCATGCCGAGCTGGTTGGCGACCGAGGTGTTGAAGATCACGCTGGCCCCGTCGCGGAGCTGCGGCAGCAGCCGCTGCACCGTGAAGAAGGCGCCCTTGGTGTTGACGCCGAAGATGCGATCGAACAGCGCCTCGTCCGATTCGGCCGCCGGTGCGAACTGGGCGATGCCGGCATTGACGAACAGCACGTCGAGCCCGCCGAAATCGCTGCCGATTTTCGCCGCCAGCGCATCGAGATCGGCGGGGCGCCCGGCATCGGCACGGATCGCCAGCACGTCGTCGCCGAGGGCGCGGGCGGCGGTCGCCAGCCGGTCCGCGTTCTGGCCGGTGATGGCGACGCGGGCGCCTTCGGCGTGGAAGCGCTCCGCCGCGGCGAAGCCGATGCCGGTCGTGCCGCCGGCGACGAGGGCCGTCTTGCCCGCCAGGCGGGTTCCAGTCACGCGAGTCATGTTTCGCTTGCTCCGGATGATTATATACCGGACAGTAGAAAATGACGCCGGCGGCGACGTCAAGGCATTCTGTACCAAATGGTAGATAAATCTGCCCACCGTCCCCGCGGGCGGCCGCGCGGCTTCGACCCGGACGACGCCCTGGACCGGGCGATTCCGGTGTTCTGGCGCCTCGGCTACGAGGGCGCGGACCTGGAGACGCTGTCCGAGGCGATGGGCGTGGGCAAGCCGAGCATCTATGCCGCGTTCGGCGACAAGGAGGCGCTGTTCCTGCAGACGATGGACCGCTATGCGGCGACCGTCGGCTGCCGGCCGTTGCAGGCGCTGGCCGACGCGCCCGATATCGCGTCCGGCGTTGCCGCGGCCTTCGCGGCAACCTTGCACAACGTCTCCGGCGCCGGCGGGGCGCGCGGCTGTCTCGCCGCCTGCGTCGCGGCCGACAGTGCGGAGGCGATGCCGGCGGTGCGGGGGCGGCTCGCCGCCGGGCTCGAGGCGACGCAGCAGGCGATCGGCGCCTGCCTGGAGCGCGGCCGGGCCCGCGGCGAATTGCCCGCCGGCTTCCCGGTGCAGGAGCGGGCGGCGATGATGACCGATCTGATGCATGCCATGGCCCTGCGGGCCCGCAGCGGCGCCGAATGCGGGGACTTGCGCGCGGCGGCGGATCGGGCGGTGCGGGCCGTGCTGGCCGGGGCGGAGGGCGGGTGAACCCGGTCCTGGTCGAGGCGACTCGCGGCGACCGGGTCGAGTCGCGGCATCGCGGCGCGGCGGTGGCGGTCGATGCCGATGGGGCGGTGGTGTTCGCGGCCGGCGAAATCGACGCGCCGGTGTACCCGCGCTCGGCGGTGAAGGCGATGCTGGCGCTGCCGCTGGTGGAGAGCGGGGCGGCGGACCGGCTGGGCCTGACCGAGGCGGAGCTGGCGCTGGCGTGTGCCTCGCATGCCGGCGAGCCGGCGCATGTCGAAGCGGCGGCGGCGATGCTGCGCCGGGCCGGGCTCGGGCCGGAGGCGCTGGAGTGTGGGGCGCACTGGCCGCTGGACGCGGAGGCGGCGCGGGCGCTGGCCGCTTCGGGACGGTCGGCGACGGCGCTGCACAACAACTGTTCCGGCAAGCATGCCGGGTTCCTGTGCCTGGCCTGCGATCGCGGCGAGGATCCCGCCTTCTATGTCCGGCCGGAGCACCCGGTGATGCGGGAGGTGACCGCGGCGCTGGCCGCGGTGACCGGCGCGCGGCTGGAGGCGGAGAATCGGGCGATCGACGGCTGTGCGATACCGACCTACGCGATTCCCTTGCGGGCGCTTGCCCTCGGCTTCGCCCGGTTCGGCACCGGGCGCGGGCTGCCGCCGGTTCGCGCCGCGGCGGCAGCGCGGCTGCGGCGCGCGGTCGCGGCGCATCCGTTCATGGTCGGCGGCACCGGCCGGTTCGATACGCGGCTGATTGCGGGTCTGGGGCCGCGCGTGTTCAGCAAGACCGGGGCGGAGGGCGTGTTTGGCGTGGCGCTGCCGGAGCTCGGGCTGGGATTAGCGGTGAAATGCGATGACGGGGCCGGGCGGGCGGCCGAGGTGATGACCGCCGCCCTGGTCGCGCGGCTGCTGCGGCCCGACGGGGCGGGCGCCGAGACGCTGGCGGCGCTGGCCGCGCCGGAGCTGCGCAACTGGAACGGCACCCGCGTCGGCGCGCTGCGGGCGGCGGGGCCGCTCGCTTAGATGGTTTGCTTGCTTCGTAGTCGAGACGGGCGCGCTTCTGCGCGCTCGACCTCGTCGCGCCGCTGGCGCGCGAAGCGGGGCTCGCGCACCTCAAGCGCTCGCCACGAGGCTGGAATGCTGTCAAGGCCGAAGCCGCGCTTCGCGCGGTGCGGCCGCAGGCCGCAGCCTTGACAGCATTCCAGCCCCGTGGCCCCCGGCAATGGTCGCCTTCGACGGTGTCGAAGGCGAATGGCTTCGCCTTCACGCTCTTTTGCTGCACGTGCTTCCCACATAAATGAGCGCCATGATTGATCCCGCCGCCGAGATCGCGCGCCGCCGCACCTTCGCGATCATCTCCCACCCCGATGCCGGCAAGACCACGCTGACCGAGCGGCTGCTGCGCGCCGGCGGCGCGATCCAGCTTGCCGGCAATGTCCGCGCCAAGGGCGAGCGCCGCCGCACGCGTTCGGACTGGATGGGCATCGAGCGCGAGCGCGGCATCTCCGTCGTCACCTCGGTGATGACCTTCGAGCACGCCGGCTGCGTCTTCAACCTGCTCGACACGCCCGGGCACGAGGATTTCTCCGAGGACACCTACCGCACGCTGACCGCGGTGGATTCCGCCGTCATGGTGATCGACGCCGCCAAGGGCATCGAGGCGCGCACCCGCAAGCTGTTCGAGATCTGCCGGCTGCGCGACATCCCCATCATCACGTTCATCAACAAGATGGACCGCGAAAGCCAGGATCCTCTGGCGCTGCTCGACGAGGTCGCATCGACCCTGGCACTCGACACCGCGCCGGTCACCTGGCCGGTCGGCCGGGCCGCGGATTTCGTCGGCACCTACGATCTGCGCCGCCGCGAATACCGGCTGACCCACGACCTGCCGCAATCCGACCCGCGCCTCGCGACCCTGGGTGAGGAGGTCGACCTGGTGCGCGCGGCATTGCCCGAGTTCGAGGTCGACGGCTTCATGGCCGGCCACATCACGCCGGTGTTCTTCGGCGCCGCCATCCGCGATCTCGGCGTCATCGACCTGCTCGACGCGCTGGCCGAATTCGGCCCACGCCCGCGCGCGCAGCCGGCCGATACCCGCACCGTCGCCGCGACCGAGCCGAAGCTCACCGCGCTGGTGTTCAAGATCCAGGCCAACATGGATCCCAACCACCGCGACCGTATCGCCTTCGCGCGCGTCTGCTCCGGCCGGCTCGCGCGCGGCATGCGGCTGAAGCAGGTGCGCACCGGCAAGCTGATCCCGCTGCACGCGCCGCAATTCTTCTTCGCCCGCGATCGGGCGCTGGCCGAGGAAGCCTTTGCCGGCGACGTCGTCGGCATCCCCAACCACGGCACGCTGCGCATCGGCGACACGCTGACCGAGGACGAGGATCTCAACTTCGTCGGCGTCCCCGCTTTCGCGCCGGAGATCCTGCGGCGCGTACGGCTCGACGACGCGATGAAGGCGAAGAAGCTGCGCCAGGCGCTGCAGGAACTGGCGGAGGAGGGCGTGGTGCAGCTGTTCCGCCCGCAGGACGGATCGCCACCGATCGTCGGCGTCGTCGGCACACTGCAGCTCGACGTGCTCGCCGCGCGGCTCGGCGCGGAATACGGCGTCGCGATCGGCTTCGAGCCGGTGCCCTACAACCTCGCCCGCTGGATCGGCGGCGACAAGCCGGCGCTCGACCGCTTCATGGCGGAGAACCGCTCGGCCATGGCGGACGATGCGGACGGCGATCCGGTGTTCCTCGCCACCTCGGCCTTCATGATGCGCCGGACGATCGAGCTGAACCCGGCGATCGGCTTTCGCGACATCAAGGACGTGCGGGCGGAGAAGCTGGCGGCGTAGCGGCCACGCGCGCCACGCGCGGGACGAAATCCGGCCTGCCGCCGAGAGCAGGCGTAGCGCCGTCGCGCATCGCTTCACTCATAGAGGCCGCTCGGGCTGGTTCGATCCTCGGGCGCCGGCGCGATCCGACGTGCCTCGATCAGCAGGCGGCAATGCTCGGCATTCGCCTCCGCCGCCGACCGCGCCCGTCGCGCGGCGCGCAGATGCGCCGTGCAGCAATCGGGCGTCACCGGCACCCCGTCGAGATCGGTGAAGGCGGCCGCGTTCGGGTCCGTCGGGCCGCCGAGCCGGCGGCGGATGGCGACGTAGCGCAGCGCATCGGCCCGGAACGGCGTTTCACGCTGCGCCAGCGCTTCCAACTCCGCGAGCGTGAGTCGCAGCGCCGCCTCCGCGCCAGCCGCAGCGATCAGGGCGCGCAGCACCCGCTCCTGCCGGCCGAGGAACGCCTTCTCGGCGAACCGGCGCCGGAGCGCGCCGAGATCGCCGCCCGGCTCGTCCGGAAACGCCTCGGTCAGTCCGCCCCGCCCGGCGATCGCCCGGTTGATCCGCCCGGCCGCGAAATGGTCGAGCAGCCGCACCTCGGCACGCGTCACCCAGGGGAGCGCCTCGAGCGCCGCCTGCATGTCGGAGGCCATGAGAAAGGCGAACGCGGCGGCGCACCAATGGGTCGGCAACCGGAAGGCGACCGTGACTTCGCCACCGGCCTCGTGCAGCTCCTGGATGAAGCCCATTTCCACGACCGACCGGTCGAGTTCGGGATCCAGCACTTCCTCAAGCCGGGCAAGGAGCTCGGCGCGGCGGGATGCGGCGGCGTCAGGTCGCGCCGCATCGCTCGCGGCGGTCGCGACGGCCATGCCGGTCGCCACGCGCGCCGGTCAGGCCGGGGCCCGCGCCGCGTCCGCAGGCGCCACCTGCGGCAGGGCGAGCAGTGCGGCCACATCGAGCCCGTACAGCCGGGCGGCGTTGAGGCCGAGAATCTTCCGCTTCACATCCAGCGTCAGCTCGTGCCCCGCCTCCCGCGCCGTCTCGTCGTCGAACTGGAACGCCATGAACTTCTCGACGATCCAGCCCGGGCTGGTGATGCCGTAGTCGGAGCCGAAGATCAGCCGGTCCGGCCCGAGGAAGTACAGCAGATCGGCGAGCATGTTGGCGAAGTAGCGCGGCCGCGCGTGGATGAAGGAGGGAATCAGCGCCAGCCCGCCATAGACGTTCGGCTCCTGCCCGGCGATCCAGCAGAAATCGTCGGTCCGCGGCATGCCGCAATGGTCGACGACGAAGTTCAGGTCGGGGAAGGCGGTGGCGACGTAGTCGACGTCCCGCACGTCGAACGCGTCGAGATTGAGCGGGTGGATCGTCGGCCCCTTGTGCACGTGGATGTTGCGGATGCCGAGCTTGCGGCACAGCTCCATGTAGGGCGCGATGATGTCGTCGCGCAGCGTGTAGCCGCGGGACGCCCCGTTCCATTCCGCCGTGTACAGCTTCACGCCCTGGAAGCCCCAGCGCGCATGTTCGGCTTCCAGGCGCTCCAGCCCCTCGGTGCCGTCGCGCGGGTCGAAGCGGCCGTCGAGGATGATGCGGTCGGGCAGGGCCTGCTTCAGCGCGGCGCATTGCTCGACCGTGTTGAAGCCGTCGACGAAGAAATCGCGCAAATAGGTCGGCAGCATGATCGCCGCGTCGACATGCCCGTCGACGAACAGATCCTGCACCGCGCCGTCGACGCCGTAATGGAGGAAGCGCTCGAACTCCCAGCGCCGCTCGGGCGGGGTCATCCCGACATGCGAGCCCCAGAAACTGTCGATGAAGGTGAAGCCGTAACGATTGCGGCGATTCGCCGGTCGCGCGTCCCAGAGATGCACGTGCCCGTCGATGACCAGCACCTGCTCGCCAGTCTCGGTGACGTACATCGCGGCTTCGCCTCCCTGCGCCGGCGCGACCGCGATCCGGCGCCCGGTCGGCTCCGTGTTGTGGACCTTGGCACACAGTCCTACAACCCCACAATCCAACCACCGCATGAGTCCGCCGGTATGGATGCGGCCGCCCTGCTCGATCGCCTCGCGAGCCTGCTGGACCCCGGCGGCGTGCTTCGCGGCGACGACGAGGCGGCGCTCGTCCGCTACTGCCGCGACTGGTCGGGCGATCATGTCGGCCGCCCGCTCGCCGTCATCCGTCCTGGCAGCACGGAGCAGGTCGCCGAATCAGTTCGACTCTGCTTCGAGAGCGGCGTGCCGGTGGTGCCGCAGGGCGGCAACACCGGCCTGGTCGCCGGCGGCATCCCGACCGAAGATGGGCGGGAGGTGGTGCTCAGCCTGGAGCGGATGAATCGCATCCGCACGATCGACGCCGCCAGTTTCAGCATCGTCGCCGAGGCCGGCTGCATCCTCGCCGATCTGCACCAGGCGGCGGAGGCGGTGGATTGCGCGCTGCCGCTCAGCCTCGGCGCGCAGGGGAGCTGTCAGATTGGCGGCAACGTCTCGACCAATGCCGGCGGCGTCAATGTGCTGCGCTACGGCATGACGCGCGATCTGGTGCTGGGACTGGAGGTCGTGCTGCCCGGCGGACGGATCTGGCACGGGCTGCGCCGGCTCAGGAAGGACAATACCGGCTACGATCTGCGCCAGCTCTTCATCGGCGCGGAAGGCACGCTCGGCGTCATTACCGCCGTCGCCCTGAAGCTGTTCCCGCGTCCGACGGAGCTGCACACCGCGATCGTGGGCGTCGACTCCGTTGCCGCGGCGCTCGATCTCTACGCCCGCGCGCGCACCGGCCTGTCCGATCTGCTCAGCGCCTTCGAGCTGATTCCCCGGGCCTGCTTCGATCTGGTGCTGGCGGATCGGCCGGACTGGCAGGAGCCGTTCGCCAGACCGACGCCCGTCACGGTGCTCATGGAGGCTTCCGCCAGCGGCCTCGTCGATGTCGGTGGCCCGTTCGCGCGCTTCCTCGAGGATCGGATCGAGGCGGGCCAGGTGCTGGATGGCACGCTGGCGCAAAGTCGCGCGCAGGCTGCGGCATTCTGGCGCTGGCGCGAGGAGGTGGTCGAGGCGCAGCACCGACGCGGGCGGCATCTGCGCACCGACATCTCCGTGCCCATCGCGGCGCTGGCGGATTTCATCGCGGCGGCCGACGGGGCGATGGCGGCGATCGTGCCTTCGGTGCGTGCGATCGCCTACGGTCATGTCGGCGACGGCAACATTCATTACAACGTGCTGCCGCCTGCCGGGCTGCCGCTGCCGGAGGCGGTCGCGCTGCTGGCGCACTGCGAGGAGCTGCTGTTCACGCTGGTCGACCGCTTCGACGGTTCGATCAGCGCCGAGCACGGCATCGGCCGGCTGAAGCGCAGCCATTTCCTGCAGCGTCTGACGCCGGTCGAGGCAAGCTTGATGCGCACGATCAAGTCGGGCATCGATCCCGCCGGGCTGATGAATCCCGGGCGAATTCTGTCATAGGGACACAACTCGCGGAGCAGGGGCGACGATACGGCAGGCGACCGAGCGCGGTCGCGCCTGCCGTCCAGGGTCGCGCGCCCCCGCCGGCATTGCGATTGCGGGGGGTGCTGGACGGCCGGCGAGCGGCTGCCGGGCGAGCGGTCGCAGGTCGGGATCCGCGGCGTCAGCCGCCTGGGTGGAACGTGCGGCGAAGCGGCCCCATCAGCGTGGCGCCGCCGTCGCGCGGCCGGGTTTAACCGTCGCTTATCGAGTTCCTGCGAGCCTGTGCCGCGCCCGGATTCGGATCGCGGATGCTGAACGTCTACGCCTGCCTGACACAGCAACATGACCTCCGCCTCGTCGCGGTGGCGGGCATGATCTGCGTGAGTTGCTGCCTCACCGCGCTGACCATGCTGTCGCGGGCGGTGTCGGTGACCGAGCGGGCGGCGCCGGTCTGGCGCACCGCGGCCGGCTTCGTCTTCGGGGTCGGCGTCTGGGCGACGCATTTCATTGCCATCCTGGCGTACAAGACCTCGTTACCGGTCGCTTACGACGTATTTCGCACCACCCTCTCCGCCATTCTCTGCATCGCCGGCGCAATCTTCGCCTTCACCCTGTTCCAGTGCCTCTGCCTGTCCCTGCCGCGCACGGCCCGGGCCGCCGTGGCGGGAATGGCGCTCGGCGCCGCGATCGGCGGCATGCACTATCTCGGCATGTCCGGGCTGCGGATGCCCGCGACGATCCAGTACGATCCCGATACCGTTGCGGCGTCGCTGGTGCTCGGCGCGGCGCTGGCCGCGGTCGCGCTGCGGGTCGCCGGCCGCCTCGACTGCCTGCGCCACCGCCTGGCCGGCGCCGCCTTGCTGACGCTCTCGATCTGTACCCTGCATTTCGTCGGCATGAGCGGAATCACCATCGTCCCCGGACTCGGCAGCCCGGTGGAGGCATCCGAAATCCCCGGCGACGCGCTCGCGATTGCGATTGCCTCGCTCAGCAGCGTCGTCCTGCTGCTCGGCCTGATGTCAGCCTGGATGGATGAGCGCCTCGCCGCGCGCTCGGTGGCGCAAGGCCGCCGCATGCGGCAGCTCGCGGAGGCGACCTTCGAGGGCATCCTGCTGCATCGGCGCGGTGTGATCATCGACGCCAATGCGGCCATGGCGCGGCTCGTGGGACACCCCGCCGCCGAGCTCCCCGGTCGTCACCTGGCCGAGCTGTTGGCCGATCCGGCGGGGCAAGGACCGGCGGCAGTGCCGTCCGGCCGCGACGGCCAGGCGACGGAGGCGGGTTTGCGCCGGGCGGACGGGCGCATCGTGCCCGTCGAACTGCTCTCCCGCAGCATCGAGCATGAGGGCGGCCCGATGTCGGTGCTCGCGGTACGCGACATCTCGGATCGCAAGCAGGCAGAAGCGGAGATCCGACATCTCGCCCATCACGACCCGCTGACCGGTCTCGCCAACCGCAAGCTGTTGCACGAGCAGATCGACGAGGCCCTGCGCCGGGCCGGCTCCCACAACGAGCCAGTCGCCGTGCTTTGCCTCGACCTCGATCGCTTCAAGCTGGTGAACGACCTGATGGGCCATCTCGCCGGGGACAAGCTGTTGCGGCAGGTCTCGAAGCGTCTGCGCGGCCTGGCGCGGCCGGTCGATACCGTGGCCCGGCTGGGCGGCGATGAGTTCGCCGTGGTGCAACCGGGCGGGGCGCAGCCGGAGGCGGCGACGCTCCTGGCGCAGCGGATCATCACGGCAATGACGGAGCCGTTCGACATCGACGGGCGGGAGATCCGCATCAGCGCCAGTGTCGGGGCGGCGATCTTCCCGCTGGACGGGGCCGCCGGCGAGGCATTGCTGAAAAACGCCGATATCGCGCTGTACCGGGCGAAGCAGGAGCACCGCGGCAGCTTCCGGCTGTTCGAGGCGGCGATGGACCGCCGGCTGCGCGACCGGCGCCTGCTGGAGCAGGATCTGCGCGACGCAATCGCCGGCGCCAGGCTGGAGCTGTACTATCAGCCGATCGTCGCCTGTCGGGACGGACGCATCGAAGGCTACGAGGCGCTGCTGCGCTGGCATCACCCGGAGCGCGGCTGGGTGCCGCCGTCGACCTTCATCCCGCTGGCGGAGGAAACCGGCCTGATCCTGCCGCTCGGACGCTGGGCGCTGGAGGCCGCGTGCCTCGAGGCGGCAAGCTGGCCGGTGCCGCGACGGGTCGCAGTCAACCTCTCGCCCGCGCAGTTCCGCGACGGCGACCTGCCCGCGATCGTCGCCGATATCCTGCGGCGGTCCGGTCTCGATCCGGCGCGGCTGAAGCTGGAGATCACCGAGGGGCTGCTGATCGACGATACGGATCGCGCCCTGGCGACGCTGAACGCGCTGAAGGGGCTGGGCATCGGCATCGCGCTCGACGATTTCGGCACCGGCTACTCCAGCCTCAGCTATCTGCGCCGCTTTCCCTTCGACCAGATCAAGATCGACCGCTCGTTCATCCAGGCGCTGGCCTCCGATCCCGATGCCGCGGCGATCGTACGGGCGATCCTCGCCCTGGCACGCAGCCTCCGCCTTGGCGTGATCGCCGAAGGCGTCGAGACCGAGGACCAGCTTGCCTTGCTGCGGCAGGAGGACTGCCTGCTGGTGCAGGGCTATCTGCTCGGGCGGCCGCTTCCGCCCGACGCGCTGGCCGCGGCGGCCGGCGCGGACCGGCAGGTCGCGGCCTGACTGAGGCTGGGCCGCCCGGCCGATCCGCCCGCGGCGCCGCGCCGGGCGCGGGCGGCGCGATCAGGCGGCGGCCTGGTGCGGGATGCCCTTTTCCTTGAGCATCGTCTCGAGCTCGCCGGACTGGTACATCTCCGTCACGATGTCGCAGCCGCCGACGAACTCACCCTTGACGTAAAGCTGCGGAATCGTCGGCCAGCTCGAGAACTGCTTGATCCCATCACGCAGTTCCGGATCTTCCAGCACGTTGGCGGTCTGGAAGCCGACACCGAGATGGCTCAGGATCTGCACCACCCGGGCGGAGAACCCGCATTGCGGGAACATCGCCGTGCCCTTCATGTAGAGCATCACCGGATTGTCGGTGATCTCCTGCTGGATGCGTGCGGAAACGGGGTCGCTCATGCGGTCTCTCCTGATCGGGTGCCGATGCGCCGGAGCAAAGCTTACTCCGGAGCCGAGGTTTGCAAGGCCAGCGCGTGCAATTCGCCGCCCATGCGGCCGCGCAGCGCCGCGTAGACCATCTGATGCTGCTGCACGCGCGAGCGGCCGCGGAACGCTTCGCTGACGATCCGGGCCGCGTAATGGTCGCCGTCGCCGGCGAGATCCTCGATGGTGACCCGCGCATCGGGCAGCGCCGCCTTGATCAGCGCCTCGATCTCGCTTACCGCCATCGCCATGCTCTCGCCCCTTCAGCTCTGCATCCAGGCCGGGAAGAACCGCTCATGCGCCGCACGCAACGCCGCGAGCGATATGGCGACGCCGCCCGGGAGTGTCAAACCGTCCCCGCCGGCCACGCCGACGCGGCGCGCCGGGACGCCGGACGCCGCGGCGGCCTGTATCAGCGACGCGGTGTCGCGCACCGCCAGCAGGTAGCGCGCCTGATCCTCGCCGAACCAGAAGCCGTGCGGTGGCAGGTCGTCCGGCGGCTGCGCCAGTACGGCGCCCGTCCCGCCCGCCAGCGCCATCTCCGCGAGCGTAACGAGCAGCCCGCCGTCGGAGAGGTCGTGGCAGGCGGCCACGCTCCCGGTCAGGATCCGCTGGCGCACGAAATCGCCGACGCGTCGCTCCGCCGCCAGATCGACCGGCGGCGGCGGCCCGGCCTCGCGCCCGGCGATCTCCCGCAACCACAGCGACTGGCCGAGATGGCCGCGCGTCTCGCCCAGCAGCACCAGCTCAAGCCCGGGGGCGAGGGCGATGCCGACCGCCTGCGCCGCGTCCTCGAGCACGCCGAGGCCGCCGATCGCCGGGGTCGGCAGGATGCCGACCCCTTCGGTCTCGTTGTAGAGCGACACGTTGCCCGACACGACCGGGAAGTCGAGCGCCCGGCAGGCCGCCGCCATGCCGCGGATCGCGGCGGCGAACTGGCCCATGATCTCCGGCTTCTCGGGGTTGCCGAAATTGAGGTTGTCGGTCAGCGCCAGCGGCCGAGCGCCGACGGCGGTGAGGTTGCGCCAAGCTTCGGCCACCGCCTGCGCGCCGCCCGATTCGGGATCGGCGGCGCAGTAGCGCGGCGTGCAGTCCGTGGTCAAAGCGAGCGCCAGGCAATGGCCCTCGACTCGCACCACCGCCGCATCCGCCGTCCCCGGGCGCTTCACGGTCTGCCCGCCCACGGTCGCGTCGTACTGGTCCCAGATCCAGGCGCGCGAGCAGAGATCAGGACAGGCGATCAGCCGCATCAGCGCCGCTTCGATCCCGATCGAATCGCCGACCGCACCGAGCGGCGCCGGCGCGGGTGAGGCGACGACCGGCCGGTGATACAGCGGCGCCTGGTCGGCGAGCGGCGCCAGCGGAATGTCGGCCTCGATCCGACCCTCGTGCCGGACGGTGATGCGGCCGGTCGCCGTCAGATGCCCGACGACGGCGAAATCCAGCTCCCATTTGTCGAAGATCGCCCGCGCCATCGCCTCGCGTTCGGGGCGGAGCACCATCAGCATGCGCTCCTGGCTCTCCGACAGCATCATCTCGTAGGCGGTCATCCCGGTCTCGCGTTGCGGCACGCGGTCGAGATCGAGATCGATCCCCACCCCGCCGCGTCCGGCCATCTCGACAGACGATGAGGTGAGGCCGGCCGCGCCCATGTCCTGGATGGCGATGATCGCATCCGTCGCCATCAGTTCGAGGCACGCCTCGATCAGCAGCCTCTCGGTGAACGGGTCGCCGACCTGCACGGTCGGGCGCTTCGCCTCGGCGTCGGCGCCGAATTCGGCGCTCGCCATGGTCGCGCCATGGATGCCGTCGCGGCCGGTCTTCGAGCCGACATAGACGACCGGATTGCCGAAACCCGCGGCGGCGGAGAGGAAGATGCGGTCGGCCGGTGCGACGCCGACCGTCATCGCGTTGACCAGCGGATTGCCGTTGTACGCGGGGTGGAAATTGACCTCGCCGCCCACCGTCGGCACGCCGACGCAATTGCCGTAGCCGCCGATCCCGCGCACCACACCGTCCACGACGCGGCGCGTCGCCGGGTGATCCGGGTGGCCGAAGCGCAGCGCGTTCAGATTGGCGACCGGCCGCGCGCCCATGGTGAACACGTCCCGCAATATGCCGCCGACGCCGGTCGCGGCGCCCTGATAGGGCTCGATGAAGCTCGGGTGATTGTGGCTCTCCATCTTGAAGATGGCGGCGAGCCCGTCGCCGATCGCAACGACCCCGGCATTCTCGCCCGGCCCGTGGATCACCCAGGGCGCGGTGGTGGGCAGCTCCCGCAGCCAGACGCGGGAAGATTTGTAGCTGCAATGCTCCGACCACATGACACTGAAGATGCCGAGCTCGGTCAGCGTCGGGGTGCGGCCCATGATCGCCAGCACCCGGTCATACTCCTCGGCGCTGAGCCCGAAGCTGCGCGCCAGTGCCGCGTCGATCGCCGTCGGCATCAGGCGGCGGCGAGTGCGGCGGCCAGCCCGTCGAACAGCGGCTTGCCATCCGTGCCGCCCATCAGCGGATCGACCAGGTTCTCCGGATGCGGCATCAGCCCGAGCACGCGGCCGTTCTCGCTCAGCACGCCGGCGATGGCGCGGGCGCTGCCGTTCGGATTGGCGGCCGGCGTCACCGCCCCCTGCGGTGTCACGTAGCGGAGCGCCACCAGGCCGTCGCCCTCCAGCCGGTCGAGCGTCGCTGTATCGGCGAAGTAGTTGCCGTCGCCATGCGCCAGCGGCGCGCGGACCACCTGGCCGCGCTGGTACTGCGCGGTGAAGGCGGTGTCGGCGCGCTCGACGCGCAGATGGCAGTCGCGCGAGAGGAAGCGCAGCGAGGCGTTGCGCAGCAGCGCCCCGGGCAGCAACCCGGCCTCGGTCAGGATCTGGAAGCCGTTGCACACGCCGAGCACGTAGCCGCCGCGGGAAGCGTGACCCGCCACGGCCCGCATCACCGGCGCGCGCGCCGCCATGGCGCCGGCGCGCAGATAGTCGCCGTAGCTGAACCCGCCCGGCAGCACGATCAGGTCGAGTCCGTCGAGATCGGTCTCCCGGTGCCAGATCATGCGCGGGGCGTGACCG
>DATJSJ010000046.1:0-18382 GCA_035504175.1 Acetobacteraceae bacterium
GCGCCGGGCAGCGCGATCAGCCGGATCGTGTCGCGCCGGCGGAAGCCGAGCGCGCGGGCGAGCTCGCCATAGGCGGGCGGCAGCGCGGCCATGCCCTGCCAGGTGTTGACCGCCGCCGGCGCCAGCGCCGCGACGGCGATGGAGGCGATCTTCCCGGTCTCGCCGCTGCCGAACCAGAGCGCCAGCAGCGGCACCCAGGCGAACAGCGCGACCTGCCGCCAGGCGAGGAAGCCGGGTCCGAGCAGCCGCGCCGCGCCGCGCGAGAGGCCGAGCAGCGCGCCGATCGCGAGGCCCGCCGTCGCGCCGATCGCGAAGCCGGCCAGGTCGCGCGCGAGGCTGGCGGCGAAGGCGTCGGGCAGCGCGCCGCTCGCGATCTCGGCCCAGGCGCGGCGGATTACCGCGCCGGGCGACGGCAGCAGATGCGGATCGGCGATGCCGGCCCGCCCCGCCGCCCACCAGCCGAGCAGTGCCAGCCCGGGCAGCGCGAACGCGCGCGGATCCGGCCGGATTGCGGCGCGGCCGGCGATGCCGTCGTGCCGTGCGGTCCCGCGGCTCATCGGGGCGGTGCCGCGACCGCCGCCTGCCACGGCCGCAGCCGGCGCTCGATCACGGCGAGCGCGTGGTTCATCGCCAAGCCGATCACGGCGACGACCGCGACCGCGACCAGCACGAGATCGAGCGCGAAGAGCTGCCGTCCCCAGCCCATCAGGTAGCCGAGCCCGGCATAGGAGGCGAACAGCTCCGCCACGACCATGGTCTGCCATGCGTTGGCGAGGCCCTCGCGCAGCCCGGTGAACACGACCGGCAGCGCGGCCGGCAGGATGATCCGCCGGAGCATGGCCGCGCGCCCGAACAGCAATGCCGCGCCGAGCTCGCGCCAGGCCGTCGGCACCTCGCGCAATCCGCGCGACGTGCCGAGCAGGATCGGGACCGCCGCCGACCAGGCAATCACGGTCAGCTTCATCGCCTCGCCGATCCCGGCGAGGAGGATGAGCAGCGGCAGCCAGCCGAGCGCCGGCACCTGGCCGAGCGCCAGCAGCCCGGGTTCGAGATAGGCACGGGCGCGGCGCGACAGCCCGATTGCCCCCCCGAGGGTCAGACCTGCGGCGGCGCCGAGCGCGAACCCGGCGGCGACGCGGCGCAGGCTGATGAGCGTGTCCGCGAGCAGGTCGCCATTCGCGATCTCCTCCCGCGCGGTCTGCAGCACCAGCGCGGGCGCGGGAAGGATCTGCTCCGGCAGCCAGCCGCGTGCCGCCGCGACCTGCCAGGCCGCGAGCAGCAGCAGCACCGGGGCTGCGGCGAGCGCCGCGTCGCCGGCCCGCGCCCGCCAGGGTGCAGGCGCGGCGCGCGGCGCGGCCGGGGCGGCGTCGGCCGCCTGCGGGTGCCAGCCGCCGTCCATCTCAGTTCGCCGCGGCGCGGGTCTGCTCGACCGTGCCGTCCGTGACCTTGTGCCCGGCGGCGTCGTAGCGCGGCCAGTAATGCTCGAGATGCAGGCTGTGCAGCGCGACGTCGAGGTATTTCGGCTCGATCCAGTGGTCGATATCCACGTCCCGCCGCAGCAGGCCGTAGGATTTCGCACGCGCCGCCTGGTCGCGGTAGCGCGCCAGGATGTACGGATCGATCACCGGCGTGAGCCGGCCCGCGAGCGTCGTGCCGGCGAAGTCGTCGGCGAACGCCGTCTCGGGGATGCCGGCAAGGCCCCAGAGCGCGAAGACCTGGGTCCGGTGCCGCTCGTCGGAGCCGTAGGCGGCGGCGCGCACGAAGGCGGTCACCACACGCTGCACCAGGTCGGGATGCGCGCGCTCGAACGCGTCGGTCACGAACACCGCGGCATTGCGGCCGAAGGTCGGATCGTCGCCCTTGGTCGAGTAGGCGATGCGCACGATGCCGCGCCGCTGCAGGTCGAGCATTTCGAGATCACCGAACGCGCCATCGATCTGCCCGGCGGTCAGTGCCGCGATCGTATTGGCCTGGTCCATGTTGATGAAGCGCACGTTGCGCTCGGTGAGGCCGTGCGCGGCGAGGACGCGATCGGCCGCGATCTGCAGGTTGGTGCCGCGGAACTCCGCGACGCGCTTGCCGGCGAGATCGGCGATGCGGCGGATGTCGGATTGCGGCGTCACCGCGAGATAGAGCGTGTCGCGCTCCTCGGCGGGCATCAGGAAGTGCGTGGCGAGCCCGTGCGAGCGGCCGACGATCGAGGGCAGGTCACCCAGCCCGGCCGCGAAGTCGAGCTGGCCGCCGGCGATCGCCTCGTTGACCGCCGGCCCGGCGCCGCGGAAGAAGGTCCACTCGATCTTCACGCCGGGATCGTTGCGGAATTCGTCCTCGACGTAATGCCCGGCGCGCGCGAGCGACGCGGTGTCGCCGTAGGCGTAAGGCCGGTTGTCGACGCCGACCCCCGGATAGCCGATGCGGATCACGACCGGATCGGCCTGGACTGGACGGGTGAGCGCCGGGACGGCGACGAGAAGCGCGGCCAGGGCGGCCGCGATCGTGCGGGGCTGCATGCGAAATCTCCGAAGGCGCGCGGATGGGCGGATGCGATGCGGGCGCGCGCGAATGCCCGCGCGACGCGGCGCGGCCCGGCGGGCGGGATCGCCGCCCGCCGTCGCGGCTCAGGCGGCCTTGGCCTGCCTGGTGCGGGTGACGCTCTGGCGGCCGTCCGCGCCGACCGGCACCTGGCCGGCGATCGTCACGCGCCGCACGACGCGCGGCTGGTCGCCGTAATCGTTGATCGCGTAATGCTGCGTCGCCTGGTTGTCCCAGAACGCGACGTCACCCGCCTGCCAGCGCCAGCGCACCGTGTTCTCCGGGCGCGTCACGTGGCTCTGCAGCAGGTCGAACAGCCGCTTCGAATCCGCCGCGGTCTGACCGACGAATTTCTGCACGAAATAGCCGAGCACCAGCGACCGCTCGCCGGTCTCCGCGTGCAGGCGGACGACGGGATGCTCGGTTTCGTAAACGGTGGAGGTGAACACCTGCTCGTATTGGCGCCGGTCGGCCTCGCTCGCCTTCGGCCGCAGCGCCGCGTAGTCGTAGGCGTTGCTGTGCACCGCCCAGAGCCGGTCTGCGAGCGCCCGTAGTTCGGGCGACAGGTCGTCGTACGCCGCGACCGTGTTCGCCCAGAGCGTGTCGCCACCATGCGTCGGCACGACGACGGCACGCAGGATCGAGGCCTTCGGATAGGCGTCCACGAAGGTGACGTCGGTGTGCCATTGGTCGGCGCGCCCGCCGCCGCGGGATGCATCGAGCTCGAGGATTTGCGTGCCGCCGCGCGACGGCGTGGTCGGATGCGGCACCAGCGCGCCGAAGCGGTGGCCGAACGCCTGCTGTTCGGCGTCGTCGAGATGGTGTTGGCCGCGGAAGAACAGCACCCGGTGCCGCAGCAGCGCGGCGTGGATCGCGAGCACGGTTGCGTCCGGCAAGGCGCCGGAGAGCTGGATTCCGGCGATCTCGGCGCCGATGCGGCCGGCGACCGGGCGGATTTCGAGCGCTTCGGTGACGGGGTCGGCAAGGGCGGCGTGCGACATGGTCAGACCTCGTGCGTGGCGTTGTTGCGTTCCGCCGTCGTGGCGATGGCGCCCGGCGCGGACGGCCCCGATGTAAACTGCTATCGGACACCGTGGTTTATGGATTCCACGACACGTTGTCGTTGGTCAAGCATTTCCTAGTTCCAGGATGTGGAATTAGCGCGTGCGGCCGCCTCCCGCTCGGCCGCGAGCGGATACCCTCCTGCATTCGTGACATCCTTCCGGCAGGAAGACATTGCGCGGTCGGTCGAATCGGGCGCAGGGGAGCGAGGGAGCGGGAGCAACGGTCGGCTCCTGCCCGACCGCGCCCTCCGGCCCCTGTCCCACCCCGCCGATGCGGGAGGCTGATCATGTCACGGCAGCGCAACGCCGCCGGCACCATTCCGGCGCCGACGAGAGTGGCGCCCGCGCGAACTGCGCCTGCCAGGGCGCGGGCCGCGCCGGCTGCCTCGCTGCACGACCGGCTCGAGGGCGGCGCGGTTGCCAACCTGATCGGGCGCGAGGCTGAGCTCGGCCGGCTGCTGGCGCTGCTGGCGGGCGACGCGCCGCTGGTCGCGCATGTGCACGGGCCGTCGGGCATCGGCAAGTCGGCGCTGCTCGGCGCTTTCGGCGTGCTGGCGCGGCAGTGCGGCGCCGGCTTCGCCCTGCTCGACGGCAACCGCGTCGAGCCGACCGAGCGCGGCTTCCTCGCCGAGCTGGCCGAGGCGCTGGGCGGCGGCGCGCCGCACCTGCCGGCGGTCGCCGCGCGCCTCGCCGGGAAGCCCGGCCGCACGATCATCGCCGTCGACGGCTACGAATTGCTGCCGCTGCTCGACGCCTGGCTGCGCGGCGTGCTGCTGCCGGCGCTGCCGGGGAGCGCGCGGCTGGTCCTGGCCGGCCGCCTGCCGCCCGCGCCGCCCTGGACGGAGCAGCCGGCCTGGCGCGGCCTGTTCGCGTCGGTGCCGCTCGGACCGCTGCCCGACGCGGCAGCGCTGGCGTTGCTCTCGCGCTTCGGACTGGCGGGCGAGGCGGCGCGACGCACATTGCGCGTCACGGGCGGACATCCGCTGGCGCTGACACTCGCCGGCGCGCAGGCCGCGGCGACGCCGGCCGGTGCGGACTTTCTGCCGGCGGCGACGCACGAGCTGGCGCAGCGCTGCCTCGGCGATAGCGGCGATGCGCAGGCGCGGGAGGCGCTGCGCGCCGCCGCGGTGCTGCGTCGCGTGACGGTGCCGCTGCTGCGCGCCGTGCTGCCCGATGCGCCGGCGGAGCGGCTGTACGAGCGGCTCGCCTCGCTGCCCTTCGTCACGCGTGGCCGCGACGGGCTGGTGGTGCAGGAGGCGGTGCGCGAGGCGATCGCCGCCGAACTCGCCGCCGCCGATCCGGAGGCGCATCGCGCCAGGCGCCAGGCGGCGTGGCGCGAGCTGAACCAGGCAGTGCGCCGGGCGCCGGCCGCCGCCCTCTGGGGCTACACGGCGGACCTGATCTATCTGCTCGCCAATCCGGTGGTGCGGGAGGCGTTCTTTCCGCGCCACGTCGGCCGCTTCAGCGTCGAGCCGGCGTCTCCGGCCGAGCGCGCCGTCCTCCTGGACCTCGCCCGGTTGCACGAGCCGGACGCGGCCGTGGCGGCGCTCGACCTGTGGTGGGCTGAGGCACCGGACGCGTTCTTCACCGTGCATGCGCCGCCAGACCCGGCGCCGACCGGGTTCTGCTGTCTGTTCGATCCCGCGCGGGTGCCGGGCGAGGCGCTGCGGCAGGACCCGCTGACGCGCCGCTGGATGGCGCATCTCGGCGAGCGGCCGGTGCCCGACGGGCAGAGCGTGCTGTTCGTGCGCCGCTGGCTGGCGCGAACGGAGGGCGAGGCGCCGTCCTCGGTGCAGGCGGCCTGCTGGCTCGACATCAAGCGGCATTACATGGCGCTGCGGCCGCGGCTGCGACGCGTCTACCTGCCGCTGCGCGATCCCGCGCCGTACGCGACGGCGGCCCGCACGCTCGGCTTCACGCTGCTGGACGGTGCGGTCGCGTTCGACGGCGCCGAATACGCAAGCGCGATGCTGGACATGGGCCCGGCTTCGGTCGATGGCTGGCTGAGCGCGCTGCTCGCCGCCGAGCTGGGCATGCGCGAGGACGGCGTGGTCGATCACGCGGCGCGGGCTCTGCGCATCGCGGGACGGCAGGTGAAGCTCACCCGGCGCGAGTTCGAGCTGATGCGCTACCTGGAATCGCGCGCGGCGCCAGTGTCGCGCGACGCGCTGATCCACGACGTCTGGGGGTTGCGCTACGACGTCGGCAGCAACGTCGTGGATGCGGTGGTTGCATCGCTGCGCCGCAAGCTCGGCCCGCTGGCCGGCGCGATCGAGACGGTGCGCGGCTACGGCTACGCCTACCGGCCGGTCGGCGAGGAGCGGGCGGAGGGCTGAGTTCTCATCCATTTCTCATGCGCCGCTCATGCAGCGCGCCAGGCGGCCGTCCAGACTGGCCCCCTGCCCCGGGAAGCGGTCCCGCGGGCGCGGCAAGGAAGGAGACGGCTATGCCACTCATTCAGGTGCGCCTGATCGAGGACGTGTTCACGCCGCAGCAGAAGCGCCAGATGGTCGCCAAGCTCACCGATGCGATGGTCGAGATCGAGGGCGAGGCGATGCGCGGCGTGACCTGGGTGGTGATCGACGACATCAAGAGCGGCGACTGGGGTATCGGCGGCCAGCCGCTCACCACCGAGGCGGTCAAGGCGATGGCCAGCGGCCGCGCCGCGGCCTGACCTCGCTGGCACAGCCCGACGCCTTCGGCCGCCGCGCGGACGATCAGGCCGATCGGGCGCGTCGTCGCCCGGTGACGCGGTGCTTGCGGGAGCCGATGCGGCTCCCGCCCCCGCCTATTCCGGCAGCCCTTTGCCCGGCGCCAGTTCCAGCCACATCGCGTTCAGCGCCGCGAAGGCGCAGGCGAAACCGAGTCCGAGGATCCAACTGAAGTACCACATGCTGCGCTCCGCTCAATAGTAGGTGTGCCCGCCCTGCTCGACGGCATCCGGCGTCACCGGGCCGCGCAGCACGCGGTAGACCCAGGCCGTGTAGGCCAGGATGATCGGCAGGAAGACCGCCGTCGCGCCCGCCATGATCGCGAGCGTCGTACGGCTGGAGGAGGCGTCCCACACCGTCAGGCTCGAGGCCGGATCGATCGAGGACGGCATCAGGAAGGGGAACAGGCTGACCCCGGCGGTCGCGATCACGCCGGCGATCGCAAACGCGCTGGCGACGAAGGCGATCCCCGCGTGCCGCCCGGTGCGGCCGAGCGTCACCGCGACCGCGGCCGCGGCGATGCCGAGGGCGGGGGCGACGATCATCCAGCCATGCGCGCCGTAATTGGCGAGCAGCAGCCCAGCGCCGCGGGTCACCGTCTTGGCCAGCGGGTTGGATGGCCCGTCCGGCCCGGCGAAATGCGCAATCGCGTAGCCGTCGAGCAGGCTGGCCCAGGCGCCGCCGACCAGGAACAGCACGATCAGCACCAGGCCGGCGATGGTCGCGGCGCGGCGCGCGCGCTCGCCCACCACGCCGCGCGTCTTGCAGGCGAGCCACAGCCCGCCATGCATGGTCAGCATCGCCACACTCACCAGGCCGCAGAGCAGCGCGAAGGGGTTGAACAGGCCCCAGAAGCTGCCCTCGTAGGTCATGCGCAGCGTGTCATCGAGCCGGAACGGCACGCCCTGCAGCACGTTGCCGAAGGCGACGCCGAACACCAACGCCGGCACGAGGCCGCCGACGAACAGCGCCCCGTCCCAGAAGCCGCGCCAGCGCGAATCGGCGACCTTGCTGCGGAACTTGAAGCCCACCGGCCGCAGGATCAGCGCGCAGAGCAGGAGCAGCATGGCGAGGTAGAAGCCGGAGAAGGCGACCGCATAGAGCGGCGGCCAGGCGGCGAAGATCGCGCCGCCGCCCAGAATCAGCCAGACCTGGTTGCCTTCCCAGACCGGACCGACCGTGTTGATCACCACCCGGCGCTCGATGTCACTGCGGCCGACGAAAGGCAGCAGGATGGCGGTGCCGAGATCGAACCCGTCCATCACCGCGATGCCGATCAGCAGGGTGCCGAGCAGCGCCCACCACAGCACGCGCAGGATTTCATAGTCGGGCATCGTCGCGCTCCTCACTCGGCCGGCCTGAGCGTGCCCGCGAGCGCGGGCGGGATGATCGGGGTCTCGCGCGTCGGCTCCGGTCCGGCGCGCACGGTGCGCACCATCAGGTAGAGCTCGACCACGGCCAGCGCCGAGTAGAAGACGACGAAGCCGCCGAGCGACAGCCACACGGCCGATGCCGAGATCGAGGAGACCGACAGGAACGTCGGCAGCACGCCGTCGATGGTCCAGGGCTGCCGCCCGCCCTCCGCCACGTACCAGCCGAGCTCCGCCGCGAGCCATGGCAGCGGCAATGCGAGCAGCGTGATGCGCAGCAGCAGCGGCGAGGCCTCCAGTTTGCGGCGCGAGGCTTGCACGAACAGCACGCCGAACAGCGCGATGAAGAAAAAGCCGCAGGCGACCATGAGGCGGAACGACCAGAACAGCGGCAGCACCGCAGGCACCGTGTCCCAGGCGGCGGCCTCGATCTGCGCCGGCGTCGCGTCGGTGACACCCGGCGTGTAGCGCTTCAGCAGCAGCGCGTAGCCGAGATCGTCGACATGCGCCTGGAACTGCGCCCGCGCGGCGGCGTCCGCCGGATCGGCACGCAGCTTCGCCATCGCGCCGTAGGCGATCATGCCGCTGCGGATGCGGTCCTGGTTCTGCGCCACGAGATTCTTGATGCCTTCGACCGGTGTGTCGATCGAGCGGGTGGCGATCAGGCCGAGCACCCAGGGGATGTGGATCGCCGCGCGCGTCACGTGGCCCGTCTGGTCCGGCAGGCCGAACAGGGCGAAGGAGGCAGGGGCGGGCTCGGTCTCCCACATCGCCTCGATCGCCGCGATCTTCATCTTCTGGTTCTGGCCGGCGGTGTAGCCGCTCTCGTCGCCGAGCACGACGACGGAGAGTGCCGAGGCGAGGCCGAAGCTGGCGGCAACCGTCAGCGAGCGGATGGCAAGGCCGCGATGCCGCCCGCGCAGCAGGTACCAGGCGCTGATCGAGGCGACGAACATCGCGCCGGTCACGTAGCCGGCCGAGACGGTGTGCACGAACTTGGCCTGCGCGACGGGATTGAGCAGCACCGCGGTGAAGTCGCTGACCTCCATGCGCATGGTCTGGATGTTGAACCGTGCGCCGACCGGGTTCTGCATCCAGCCATTGGCGATCAGGATCCACAGCGCCGAGAGGTTCGTGCCCAGCGCCAGCAGGCAGGTGACGATCAGATGTGCCGGCCGCGACAGCTTCTCCCAGCCGAAGAAGAACAGGCCGACGAAGGTCGCCTCGAGGAAGAAGGCCATCAGCCCCTCGATCGCCAGCGGCGCGCCGAAGATGTCGCCGACGTAGTGCGCGTAATAGGCCCAGTTGGTGCCGAACTGGAACTCCATGGTGATGCCGGTGGCAACGCCCATGGCGAAGTTGATGCCGAACAGCAGGCCCCAGAATTTCACCATGTCGCGCCAGATCGTGCGCCCGGTGGTGACGTAGATGCTTTCCATGATGGCGAGCAGCACCGACAGGCCGAGCGTCAGTGGCACGAACAGGAAATGGTACATGGCCGTCAGGCCGAACTGCAGGCGGGAGAGCGTCACGACATCCATGGGATCACCGGGATCAGTGCGAGGACGAAGCCGCCACGGCGCACAAGGCGGGGGCGCACAAGGCGGGGGCGGACAAGGCGGGGGCGGACAAGGCGGGGGCGGAGAACAGGGCGGCGGCGACATGCGCCGCCGCGTCGATGCGGCTGGCCGGGCCGAAGCAGACGAGCCAGAGCAGGGTAAGCAGCAGCAGCTTGGCGGCGATGACCAGCGCAAGCTCGCGGCCGAGGCGGGCGGGCGACATGCCCTGCCCGATATCATTTCGCCGGCACACCGCATTGACACAGGTCAAGGCGGGCTCCGCGGCCGTGCCGCAGCATCCCGGCGGCTTGGCACGGAGGCAGGCGATGGCGCGCAGCATGCAGGCGGCGGTGGTCCGCGCACTCGGCGAACCGCTGGTGGTCGAGGAGGTGCCGGTCCCTGATCCCGGCCCGGGCGAAATCCTGGTGCGGATCGCGGCCACCGGCGTCTGTCACACCGACCTGCACGCGGCCAAGGGCGACTGGCCGGTGAAGCCCAGGCCCCCCTTCATCCCCGGCCATGAGGGCATCGGCCACGTCGCCGCGGTCGGGCGCGAGGTTCGCGGCGTGAAGGAGGGCGACCGGGTCGGCGTCGCCTGGCTGCACAGCGCCTGCGGCGACTGCGCCTATTGCCGCACCGGATGGGAGACGCTGTGTGCGTCCCAGACCAACAGCGGCTATTCGGTCAACGGCAGCTTCGCCGAATACGCGCTGGCCGATCCGCGCTACGTCGGCCACATCCCGTCCGGGCTCGAGTCCGGCGCCGCCGCGCCGGTGCTCTGCGCCGGCGTCACCGTCTACAAGGGGCTGAAGGAGACCGAGGTCCGGCCCGGCGAATGGGTCGCGGTCTCCGGCATCGGCGGGCTCGGCCACATGGCGGTGCAATACGCCCGCGCCATGGGCATGCGGGTCGCCGCCGTCGACGTGCACCCGGAGAAGCTGGACCTGGCGCGGACGCTCGGCGCCGATCTGGCGATCGACGCCAGCGCCGGGGATCCGGCGGCGGCCCTGCAGGAGCGGATCGGCGGCGTGCATGGCGTGCTCGTCACTGCCGTCTCGCCGCGCGCCTTCGAGCAGGCCTTCGGCATGCTGCGCCCGCACGGCACGATGGCGCTGGTCGGCCTGCCGCCCGGGCGGTTTGCGCTGCCGATTTTTGACACCGTACTGAAACGGATCACCGTGCGCGGTTCGATCGTCGGCACGCGCCAGGATCTGGAGGAGGCGCTGGCCTTCGCCGGCGACGGCAAGGTGGCGCCGCATTTCTCCTGGGACCGGCTGGCCTCGATCAACGCCATCTTCGAGCGCATGGAGCAGGGCGCGATCGACGGGCGCATCGTGCTGCGCATGGGCGAGGGCTGAGCCGGATCCGGCGGCGCGCTGCGGTGGCGCAGGATTGGCGCCGGCGCTATGTCGCACCGCACTCGGTGCGGCGCGGAAGGACGACGATATGACCACGAAGCGAGCGGCCGGCACCGTTGGCGGGGCAGGATCCGGGCGCCGCCGATGCTCCGTCCGCGGGGCGGGCTGAGCCGTGCCGGACGCCGTGCTGGCGTTGAACGCCGGCTCCTCCAGCATCAAGTTCGGTCTGTTCGAATGCCCAAACTTCGGGCTTCGGGACGCCGCGCTCCACCTGGTCTCGCGTGGCCAGGTCGAAGGGATCGGCACCGCGCCGCATTTCCTCGCCCGCGACCCTGCCGGCGCCGTGCTGGCGGAGCGCCGCTGGCCGGACGGCACGCATGAGGCGCTGCTCGGCGTGCTGCTCGACTGGGTGGAGGGGCATCTCGGCGGGGCCAGGCTGCTCGCCGTCGGCCATCGCGTGGTGCATGGCGGGGCGGAGTATTTTCGCCCCATGCGCGTGACCGACGCGCTGATCGCCGCACTCGACCGGCTGACGCCGCTGGCACCGCTGCACCAGCCGCACAGCTTGGCGCCGATGCGCGCGATCGCCGCGATGCGGCCCGGCCTGCCGCAAATCGCCTGCTTCGATACCGGCTTCCATCACGCGATGGCGCCGGTCGCGACCCGCTTCGCGCTGCCGCGCCACTACGCGGAGCGGGGCGTGCGGCGCTACGGCTTCCACGGCCTGTCCTATGAGTATATCGCGCGCCGGCTGCGCGAGATCGCACCCGAGCTGGCGCGCGGCCGGGTGATCGTCGCGCATCTCGGCAACGGCGCCAGCCTCTGCGCCATGCAGGACGGGCGCAGCGTCGACACCACGATGGGGATGACGGCGCTGGACGGGCTGGTGATGGGCACGCGCTGCGGCACGATCGATCCCGGCGCGGTGCTCCATTTGCAGCAGCAGGCCGGGCTGGACGTCGCCGCGGTGGAGGAGACGCTGTACAAGCGCTCCGGCCTGCTCGGCGTCTCCGGCATCAGCAGCGACATGCGCGCCCTGCTCGACAGCGACGACCCGCATGCGCGCGAGGCGGTGGAGCTGTTCGTCTTCCGCATCGGCCGCGAGGCCGCAGCACTCGCCGGCACGCTCGGCGGCCTGGACGGATTCGTCTTCACCGCTGGCATCGGCGAGCACGCCGCGCCGGTGCGGGCGGCGGTCGGCGACCGCCTCGCCTGGCTCGGGGTCGCTCTGGATGCGGCAGCGAATGCCCGCGCCGCGCCGGTGATCAGCGCGCCGGACAGCCGTGTCGCGGTGCACGTCATTCCGACCGACGAGGAAGCGATGATCGCCCAACATAGCCTGGAGGTGCTCGGCGAGGCATCGCCGGCCGGCCACGCATCGCACGGCAGCGGCGCATGACCGCGCCCGGAACGAAACCGGCCCCGGCGCCGTTGCCGAGCCTGCAGGGCAAGCGCGGCCTTATGATCGGCATCGCCAATGAGCACAGCATCGCCACCGGCTGTGCGATCAGCTTCGCCGGGGCCGGCGCGCGCCTCGCCGCGACCTATCTCAATGTCAAGGCGGAACCCTATGTGCGCGCGGTGACCGACGCGCTTGGCTGCGAACTGGTGCTGCCCTGTGACCTGCGCGAGCCGGGCCAGCTCGAATCGGTGTTCGACGCGGTCCGCGCGCATTGGGGCGGGCTGGATTTCCTGCTTCATTCCGTCGCCTTCGCCCCGCGCGAGGATCTGCAGGGGCGGGTGGTCGATTGTTCCGCCGCGGGCTTCGACCTCGCGATGGAGGTCTCCTGCCACTCCTTCATCCGCATGGCGCATCTTGCCGAACCGCTGATGCCGGCGGGCGGCTGCCTGCTCACCGTGACCTTCTACGGCTCGGAGCGCGTGGTCGAGCACTACAACCTGATGGGGCCGGTGAAGGCGGCGCTGGAGAGCAGCGTGCGCTACATCGCGGCTGAGCTGGGACCGAAGGGCATCCGCGTACACGCGATCTCGCCGGGTCCGATCCGGACCCGCGCGGCGAGCGGCATCGACCGGTTCGATGAGCTGCTGGACGCCGCGGCGGCGCGGGTGCCGGAACACCATCTGGTCGATATCGGCGATGTCGGAGCGCTGGCCGCGTTCCTGGCAAGCGACGCGGCGCGGCGCATCACCGGCACCATCATCCCGGTGGATGGCGGCCAGCACCTGCTGGCCTGACGCGATCAGTGACGCGCCACGCCGCAGAGCGCGCACGAGAAGGATCTAACGCCTGGCCCGACGCAAAAGGGCCCGGCGCGGCAGGAGAGGGAGATGAGCGACATGCCCGATCATGACACCGCCCGAGGCAACGCGACGCCGCTGAGTCCGGAGGAATTGCGGCGCATCGACGCCTATTGGCGCGCCGCCAACTACCTCTCCGTCGGGCAGATCTATCTGATGGACAACCCGATGCTGCGGGTGCCGCTGGAGCCGGAGCATATCAAGCCACGGCTGCTCGGCCACTGGGGCACGACGCCGGGCCTCAATTTCCTCTATGCGCATCTCAACCGGGCGATCCGCAAATACGACCTCGACATGATCTATCTGGCCGGCCCGGGCCATGGCGGGCCCGGCCTGGTCGCCAACGTCTACCTCGAGGGCACCTACAGCGAGATCTACCAGCACGTGCCGCAGAGCGAGGACGGCATGCGGCGGCTGTTCACCCAGTTCTCTTTCCCCGGCGGCATCCCGAGCCATGTCTCGCCGGAGACGCCGGGTTCGATCAACGAAGGCGGCGAGCTCGGCTATTCGCTGCTGCATGCCTACGGCGCGGTGTTCGACAATCCCGACCTGATCGCCGCCTGCGTCGTCGGCGACGGCGAGGCCGAGACCGGCGCGCTGGCGACGAGCTGGCATTCCAACAAGTTCCTCAACCCGACCCGCGACGGTGCGGTGCTGCCGATCCTGCACCTCAACGGCTACAAGATCGCCGAACCGACCGTGCTCGCCCGGATCGAGGACGAGGAGCTGGTCGCGCTGTTCACTGGCTACGGCTACCGCCCGATCATCCTGGCGGGCGACGATCCGGCGACGATGCACCAGCGCATGGCGGCGACGCTGGATGCGGTGCTCCCCGAGATCCGCGCGATCCAGCGCCAGGCGCGGGAGACGCGCGACGCGCGACGGCCGCGCTGGCCGATGCTGATCCTGCGCACGCCGAAGGGATGGACCGGCCCGCGCGAGGTCGATGGAAAGAAGGTCGAGGGCACGTTCCGCGCGCACCAGGTGCCGCTGGCCGAAGTCCGCAGCAACCCCGAGCATCTGCGCATGCTGGAAACCTGGATGCGCAGCTACCGGCCGGAGGAGCTGTTCGACCGCACCGGAAAACTGATTCCCGAACTTGCGGCGCTGGCGCCGGAGGGGACGCGCCGCATGGGTGCCAATCCGCACGCCAACGGCGGCGCGCTGTTGCGCGAGCTGGACCTGCCCGATTTCCGCGACTACGCGGTCGAGGTGCGGGAGCCCGGCGCGACCCAAGCCGAATCGACCCGGGTCGCAGGAAACTTCCTGCGCGACGTGATGGGACGCAACGCCGAGGCGCAGAACTTCCGCGTCGTCGGCCCGGACGAGACCGCATCGAACCGGCTCTCGGCGCTGTTCGAGGTGACGGATCGTGTCTCCGTCGCACGCATCCTGCCCGATGACGAGAACATCGCGCCGGACGGGCGGGTGATGGAGGTGCTGAGCGAGCACATGTGCCAGGGCTGGCTGGAAGGCTATCTGCTGACCGGCCGGCACGGACTGTTCTCCTGCTACGAGGCCTTCATCCACATCGTCGATTCGATGTTCAACCAGCACGCCAAATGGCTGAAGGTCACGCGCAAGCTCGGCTGGCGCAAGCCGATCGCCTCGCTCAACTACCTGCTGACCAGCCATGTCTGGCGGCAGGATCATAACGGCTTCAGCCACCAGGATCCGGGCTTCATCGACCATGTCGTGAACAAGAAGGCCGACGTGGTGCGCGTCTACCTGCCGCCGGACGCGAATACGCTGCTCTCGGTGATGGACCACTGCCTGCGCTCGCGCGACTACGTCAACGTCATCGTCGCCGGCAAGCAGCCGGAGCCGCAATGGCTCGACATGGAGGCGGCGATCCGCCACTGCACGGTCGGCGCCGGCATCTGGACCTGGGCCAGCAGCGACGAGGGCCAGTCGCCGGACGTCGTGATGGGCTGCGCCGGCGACGTGCCGACCCTGGAGACGCTGGCCGCCGTCGACCTGCTGCGCGCGCACCTGCCGGACCTGCGCATCCGCGTCGTCAACGTCGTCGACCTGATGGCACTGCAGCCGAAATCGGAGCACCCGCACGGCCTGTCGGATGCCGAATTCGATTCCATGTTCACCGCCGACCGGCCGGTGATCTTCACCTATCATGGCTATCCGTGGCTCATTCACCGGCTGACCTACCGCCGCACGAACCACGACAATTTCCACGTCCGCGGCTATCGCGAGGAAGGCACCACCACCACCCCATTCGACATGGCGGTGCTGAACGGCATCGACCGCTTCCACCTGGCAATGGACGTACTGGAACGAGTGCCGCGGCTGCGCGACGTCGGCGCGCATCTGCTGCAACACCTGCGCGACCGGCTGGTGGAGCACCGCCACTACGTGCAGACTCACGGCGAGGATCTGCCCGACGTACAGAACTGGCACTGGCGCGGCGGAGCCGGTGAGCGGCCGGGGCGGCCCGCAAGCTGATCTGGATCAAGATGCGCACGGTATCGGGGGCGTAAGGTCCGGGGACCAGGAGGGCGCAATGAAAGCTGCCGAAATTATGACGCGCGCGGTCGTCACCGTGCCGGAGAACGCGTTGCTGGTCGATGCGGTGCGGCTGATGCTCGGCCAGCACATCAGCGGACTGCCGGTGGTCGACACGGCTGGCCGGCTGGCCGGCATCCTCACCGAGGGCGACCTGCTGCGCCGGGCGGAGACGGGAACCGAACGCCGCCGGCCGCGATGGGTCGAGTTCCTGCGCAGCCCGGGCCAGCAGGCCGAGGAATATGTTCGCACCCATGGCCGTCGCGTCGGGCAGATCATGACCCGCGACGTGGTGAGCGTCGCCGAGTCGACGCCGCTCGACGAGGTGGTGGAGACGATGGAGCGCCATCGCATCCGCCGGGTGCCGGTCACCGGCGACGGTCGGCTGGTCGGGATGATCAGCCGCGCCGACCTGCTGCGCGCCCTGCTCCGCGAGATGCCGGCACCGGACTCCGACACGCACAGCGACCTCACGCTGCGCCAGGCGATCGAGGCGGAGCTGAGCGCGCAACCCTGGAGCAGCCGGAGCAACGTCACCGTGGTCGTGGTCGATGGCGTCGCCAATCTGGAAGGCGTGATCTACGACGAACGGGCGCGGGCGGCGATGTGCGTCGCGGCGGAGAACGTCCCCGGGGTGAAGGAGGTGCACGACCACCTGGAGTTCTATGATCCCAATTCGGGATTGATCTATGGGCCGTAGGAAGGAAGGAAGGAAGGAAGGACTTCTTTTTCTGTAGAAAAAGAAGCAAAAAGACTTTTATTCGTTTTTGGTCTGAGCGGATGGGCAAACGCGGACTTTAAGTAATGAAAGTTTTTTGGTTCTTTTTTACAAAAAAGAACCTCTTCCTTCTTTGTCGACTCGCGTGACGGCTGCTACGGTCCTGCATCCAACCCGAGGGATGCCGCTTGACCCAAACCGCCGAACTCGCCCGCGTGAAGGCTCGCATCAAGGCGCTGACTGAAAAGACTGTCTCCAACGGCTGCACCGAAGCCGAGGCGATGGCCGCCGCCGAGATGGTCGGCCGGCTGCTCGAGCGCTACGCGCTCAGCATGGACGAGATCGAGGTGCGCGAGTCGCGCTGTGTCCAGGCGGAGGTGCCGCTCGGCGGGCGTCGGCGCCGTCCCATCGATGGTTGCGTGCCGGCGATTGCCCGGTTCTGCGACTGCAAGGTGTGGCTGGCGCGCGCCGGCGCGGCGCCCGAGGAGCAGGCAGTCAGCCGCTACATCTTCTTCGGCTTCGAGTCGGACACCGCGCTCGCGACCTTCCTCTACGCGGTGATCGACCGCGCCATGGCGACCGAGACGGCGCTGTTCCGCCGCGCAAGTCCCGAACTTCGCGCCGTGCGGCTCCGCCGGGCGCTGGCGAGCTTCCAGCACGGGCTCGCGGCCCGCGTCGCCGACCGGCTCGTCGCCATGCGCCGGGAGCGGGAGGCCTCGGTGCGGGCGCAGCGCTCGACCGGCACGGCGCTGATCCTGGCCAAGCACCGTGTCGTGGAGGATGCGTTCCGCGAGGCGGATATCCGCCTCGTCTCGATGGGGGCGGTCGGGCGGCGGCATGTCGGCTCGGCGTTCCGCGAGGGCTGGGCGGCGGGCGGGCGGGTCAACCTGAACCGGCCGGTCGGCGGCCGTCTCGCGGGGCTGCTCGCCTGATCGCGTCGGACGGGAGCGCGCGGGACAGCCGCCGCGGCCCGTCCGCGCGGGCGCGGCCCGGGGCGGGCGGGCCGCGCGACCGCCAGCGCGGCCGCGTCTATGCCTGGGAGGACCGGGAGGTCGCGCCGCACGATCCGAGCGTCATCGCCTTCGCCGCGGCGCAGCCGATGGTCGACGCGATCTGGGCGGAGCTCGGGCTGCGCCATCCGCCGCTCGTCGAGCCCCTGCCGCGTCAGGCGCGGGCGACGGTCGCCCGGGCCAACCGCCTGTCGCTGCATCTGCCGGAGCGCACCCCGTCCTGGTGCCTGCTGCACGAGCTCGCGCATGCGATGAGCAGCAGCGCGGAGGGACATTCGGACGGGCACGGGCCGCTGTTCATGGGGCTCTATGTCCAGTTGCTGGTGCGCTACCTGCGGCTGGACCGCGCGGTGTTGGAAGCGTCGCTGCGCCGCGCCGGCATCGACTTGGAGCCTGCGGCGCGGCCGGTGTTCCTGGACCCGTAGCGCGCCACGCCACGGCGGTACGGCACCGCATCGCGTCCATCCGCCGCAGGTCGGCCAAGCCAATCTTGTCGACTTGCCACCCAGCGCTCAGACACCGCGGCTCGCCGTGCCCTGCCCCAGCGCATCGCCGATCACCTGCGACGGCGTGACCACCGCGTGGTGGAACGCAGCGCCGGACTCGCCGAAATCGATCCGAGTGGCGCCGCAATTATGGGCGACGCAATGGCCGCGCAGATGCGCCCGCACGCCGGTCATGACCCGGAATCCGCTCTGCAGCACGGTGCCGGCCACCGGCTCCTCGCTCGGCGACTGGCCGATGCCGGAGGTGACCAGCGTCGGAATGACCGGCCCGTCTCGCACTGCCAGGTCCATCAGCGCGCCGGCATGGATGTCGCCGCCGATGAAGCTGACCGCGCGGGGCGGCCGGCCGTCGCGGTTCACCTCGCGCGCCCGCAGCGCCAGACGCAGCAGGGCGTTGCGCTCCCGCCGCACACGGTGATTGGCCCAGTTGTCGCGCACGTCGGTAAGGTCGGCGAGGCCGAAGCGGCCGGTGGTGGGCAGGTGGAAAAGCTCGGCGCCGATCAGGTCGCGCAGCGCCGCCAGGTACTCGAGCGCCCGGCCGCCAAGCGTCTTCGGCTGGTTCTCGCCGAAATGGCGCAGCGCCGCCGCGTCGCCACGGGCGAACAGGCGCAAATCGTCGCTGCGGTGGCCGAGAAAGAGCTGCACCACGCCGTGATTCGCCATCGTTACCACCGGCAGCGGCACGATCACCAGCAACGCATCGGTCGCCGGATCCAGCCGCTCCACCATCGCCTGCAGCCACTGCCATTGCCGCTCGCCCAGCGCCGGATGCTGC
>DATJSJ010000047.1:0-34852 GCA_035504175.1 Acetobacteraceae bacterium
GATTCGCACTGCCATCTCGACTACTACCGCAGAGAGGAACTGCCGGACGTGCTGCGGCGGGGAGAGACGGCTGGCATCGGAGAAATGGTCACGATCGGCACGACACTCGCACAATCGCAGATGATCCGCGCGCTGGCGGAAACTCTGCCGAACGTCTGGTGCACGGTCGGCATCCACCCGCATAACGCCGGCGAAGCGCCGCCGCCGGCAGCGGAAACCCTCGCCACCATGACCGACCACCCGAAAGTCATTGGCATCGGCGAGAGCGGACTCGACTACTTCTACGACAAGGCCCCACGCGACGCACAACACGCGACCTTCCGCGCCCATATCCGCGCCGCACGGCTGGCCAACCTGCCCATCGCCATCCACGCCCGCGACGCCGACGACGACATCATCCGCATCCTGACCGAAGAACGCGAGGCCGGCGGCCCGTTCGACCTCCTGCTGCACTGCTTCAGCTCCGGCCGCGCCCTCGCCGAGACCGCGATCCAGATGGGCGGCTATGTCAGCTTCTCCGGCATCCTGACCTTCCCGAAATCGCAGCAAATCCGCGATATCGCGCGCGACCTTCCGACCGACCGGCTGCTCGTGGAAACCGATGCGCCCTACCTGGCCCCCGTGCCCAACCGCGGCAAGCGCAACGAACCCGCCTGGGTCGCCCATACCGCACACATGCTCGCCGAATTGCGCGGACTGACGGACGCCGAGCTCGCAGACCTGACCACGGAGAATTTCCGCCGCCTGTTCCGCAAGGCTGCGTAAGCCCCGTGAGGATCACGATTCTCGGCTGCGGCGGCTCCGCCGGCGTGCCCATGATCGGCGGCCGGGACGGGCGAGGGGACTGGGGCGCCTGCGATGCCGGCGAACCACGCAACCGGCGCATGCGTTCCGCAATCGTCGTCGAGAGCGAGGCCGGAACCCGCCTGCTGGTCGACACCCCCCCGGATCTGCGCAGCCAGCTTCTCGCCTGCGCCATCCCGGCCATCGACGCGGTGCTGTTCACCCATTCCCACGCCGATCACATCACCGGCCTCGACGAAATCCGCATTCTCAACCGCATCGCCGGCCGTCCTCTCCAGGCCTACGGCACCGGCGAGACGCTGGACGAACTGCGCCTGCGCTTCGACTACGCGTTTCGCCCGTGGAGACCGCCGGGCTTCTTCCGCCCGGTGCTGGAACCCGTCCTCGTCACGCCGGGCGAGACGGTCGAAGTCGCCGGCCTGGCCGTCACCGTGTTCGGCCAGGATCATCACGTCATGCCGACCCTCGGCCTGCGGATCGACGGCTTCGCCTATTCCACCGACGTGGTACGGCTCGACGCGGAGGCGCTGGCGGCGCTTGCGGGGATCGACACCTGGCTCGTCGGTTGTTTCCAGCGCCAGCCGCACCCGACGCATGCCGATGTCGCGACGGTGCTCCGCTGGGCGCGGCAGCTCGCCGTCCGGCGGACGGTGCTGACGCATATGGGCACCGATCTCGACTGGGCCTGGATGCAGCGCCACTTGCCGGAGGACGTCGAGCCGGCCTTCGACGGCATGGTGTTGGAGATCGCCGCGCCAGTCTGACGCAGCGGCGCCGATCTGCAGGCTCGGACGGTGGACCGCAGCTCCCCGAGTGCGGTGCCTCACAGTGACGCAGCCGCAGCCACGGACCGCGTAGCTGCGGTCACTCGCCAGTCCAACGGGTGCTGCTACTTCGACCGTCATGGCGCCCGAAGGAGGGAGGACATGAGCGGATTCGATGATGCCTTCGCCATCGTCGTCGGGGTCGAGGGCGGCCTCAGCCTGGACCCAAGCGATCGCGGCAATTGGACGGGCGGCCAGGTCGGCGTCGGCGTGCTGAAGGGCACGAAATACGGCATATCGGCGGCCGCCTATCCCAGGCTGGACATCGCGGCGCTGACGCTCGATGACGCGAAGGACCTCTATCGACGCGACTACTGGGAGGCTTGCGGCTGCGACGACCTGGCCGGACCTTTGGCGCTGCTGCTGTTCGATGAGGCGGTCAACCAGGGACAGCACGTCGCCATCAGCACCCTGCAATCGGTCCTCGGCGTTGCATCCGACGGTGTCATCGGGCCGGCCACCACCGCGGCGATCAAGGCTGCCGACCCGCGGAAATGCTATGCCGGGGTGCTTGCCGCGCGCTGCCTGAAATATTCCCAGGCGAGCAGCTTCGCGACCTACGGCCGGGGCTGGTTCAATCGCATCGGCCGCGTGGTCGCGTGTTCCGTGGCCTTGCCGGGTTAGCGGCCGACGGCGAAGACGCTCAGAGCGGTGCGCGTCTAGAACCGGAAATTCGCAGCAATGATGGCGCCGCCCAGGGTGAGCTTCTCGACGCCATTGTGACTGCCGCTGTTGAACGCGAGATAGCGGTAGCCCGCCGAGACGTCGATCCAGCGCGCGGCCTGATAGGCGAGGGCGCCATAGGCCTGCCAGGTGAACGGCACGGACCCGCCCCCGGCGTCGAGATAGAAGGGAATATAGAAGCGGCTATGGGGGATGTTGATCCGGCCGGTCACACCCCCGACGCCCTCGGGATCGGTCCTGCCAAGCGTGAGGCTGCCTGTCCGCGTGAGCGCGATCGTCCGGTTCGGCAGCAGGATATCGTTGGTCAGCGTGTAGTTGGTGGTGGCCCCCGTGAACAGGATGCGCATCCCCACGACGGCGTCGAGATTGCCCCAATCACCGCTCAGCAGCGTATAGCCGCCCGCGAGTGACCAGATCGTCGCCGCCAGCCGGGTGCCGGTATCGAGCTGCTGCGAACGCGGAATGTCGATCGGGCCAGGACCGAGATTGACGGTGGAAAGATGGCTGTTGCTCGTGGTGATGCTGGCATTGACGTAGATAAGGTCGGTCATGACCGAAAAGCGGTCGTAGCGTGCCTCGCCACCAACCATCAGGCCGAAATTCAGCTCGGAGAGATAATCGCCGATGCCGGCACTGATATCGGTCGTGACGTTGCCGCCGCGCGGCCCGGTGTAGCTCAGATTCGATGACAGTGTGGGCAGCCAGGCATAGGGCGTGACGGCGAAGGTCCAGCCAGATTTCGACGTCGCGCCGGCTGGCGTCGAGGCGACCTGGGCCTCCGCCGGCGTGGCAGCGACGCCGAGAGCGAATGCCGCAATTGCCAGGAGGCCGGCTCGCGAAAGGATCGTGTGGGATCGTCGCATCGGGCACATCTCCTTCCGGTCATGCAAGCCGGTCGACAGTCGGCGATCGTCCGGTAAGGTCGACCGAGGGATGCGCGGAGCGCCTCGGACCCGTGGTCCAAGCGTTCAATCCCGTCCGCCCGATTCCCCAGCCCAGAGTCAAATGTCAGACCCGGGAGCGAGCTCCTGGAGCGCCTTGCAAACCTGTTCGGACACACATGCAGCGAGCAGCCCAAGCACCGGACCCGTGGGGCAGGAGTTCTGGCCGGTCTTGCGCCGGATGGCGATTCTTCTCCCGACTATGTAACGGAATCTATGGGTTGTCGGCCAAGCCTTGTTGCCAAACTATCCCATTACACGACCGGAAGTGTCAAGCGCTTGGCCAGACCGTGCCCGACGGTCTGACGCGGCTCATCGGAACGGCGGCTCATCGAAGCTGCGCAGCTTGCGCGAGTGCAGCGCCCCGATGTCGCCGCGCAGCGCATCGAGCGTTGCGAGCCCGATCGCCAGATGCTCGCCGACCGCCCGCTGGTAGAAGGCGCTCGCCGCCCCGGGCAGTTTCAGCTCGCCATGCAGGGGCTTGTCGGAGACGCAGAGCAGCGTGCCGTACGGCACCCGCAACCGGTAGCCCTGCGCGGCCAGCGTGCCGCTCTCCATGTCGACGGCGATGGCGCGCGACAGGTTGATCCGTCGGCGCTCCTGCGACCAGCGCAGTTCCCAGTTGCGGTCGTCGTAGCTCACGACGGTGCCGGTGCGCAGCCGCCGCTTCAGCGCCGCACCGTGATCGCCGGTGACCTTCGCCGCGGCCGACTGCAGCGCGAGCTGCACCTCGGCCAGTGCCGGGATCGGCACTTCCGGCGGCACCAGCTCATCGAGGATGCGGTCGCGCCGCAGATAGCCGTGCGCCAGCACGTAATCGCCGATCACCTGGGTCTGGCGCAGCCCGCCGCAATGTCCGACCATGATCCAGCAATGCGGCCGCAGCACCGCGAGATGGTCGGTGATGTTTTTCGCGTTCGCGGGTCCGACGCCGATATTGACCAGCGTCGTGCCGCCCGCTTCGTCGCCGCGCAGCAAGTGATAGGCCGGCATCTGGAAACTGTGCCAGGGCGCAGCCGCCGCCGCGGCCGCGGCTGCATCCGGATCGTGATCGCGGCCGATTGCGACACCGCCCGGCAGAACGATCGCCGTGTACGGACTGCCCGGGCGGCGCAACTCATCGAGCCCCCAGCGGACGAACTGGTCGACGTAGCGATGGTAGTTGGTGAGCAGCAGCCAGGGCTGGATCGCCCGCCAGTCGGTCCCGGTGTAGTGCACCAGGCGACGCAGCGAGTAGTCGACGCGCGCGCCGTCGAACAGGGCCAGCGGCAACGGCTCGCCCGGCCGTGATTCCCAGGCCCCGTCCGCGATCTCGTCGCCCACGGCGGAGAGTTTCGGTGTCGGGAAATGCCGCGCGAGGGCGGCAACCGGCACGTCGCTCCCGGCCGGCAGCTCCACCGTCTCCAGCACGTACGGATAGGGCATTTCCTGCTCGCCGGGTGCGACGTCCAGCGTCGCGCCATAGTCCTCCACCAGCGGCCGCAGCTGGTCCAGCAGGTAGCCGCGGAAGAAGCCGGGCTGCGTCACCGTGGTCGCGTAGAGCCCGGGCGCCTGCAGCTTCGCCCAGGCGCGGCGCAGCGTCGGCAGCGGCAGGCGCGGCTCGTGCCACAGGCGCAGCTCGGGGTAGCGGAACAGCGCACGTTCTTCCGGCGACGGCGGCGGACCGCCATCGAGGAAGCGTGCGAGCGTCTGCCGCAACGCCGCCACCGCCGCGGCGTGCAGTTCTTCGAGGTGATCCACCGCCTGGTCCGGGGTGATGGTCCGGCTGCCGGGCTGTCGAGCCGATTCGAACACTTGCGCCTCGCTCGCATCGCGTCGCCGGCGCGGCGGTCGGGCGCCGGGGACAGCGGTGTTGGCACCGACCGGGCCTGCAGGCAAGCGTTGGCTGAGCTCCTCAGGTGCCCGGATCTTTCTTTCCATAATATTCCTTATGCGGCAATTGCGCGTGCGCCGAACACCAAGCTCTCGCATCTCCCCGCATCAGCGGCGGCAGCGCCGCGACGGCTGGGCGGACCGAGGCGGGCCCCGAGTGGGTCCGATCGCGGCGCCCGGACGACCGTCGCGGCGCGGCAGTGAGGCGGTCGGTTTGCCGGCGAGCGGGCAAGGCCCGAATTCGCTGGCGCATTTGCGATTCGGGGCCATAGGTGGACGGCACCGCATTCACCGGACACAGCGATGACCGACACTCCCGAGGTCGAACTCCGTCGCCTGCTCGACATCATGGCGGCACTCCGCGATCCGCATTCGGGCTGCCCCTGGGACCGCGAGCAGTGCTTCGCGACGATCGCGCCATACACGATCGAGGAGGCCTGCGAGGTCGCCGACGCCATCGCCCGCGGCGACGACGCAGCACTGCCCGACGAGCTCGGCGACCTGCTGTTCCAGGTCGTCTACCATGCGCGCATGGCCGAAGAGGTCGGGCAGTTCGGCTTCGCCGAGGTGGCCCGGTCGATCGCCGACAAGATGATCCGGCGCCATCCGCACGTCTTCGGCGCGGCGGCGGCGCGCGACGCCACCGCCCAGACCGCGGCCTGGGAGGTGCAGAAAGCGGCGGAACGGGCGGCGCGGGCGGAGACCGGCGCGCTCGCCGGCGTGCCGTCCAGCCTGCCTGCCCTCACCCGAGCTGCCAAGCTGACCGCGCGCGCCGCCCGGGTCGGCTTCGACTGGCCGGACGCGGCGGCGGTGCTCGACAAGCTGGAGGAAGAGGCCACGGAGTTGCGGGCCGAACTCGCCACCGCCGATCCCATGCGGCTGGCCGATGAGGTCGGCGACCTGCTGTTCGTGCTGGCCAATCTTGCCCGCAAGCTGCAGCTCGACCCGGAAGAGTGTCTGCGCGCGGCCAACCGCAAATTCACCCGCCGCTTCGGCGCCGTCGAGCAACGCCTCGCCGCCGCCGGCCAGGGGCCGGGCGACGCGACGCTCCTCGAGATGGAGGAAGCGTGGCAGGCCGTGAAGGCGGCCGAAGGCCGCCTGCCGTAGCACCGTCGCGGACCCGGGCGTCACGCGCCGCGGCTATGCGTGGACCGTCGCCGGCACACCGTGCAGCGTGAAGCGGAACGTGGCTCCCTCCCCTGGCGTCGATTCGAGCCAGATGCGTCCGCCATGCCGTTCGACGATGCGCTTGACGACGGCGAGTCCGATACCGCTGCCCTCATACGCGTCACGCCCATGCAGGCGCTGGAACATCTGAAAGATCCGGTCGGCGTGCTGCCTGTCGATGCCGATGCCGTTGTCGGCGACGGCAAAGACCCAGTCCTGACCGCGCGGTTCCGCGGTGATCGTCACGCGCGGCGCTCGATCCGACCGGAACTTGACCGCGTTGCTGATCAGGTTCTGGAACACCTGGCCGAGTTGCATTTCGTCGGCCAGGACGACCGGGAGCGGACCGTATTCGACGGAGACGCCGGACTCCTGAAGCATGGGCCGGAGGTCGCTGTCGACCTGCCTGAGAACGGCGTCCACGTCGACCGGCGCAAGCGGGCCGCCCTGCGAGCCGAGGCGCGCGTAGGCGAGGAGACCGCTGACCAGTCGTTGCATGCGCCGGGCGCCGTCCGAGGCGAAGTGCAGGTACCGGTCGGCGCGCTCGTCCAGCCGTCCCCGATACCGGTCGGCCAGAAGCTGGGTGAAGTTCGCCACGATCCGCAGCGGCTCCTGCAGATCGTGTGAGGCCACGTAGGCGAACTGCTCGAGTTCCGCAATGCTCCGTTCCAGTTCTGCGCCGCGACGCTTGAGCTCCGTGATGTCCCGCATGATCGACGACATCCCGATGGCCTCGCCGGCCTCGTCGCGAATCGGCGACATGGTCACCGAGACATCGACCGGTGTGCCGCTCTTGCAGACGCAGACCGTTTCGAGACGCGTCACCGGCGTGGCGCGGCGGATCTGCTCCGCGACCGGGGCGGCGGGCAGCAGCATTTGTTTCGACCGCCCGATTGCCTCCTCTGCGCGGTAGCCGAATAGATGTTCGGCCCCACCATTCCAGCTGGTGATGATGCCATCGAGTGATTCGCCGATGATCGCATCGGAGGAGGAGGCCACGATCGCCGCCAGCCGGTCGTTCACGGTCTCGATGCGGAGGAGCCAGGTGCAGGTCAGGCAGACCAAGGTTCCCAGGATCACGATCATCGCGACGGTGAGCACGGCGAATCCGAACGCCGCCTCGATCGCGTGGCTTTCGACCGCCATCAGGACGCCACCGGCGCAGACCAGCGGGATCATCAGTACCGCCGGCATCAGCAGCCGGAAGGCAGTGCCGGCGTGACCACCGCGGATCGCGAATTGGATCCATCCCCTGTCTGGCCGCGCCAGAAGCACGGCGGTCAGCAGCGCGCCTTGCGCCAGCGCCGTTGGCAGCGACATCGCCGAGAACGGGAACACGCGATAGAGCGCGTCGATTCCGTAGGCATAGCCGACGAGATCGATCAGGCAGACGATCAGACCGAGCGTGGCCAGGGTGACGGCAATGCGGTGCCGTGTCACATCGGTGGCGAGCAGCGCTGCGCCCAGCACGATGAAACCCGCCGCCGTGGCCGGCGACAATCTGCCGAGTTCACGGCCCAGCAGGTATCCGGCGTCGGGTCGGCCGGCGACGTATTCCGCGAGACAGTACAGGCCGACGACCAGCACAATGGTGCCGCCGGCCGGCCGCACCCGGAACCGGCGGAGCGACACCTGGGTCAGCGAGAAGGCGGCCGCGGCACTCAGCACCAGGCAGATGGCGGTTGCAACCGAGGTGGTCGCGCGGCCAACCCCGAAACTCGTCATGACGCGCAGCCGCACGGCCCAGCCGAGCAGAGCCGAGACGGCAAAGACTGCGACGGCCCCGGCGCAAAGCCGCGAGACCGTCCTGACCCTTTGGACGGCGTGATATCCCGGTGCGGAGCTCACAGGTCCCTCCGCCGACCATCGTATTTTCCCGCTTCGGCCATTCGCCGGTCAAGCCGGCGGGTGAAGGGGGTCTGGGGCCTCAGGCCCCAGCGGGGTCAGGGGCGGAGCCCCTGGTCTTCCTTCCTTGCTACGCTCCGAGCAGCGTCTCCCGCAGCGCGTCCCAGCTTGCGGCATCGGGGGCGCAAAGCATCCCCCCATCGCTCCGCGCCGCACTGTATTCAGTGCCGTCCAGCCGAAGTGCATAGCCGCCGGCCTCGCGATGGAGCAGCCAGCCGGGCGCGTGGTCCCAGGGCATCAGCCGGTGGAAGATGGCGAAATGGCAGTGGCCAGCGGCCAGCATGCGGTATTGGTGCGCGGCGCAGCGATAGTCCCAGGCGGCGGCCATGCGGCAGAGATTGGCGCAGACGCGCTGCCGCATCGGCTCGGGGAAGTAGCGCCAGGAGACCGAGCCGGTCATCGCCGCCGCGGGTCCATGCGCAGCGACGCGAAGATCGCGCGTTGCACCGTCGGGTGCCTCGATCCAGGCGCCCTCGCCGCGCACGGCCAGGGCCGAATCATCGCCCACCGGATCGTAGATCACCGACGCGACGATTTCGCCGCGGTACACCGCCGCCACCATGGTGCCGAACAGTGGCAGTTCGGCGACGTAATTCGCGGTGCCGTCGATCGGGTCGAGCACGAATGCAAGCTCCGCATCGCCCAGCCGTCCGAGCAGTGTGGGGTCGGCGGCGCACGCCTCCTCTCCCACCACCAGGCATCCGGGGAAGCGGTGGTGCAGCCCATCGGTGATGAGGCGCTCGGCCGCTTCGTCCGCCGCGGTCACCAGGTCGAGCGGTCCGGTTTTCATCCGCACCGCCGCGACGTCCAGTCGCCGGAAGTGCGGCAAGATCACCTCGCGTCCGGCGCGGCGGAGGAGATCGGCGATGTCCCGCGTCGCCCGTCGGTCGGGCCTGATCACGCGGCGCGGCCGCCGGATCCGGCGGAACTACCGCCCGGGCCAGTGCGCGGCAGCTCGTCGCGCTCGAACCGAGCGCGGTCGGCCGGCAGCAGCCGGACGCCGACATGGATGCCGGCCTCCGCCTCCTGACGCGACACCACCTCGCCGTGGCGATAGAGCCAGGCGAGCCGCGCCCCGTCCGTCAGCGGCAGGTCGTATTCGGCGAACTCCATACCCTCGGCGATGCGGGCTTCGATCGCCGCGCGAAGGGCCGGGAGCCCCTCACCGCTCAGTGCCGAGACCGCGACGCTGCCCGGCCGTACCGGCACGTGCGCGACGCCGCCAAGGAGGTCGGCCTTGTTCAGCACCTCGATCGTGCGCTGCGGCCAGTCGGCATCGAGCACGCCCTCCTGCACCATGCCGTCGAGGACGGCGACCACGTCGGCGCGCTGCGCCAGCGTGTCGGGATGCGCCGCATCGCGCACGTGCAGGATCACGTCGGCCTCGGCAACCTCCTCGAGCGTCGCGCGGAAGGCGGCGACCAGCTCGGTCGGCAGCTCGCTGATGAAGCCGACCGTGTCGGAGAGGATGATGCGCCGGCCGGACGGCAGGCGGATCCCGCGCATGGTCGGATCGAGTGTCGCGAAGAGCTGGTCTTCGGCCACCACATGCGCGCCGGTCAGGGCGTTGAACAGCGTCGACTTGCCGGCATTGGTGTAGCCGGCGAGCGCCACCACCGGGAACGGCACGCGGCGGCGCGCGGTGCGGTGCAGGCCGCGGGTGCGCCGCACCTGCTCGAGCTCGCGCTTGAGCTTGACGATGCGTTCGCCGATCAGCCGCCGGTCGGCCTCGATCTGCGTCTCGCCCGGGCCGCCGAGGAAGCCGAAGCCGCCGCGCTGCCGCTCGAGATGGGTCCAGGACCGCACCAGGCGCGAGCGCTGGTATTCGAGATGCGCCAGTTCGACCTGCAGCGCGCCCTCGCGGGTGCGCGCGCGCTCACCGAAGATGTCGAGGATCAGCCCGGTGCGGTCGATCACCTTGCAGCGCCATTCGCGCTCCAGGTTGCGCTGCTGCACCGGAGAGAGCGCCGCGTCCACCACGGCGACCTCCACCCGCTGCTCGGCAATCGCCTGCCCCGCCATTGCCACCTGCCCCGGCCCGAGCAGGGTCGAGGGCCGGCGCCCGCGCAGCGGGAAGATCGCGCTGTGCACGACGAGCAGCCCGATCGAGGCGGCAAGTCCGACCGCCTCGGCCAGCCGCGCTTCCGCCGCGCGCGCCGCGTCTTCCCGTACCGGCCGCTCCCAGGGCAGCAGGATGGCGGACCGGACGGGCTCCGGCGTGCGATCAGACGGGCTGGGCGGCAGAACCGGTCTCCCGCGCCGTGGCACCCTCGCCGCGGGCATCGAACAGCTGGATCGGGGCGCCCGGCATCACCGTGCTGATCGCGTGCTTGTAGACGAGCTGGGTGTGGCCGTCCCGGCGCAGCAGGACCGAGAAATTGTCGAACCAGGTGATGATTCCCTGGAGTTTCACGCCATTCACCAGAAAGACGGTGACGGGAGTCTTGTTCTTGCGCACATGGTTCAGGAACACGTCCTGAACGTTCTGTGCCTTCTCATTCGCCACGGTGGAGTCCTTCTTGTTCTTGTTGCCTTGGTCGTGTTGCCGCTCCGCGACCGGCTGATCCGGTGTGTCCGCGTCGCGCAACGCCGCCTGCCGCGCGGCCGCACTTTCCTCGGCCGCTTCCGACGGGGCGGCCATCGTCTGTGCCGAGCGACTGCCCGCACCCGTCGCGGTGACCGGGCGCACCCGCCCCGGTCGGATCGTATTATTGCCTGCCATCTCCCGGTATGCCGCTTTTCGGCTGAAACATCCCCCGCCCGCACCCGCCCGGTTCGCCCGACAACCGCGCCGCGGGTGGAGAGCTCGCCCCTAACTCACTGTTCGTGCTGACGATCACCGCCGCGTGCCCGCGCCGCGCACGGGGCCTCGCCGCCGGTGCTCGCCCCGCCGACCGGTCCGGTCGCGCGGGAGGCACCCGGCACTCTAGCAGCGCCGCCCCCCCAAGCAAGCGAGACAAATCCCGCCGCCGGATCAGGCCGGCGCCGGCGGCGCGCGATCTCCGCCGCCGATATGGTTGAGGAACAGCGCGAACAGCCGCGCGGCCACCGGCCCCACCTGCCCGTCACCCACCGCGCGTCCATCGATACGAAGCACCGGGCGGACATAGGAGCTGGCGCTGGTCAGGAACACCTCGCGTGCCCGACGCAACTCGTCCAGGCTGCAGCCGCGCTCCTCGAAGCCGATGCCGACCTCGTGGAGGAGGTCGATCAGCGCGGCGCGGGTGCAGCCGGGCAATACCGCGTGATCGAGCCGCCGGGTGCGAAGCGTGCCCGCGTCGTCGACCAGCCAGACCGTCGTCGATGCGCCCTCCGTCACCTGGCCGGCGGCATCGATCAGGATCGCCTCGTTCGCCCCCTGCTCGCGCGCCGCCTGCCGCGCCAGCGCGTTAGGCAGCAAGGCGACGCTCTTGATGTCGCACCGGGCCCAGCGCTCATCGGGATGCGTGATCGCGGTCGTGGCCCAGCGCGCGACATCCCCGGGCGGCGGCGGCAGGGTTTTCGCCGTGACCACCAGCGCCGGGCGCACCGAAGGCGCCGGGAAGGCATGGTCGCGTCGGGCGACGCCGCGCGTGACCTGCAGATAGAGCAGGCCGTGGCGGAGCCGGTTGCGCCGCGCCACCTCCGCGAGAACGTTGCGCAGTGCCGCGCGGCTCATCGGCGGCCGCATGCGAAGCTCGCGCAGCGAGCGGTCGAGCCGGTCGAGATGCAACACCTCGTCGACCGGCCTGCCGCCGGCCACCAGCACCACCTCGTACACCCCGTCGGCGAACTGGTAGCCGCGATCCTCGACATTCACGCTGGCCTGGTGCAGCGGCAGGTAACGGCCGTTGACGTAGGCGATGCGGCTCATCGATCCCCCAAAGAAAGCGGGGGCCCGTGCCCCCATGAAACCAGGCGCGCCGGCGCGTCGCTCGCTCAGCTCGCGGCGCGGTCCTCGGAGCTGACGCCGAGCTGCTTCAGCTTGCGATGCAGCGCGCTGCGCTCCATGCCGACGAAGCCGGCGGTGCGGCTGATATTGCCGCCGAAGCGCATGAGCTGCGCCTGCAGATACTGCGTCTCGAACAGATCGCGCGCCTCGCGCAGCGGCAGCGCCATGACATCGGCGCCGGCGTCGAAGTTGAGCAGCGCCGGCGCACCCTGCACGATCTCCGGCGGCAGCATTTCGGCCCGCACCGGATCGGCGGAGGTCCCCGGCGCCATGATCAGCAGCCAGTCCATTAGATTGCGCAGCTGCCGCACATTGCCGGGCCATTCGTAGGCCTGCAGCGCTGCCATCGCATCGGCCGACAGCTCGCGCGACGGCATGCCGGCATTCTCCGCCGAGCGCGCCAGGAAATGCTGCGCCAGCAACGGCACGTCCTCGCGCCGCTCGCGCAGGCTCGGCAGGCGCAGCGGCACCACGGCGAGACGGTAGTAGAGATCCTCACGGAAACGGCCGGCGGCGATTTCCGCCTGGAGATCCTTGTTGGTGGTCGCGAGCACGCGGACATCGACCTTGACCCGCGCCGAGCCGCCCAGCCGCTCGAAGGTCTGATCCTGCAGGGCGCGCACGATCTTGCCCTGCGTCTCGAGCGGCATGTCGGAGACCTCGTCGAGCAGCAGCGTGCCGCCATGCGCGCGTTCCAGCACGCCGGCGCGGCGCGGCTTCGAGGCCGGATCCGGTCCCGCCTCGAACCCGAACAGCTCCTCCTCGAAACGGCCCGGATTGAGCGTGGCGCAGTTCAGCACCACGAACGGCCCGTCGGTCCGGCGGGACCGGGCATGGATCATGCGCGCCGCTACTTCCTTGCCCGAGCCGGCCGGGCCGGTGATCAGCACGCGCGAGCCGGTCGGCGCCACGCGCTCGATCGCGCCGCGCACCCCGGCGATCGCGGCACTCTGGCCGGTCAGCGCCGAATCGGCGCCGGCGCGCAGCCGCAGCTCCGCGTTCTCACGCCACAGCCGCGCCGCCTCCAGCGCACGCCGCACCACCAGCAGCAGCCGGTCGGACTTGAACGGTTTCTCCAGGAAGTCGTAGGCGCCCTCCTGGATTGCCGCGACCGCCATCTCGATCGTGCCGTGCCCGGAGATCATCACCACCGGGACCTGCGGCTCCTCGCCACGCATCGCCTTGAGGATGCCGAGCCCATCGAGGCGCGAGCCCTGCAACCACACATCGAGAATCACCAGCGCCGGGCGGCGGGCGTTGAAGGCGGCGAGCGCCGCGTCCGAATCGGCGGCCTGGCGCGTCTCATAGCCCTCGTCGCGCAGCAGCCCCTCGATCAGCAGCCGGATATCGGGTTCGTCGTCGACGATCAGAATCTCGTGTGCCATGCCGCCTCACGCATGCTCGGTCTGCTGCACGGCCTGCGGCAGACGGGCCGGCACGACCAGGGTGGCGATGGCGCCGGGGCCGTCGAGACGGTCATCGAGGACGAGTCGACCGCCATGATCCTCCATGATCTTCTTGACGATCGCCAGCCCCAGCCCGGTGCCTTTCGGCTTGTGGGTCACGTAGGGCTCGGTCAGACGCGGGCGCTCGTCGTCCTGCGGCAGGCCTACCCCGTCATCGGTCACGCTGATGCCCACCTCCTTCTCGCCCGGCCGCACGCTCAGACATATGTGGCCGGCACCCGGCCGCATCGCCACCGCATCGGCGGCGTTCTGCAGCAGGTTGGTCAGCGCCTGGCCGAGCAGCCGGCGGTCACAGGGCGCGACCGGTCCCTGCTCGGGGATGTCCGTCGCCCAGTCGATCTCGGGATGCGCGTTGCGGTGCAGGACGAGCGCCTCGCGCGCCACCAGTCCGATATCCTCCGGCCGGATCACCGGCTGCGGCATGCGCGCGAAGGCCGAGAACTCGTCCACCATGCGGCCGATATCGCTGACGTGCCGGATGATGGTGTCGGCGCACTGGGTAAAGGTTTCCGGATCGGAGGTGATCTCGCGGGCGAACTTGCGCTTCAGCCGCTCGGCGGAGAGCTGGATCGGGGTCAGCGGATTCTTGATCTCGTGCGCGATGCGACGGGCGACGTCGGCCCAGGCGGCCTTGCGCTGCGCCGCCTCGAGTTCGGTCACGTCGTCGAAGGTGACGACGTAGCCGTCGACGCGTCGGCCCTTCAGTTCGGCGCCGATACGCAGCAGCAGCGTCCGCCGCCGGCCGGGCGGGCCGATCTGCACCTCCGCGACACAGGGCATGTGCGATCGCGCCGCCTCGCGCAGCAGCGGTGCGAATTCCGGCACGATCTCGGTCAGCGGCCGGCCGATCGCCGCCAGCAGGTCGGTGCCGAGCAGCTCGCTCGCCGCCCGGTTGGGCAGCTCGATCGCGCCCTCCGCGTCGAGCCCGATCACCCCGGCGGAGACCCCGGCCAGCACCGTCTCGGTGAAGCGGCGGCGCTCGTCGATCTGGCTGTAGGCGTCCATCAGCTCGGCGCGCTGCGCCGCGAGCTGGCCGGTCATGCGGTTGAAGGCGCGGGACAGGCCCGCCAGCTCGTCGCCGCTTGCCACCTCCGGCACCTGCACGCCGAGGTCGCCGGCGCGCACCCGGTCCGCCGCCTGGATCAGCCGGCCCACCGGCCGCGCGATCTGGTTGGCGATCACCAGGCCGATCAGCACCGCGGCGGAGAGCACGATCAGTGCGATCAGCGCGAAGATCAGCGCGAAGGTCACCTGCAGCCGGCCGCGGTTCAGCGCCAGACGTTCGTATTGCTCCACCGCCTGCTGCGTGCGCAGCGCGTGGTCGAGGATCTGCGGATCGACCGGCCGCTCGATCAGCAGCATGTAGGGCGGCGTCGTGTTGAGCTGGACCACCGCCCGCACCCGGGTCCCGTCCCGCGAGTTGATCACCGCGACATCGCCGGAGCGGGCGATCTCCACCGCATCGGCGGGCGCCCGGTCGGTGCCGCTCGACATGAACCCGGCCGAGGCCATCACCTGGCCGGTGACCGGGTCGAAGATCATCGCCTCGGTCAGGCCGCGCAGCGCCGTCTGCGTCGCCATAACCTGCGCGAAATCGGTCGGATCCTCGATCAGCATGGGCCCCAGGCGAGAGAGATCATTCGCCATGCCAAGCGCATCGGCGCGGATATTGTTGCGATGCTCGTCGAGATAGCCCTGGCTGACCTGCAGGCTCTCCTCGAGAACGGTGCGCACCCGGTCGTTGAACCAGGCCTGGATGCCGAGATTGAAGAACGCGGTCGCGAACACCCCGACGACGATGGTCGGGGTCACCGCCACCACCGCGAACAGCAGCACCAGGCGCACGTGCAGCCGGGCCCCGGCCGAACCGCGGCGCCGCTCCACCCAAACCCGTGTGAGCCGCCCGGCCAGGACCGCCCCCAGCACCAGCAGGACGATCAGGTTCGACAGCACGAGGCCAAAAGCCAGGTTCGGGTTGCTGGCAAACGGCGCGCCGTTCGCCATCACCGCGAAACTCGCCATGCCGAGCGCCAGCGCCACCGCGGCGAGGATCAGCGTCACCAGCTTGCCGAGCAGGATGTCGGCGACGCGGCGCAGCGGCGTCGGCCGCTCGGGCCGCGGCGGTTCCGGGATCAGGGCGACGGGAGACGGGGTCACGTTCAAGCGGGCAGCTTCCGGTGCGTCCGTTGCAACAAGGGCGGCCCGGCCCGGACCTGGACGGGCGGACCGCCGCCGCGGCCTTCCCATTAAAAGGCGCCGCACCCGCGATTCTCCAACCCGGGTGCGGCGCTTGTACCACATTCTGCCGTGCGGTTCTGCCCCAAGCGGCGCGGTCGGCTTCGATCCGCGCGGATCGGAGGGCGGCGCCTGCCCGCTCGCGTGGCGTCGCCTGGCCGTCAGGCGATGCCGCGCACCACGGGTATCTCCAGGTCGCGGATCTTCTTGCGCAACGTGTTTCGGTTGAGCCCGAGCATGGCCGCCGCCTTGATCTGGTTGCCGCGCGTCGCCGACAGCGTCATGCGGATCAGCGGCCGCTCAACCTCGGCGATCACCCGGTCGTAGATATCGTGCATCGGCATGCCGTCATGGCTCGCCGCCAGGAACTGGCGGATATGCCGCTCCACCGCGGCGGCCAGCGGCTCCGGTCCGGCCGGCAAGCCGGGCATCTCCGCCGGCAGCGGCGCCTCGGCAAGCTCGGCGGCGACGATGTCGGCGCCGAGCCGCTCCTGCGGATAGAGGGCGGCCAGGCGTCGCATCAGATTCTCGAGCTCGCGCACATTGCCCGGCCAGCGATAGCCGCGCAGCACCTCCATCGCCGCCTCATCGAGCGTTTTCTGCGGCAGCCCGGCCTGGCGCGCCTTTTCCAGGAAATGGCGGGCGAGCTCGGGGATGTCCTCGACCCGCTCGCGCAGCGGCGGCAGCCGGATCGGCACCACGTTGAGGCGGTAGAACAGATCCTCGCGGAACTGACCGTTGCGGATCGCGAGCCGGAGATCGCGATGCGTCGCGGTGATGATGCGCACATTGGCGCGGATCGGCTGGCGGCCGCCGACCGTGGTGAACTCGCCCTCCTGCAGCACGCGCAGCAGCCGGGTCTGCGCCTCGGCCGGCATGTCGCCGATCTCGTCCAGAAACAGCGTGCCGCCGGCCGCCTGCTCGAAGCGCCCGGCGGTGCGGTTAAGCGCGCCGGTGAAGGCGCCGCGCTCATGGCCGAACAGCTCGCTCTCGATCAGCTCGCGCGGGATCGCCGCCATGTTGATCGCGACGAACGGACCGCCGCGGCGACGGCCGTAATCGTGCAGCGCGCGGGCGACCAGCTCCTTGCCGGTGCCGGACTCGCCGTTGATCATCACCGTGAGGTCGGCGGTGGTGAGCCGGGCGATCGTCCGGTAGATGTCCTGCATCGCCGGGCTGCGGCCGATCAGCGGCAGCCGGTCCTCGCCCTCGGACGCGACCGGGGCATCGGCCTGCGGCAGCGGCGCCGCCAGCGCGCGCCCGACCACGGCCAGCAATTCCTGTAAATCGAACGGCTTGGGAAGGTATTCGAAGGCGCCGCGCTGGGCCGCCTTCACCGCCGTCATCAGCGTCGACTGCGCGCTCATCACCACCACGCGCAGATCCGGGCGCACGCGACGGATGCGCGGGATCAGGTCGAGCCCGTTCTCGTCCGGCATCACCACGTCGGTGATGACGAGATCACCCTCGCCGTCCTCCACCCAACGCCAGAGGGTCGAGGCATTCGAGGTCGAGCGGACCTGGTAGCCGGCCCGGCCGAGCGCCTGGGTCAGCACGGTGCGAATGGAACGGTCGTCATCCGCGACCAGAATCGTCGGCAGCGTCATCGCCCTCGGTGCCTAGCGGGGTAGTGACAAAGACAGGCCAGGGCTCTGCCCTGGACGGGTTCCCATCGCGCTTGCGCGATGGGAACCCGACGCTGGGGCCCGAGGCCCCAGACCCCCATGACCTGACGAATCGCTTTGCAAAGGCCGTGCCTTCGCGGGGGTCACGCTTGGCATTGCCGGAGGGGCGCCATCATCCCGCCCTAGATGATCTCGACCTCACCCGAATCCTCCGCGAGAACCGGCAGGAACAGGCGGAACTCGGTGCGGCCGGGGCGGCTGTCGACCTCGATCAGACCGCCATGGTCGCCGATGATCTTGGCCACCAGCGCCAGCCCCAGCCCGCTGCCGGACGGCTTCGAGGTGACGAAGGGCTCGAAGAGATGCGGCCTGATGTCCTCGGGAATGCCCGGACCGTCATCACGCACGGTCACCGCCAGCGGCAGATGAACGCGCACCGGTGAGCCCGGAATCGCGAGCCGCACGCCATGCTGATAGGCGGTGACCAGGGTGATCTCGCCACGGCCGGAATCGCCGGTGATCGCCTCGGCCGCGTTCTTCACCAGGTTCAGCACCACCTGCACGAGCTGGTCGCGATTGCCCCAGACCGGCGGCAGCGAGGGATCGTACAGCTCGGTGATCCGCAGATGCGCGGCCACACCACTCCCGGCCAGCCGCTTCACGTGCTCGAGCACGCGATGGATATTGACCGCGCGCCGCTCGATCGGCTTCTCCCCGAACACGTCCATCCGGTCGACCAGGCCACGAATCCGGTCGGCCTCGTCGCGGATCAACACCGCAAGCTCACGATCCGTCTCGGCGACGCTGCCCTCGAGGAGCTGTGCCGCGCCGCGAATGCCGGAGAGCGGGTTCTTGACCTCATGCGCCAGCACCGCCGCCATGCCGGTGACGGTGCGGGCGGCGCCCCGGAAAGTGAGCTGGCGATCGAGCGCCCGGGCGGCCGAGACGTCGTGCAGGGTCAGCAGCACCATGCCCGGCTCGTCCGGCACGGTGGTGCCGTGCACGACGATGCCGGCCTTGTGCAGGCGCGGGCTTTCCAGCGTCAGATCGTGATCGGCGATAGTCGCCTCAGCCCGCCGCACCTGCTCGATCAGCCGGAACAGCGGGCTGTCCTGCGGCACCAGATCGGCCAGGCTGAGCTGCACGAGCTGCGGCAACGAGATGCCGAGGAACTGCTCCGCCGCCTGGTTGGCGTAGCGGAACCGGTTTGCCGGATCGAGCAGCACGACCGGCACCGGCACCGCCCCCATCATCGCGGCATGGTCGAGTGCGGGAGTGCGGACGCGGCGCACCAGGGCGAGCGGGCTGGTCATGCCGCGAGCTCCGCCGGCAGCGGTGCCGCGCGGCCCGCCCCGCGTTCGATCAGCGGGTCGAGGAAGGCGTCGATCCGCCGTTCGACCTCGGCAACCGTTGCCAGGCGGTTGATCGTGGCCCGGAACTCCGCGGCGCCGGGCAGGCCGCGCGCGTACCAGCCGAGATGCTTGCGCGCCAGGCGCAGCCCGGCCTCGATCCCGTAATGTCCGAGCATGGCGCGGTAATGCCCCAGAATGATGGATTTCTGTTCAAACAATGCCGGCTCCGGCAGCCGCCGTCCGGTGCGCAGGAAATGCGCCACCTGGCGCAGGAACCAGGGCCGGCCGTAGCAGCCGCGGCCGATCATCACCCCGTCGGCGCCCGACCGGGCGAGCGCCGCCGCGGCGTCGTCCTCGGAGAGGATGTCGCCATTGGCGATCACCGGGACGCCCACCGCCTGCTTCACCCGGGCGATGAACTCCCAGTCCGCCGTGCCGGTATAGAATTGCTGCCGCGTGCGGCCGTGCACGGTAACCATGCGGATGCCGCAGGATTCGGCGATGCGGGCGAGCGCCGGCGCGTTCAGGCTGGCATGATCCCAGCCCATGCGCATCTTCAGCGTCACCGGCACCGGCACGGCGCGCGCCGTCGCCTCCAGGATCGCGGCGGCGCTGCGCTCGTCGCGCATCAGCGCCGAGCCGGCCTGCTGCCCCACGGCGACCTTCTTCACCGGACAGCCGAAATTGATGTCGATCAGCTCCGCGCCGCGATCGACGCCGATCCGCGCCGCCTCCGCCATCGCCGCCGGGTCGCAGCCGGCGAGCTGCAGCGCGTTCGGGCCGCCGGCGGCGGACGCCATCTCCGCCATGCGCAGCGTGTTGCGGTTCTCCCGCACCATCGCCCAGGAGGCGATCATCTCCGAGACCACCATTCCCGCCCCCTGCTGCCGCGCGAGCGCGCGGAACGGCAGGTCGGTGACGCCCGACATCGGCGCCAGAATCACCGGCGTCGCAATCGCGACGTCGCGCGATGCGCCCGGCAGCACGATGGGCGCCAGCGGCATCGGCAACGAGGCCGGAACGGGAGATAGGTTGCCCATGATTTGGGCAGGCTACCGGGGCGACGGTTGACGCGCAATCACCTGCTGCGCATTCCTGCGCCGCATGTCTCTCGTCGCGCTCCTCTTGGCACCCGATTCCACACGACCGTATTTTGTGCAGCTTGCCGGACAAGCGGTCATCCGCCACGCCGCCGCCTCACTGGCGGCAGCCGGCGCGGCGATCCGGCCGCTCGGGCCGCCCGCGCGGATCGCCGCCGCTTTGCATGGTCTGCCGCACCGCCCGGCGCTTGCGATGGACGAAACCGACCGGGTGGGACCGCTTGTCGCGGCGCTCGAGGCCCTGGTGGGCGAGGGTGCCTCGATCGCGCTGTGGCACGACGCCGCCCGGCCGCTGATCCCGGCCGGTACCATCCCGGCGCTGCTGCGGGCGCTGGAGGCGCCGGGCTGCCTCGCCGCCGCTCCGGCGCTTGCCGTGCCGCTGCTGCGGCGCGACCCCTCGGGTGGCGACACGTGTGACATCGCGACGCTGCTGCAAACCCCGATCGCCTTTCGCGTCCCGGCGCTGCTGGCGCGGCTGCGCGCCGCGCCTCCGGGCGCGGCCTGCGAGACAGTGATGCTCGGCGGGCTGGGCGCCGCGCTGGCGCTCGTGCCTGGCGCCGCCTGCAACATCGCCCTGACCGAGGAGCGCGACGCCATGTTGCTGGAAACCGGGCTGCGCCCGACGCTGCTGCCCCGCACCGGCACCGGCTTCGACGTGCATGCCTTCGCCGCCGGGCGGCCGCTCGTCCTGTGTGGCATCACCATTCCGCATGATCAGGGGCTTGCCGGGCATTCCGACGCCGACGTCGGCATTCACGCGCTGTGCGACGCCATCTATGGCGCGCTCGCGGAAGGGGATATCGGGCGCCACTTCCCGCCGGCCGAGGCGGTGTGGAAGGATGCCGACAGTGCCCGCTTCCTGCGCCATGCGGCCGCGCGGATCGCCGCCCGCGGCGGCACCCTGACCGCCGCCGATATCACGCTGATCTGCGAGCGGCCGAAAATCGGGCCCTTTGCGATGGCGATGCGTGAGCGTCTGGCGGACCTGCTGTCCGTGCCGGTCGGGCGCGTCTCGGTCAAGGCCACCACCACCGAACGGCTCGGCTTCACCGGCCGCGGCGAGGGCATCGCGGCACAGGCGGCGGCAACGCTGCTCCTGCCGGAGAGCTAGACCATGATCTTCGGAGGGGGACTCGCCGAAAACGCGAATCCTCGACCGAAAACGAAAGCCACACTGCGAACGCCCGGCACGGTTTGAACGATCATTGTCCGGCTCCGCCGCCGGCCTTGCGGAACCGTTGCCGCCCTGCCCACCTTTGGACATGGATGCAGCATGGACAGGGCGAAGGAGGAGGGTGCTGTCATGACACGTTCGGTTCGGCAGTCTTCGATCCGTCGGTCGGCCTTCTGGGGTCTGGCGGCGGCGCTGGGTGTCGCGGCCTGCACGCCGGTCGCCGCCGTGCCGCCCTATCCGCCGGTGCCGCCGCCTCGCGTCGAAGTCGTGCCTAAGCCGCCGGTCTCGGCGACCGCGCTGAGCTGGCAGCCCGGACACTGGAACTGGACCGGCACCGGCTATGTCTGGATGCCCGGATTGTATGTCGAGCGGGCCGGCCACGGCACGTTGTGGCAGGACGGATACTGGTCGCAGACGCCGAACGGCTATGTGTGGGTCCCAGGACATTGGACCACCGGCGGCTGAGCGCCTGACGGCCGCACCTCCGCGTGCGGATCCGGCGCGGGGACGGGGTAAGGCTCAGACGGCCTCGTGCGACATCGCGTGGCGGTCCAGGCTCACCCGGACGCGGTTGGTCAGCTCGTCGACGCGGAACGGTTTCTGCAGCACGTCGGCCCGGCCCGGCCAGCGCTGCAGGCTGCCGGGCGCGGAGTAGCCGGTGGAGAAGAGCACCGGCATATCCGGGCGAAGCCGACGCGCGGCCAGCGCCAGTTCCACCCCGTCCCGGCCGGGCATGCAGACATCGCTGAACAGCAGGGCGATCGAGGGGTCGTCGTGCAGCGCCGTCAGCCCCTCCTCGGTGCCGGCCGCGGTGACCACGGCATAGCCGGCCGAGCGCAGCGCGAACTCCGCCATGAGCCGGAGCTCGGCGTCGTCATCGACCACCAGCACGCGCTCGCCCGCATGCACTGCGGGCGCGGGCAGGACCGGAGCCGCTTCGGCCACAGCCTCCGGCGCGGCGTCGACCGCCTGCACCGCGCGCGGCAACAGGATATCCACCCGCGTTCCGAAACCTTGCCGGCTGGCCAGGCGAACGGTGCCGCCGCATTGCCGGGCGAACTCGTGGATCTGCGCCAGGCCGAGCCCGGTCCCCTGGCCGGCCGGTTTGGTGGTGAAGAACGGTTCCAGGGCGTGGCGCCGCACCTCCTCGGTCATGCCGGCGCCGTCATCGATGACCGAGAGGCAGACATACTCGCCTGCCGCAACCGCCTCCTCCCCGGGCGGCGCGGACGGATCCGCCGTCATCAAGGTCGGGGCGATGGCAATGCGGATTGTGCCCGCCTCGGCGATCGCCGCGCGCGCATTCAGAACGAGGTTCAGCAGCGCCGATTCGAGCTGGTTGCGGTCGGCCAGGCATAGCCAGGCCGGCCGCGGCGGCGACGCGAGCTCGAGCCGGATCGCTTCCCCGGCGGTTTGCACCAGCAGATCCATCATGCCGGTGACGATCTCGCCCGGATCGAGCGGGGTCAGGCGCAGACGCTGGCGCCGGGCGAAGGTCAGCAGCTGGCCGGTCAGGCGCTCCGCCTTGGCGGAGGCCGCCATTGCCGATTCGATCAATCGCCGGCTCAGCGGTTCCGGCGGCAGGCGGCGGCGCAGCAGTTCCAGATTGCCCTCGACGACAGTCAGCATGTTGTTGAAGTCGTGCGCGATTCCGCCGGTGAGCTGGCCGACCGCCTGCATCTTCTGCGCCTGCCGCAGCGCCTCCTCGCTGGCGTGCAGGGCGGCCACCGCGTGCACCCGCTCCGTCACGTCGATCACCGCCGCGAGCAATCGTCGCGGCCGCCCGGCCTCGTCCTGCTCGATCCGCGACGAGACCAGGGCATGGATGGTCCGGCCGGAGCGATGCCGGAACACGCATGGCGCGTCCCGCGCTTCCTCCAGGCGCGACGTCGAGGCGGAGCCGTCAGCGACGGCCGGCGGCGCGGGCTCCGTCAGAAACGCGCGGATCGGCCGCCCAAGCACGTCCTTCTCCTCGGCATAGCCGAGCAGTTCGAGCCAGTATCGGTTGGCGGCGACGATGCGCCCGGCCGGATCGAGGATGTGCAGCGGCACCGGCACGGTGCCGCTGAGCGCGCGGGCTTGCGCTTCGCCGGCGCGCGGCCTGGTCCCGGCGCCATCTTCGTCAGTCTGTCGCCACATCTCGGTCCCCGACCCGGGCCGGCCGCAATTCGACGAAGCAGCAGCGACGCGGGGCAGCCGCGCCCAGAGCATCGCTGCCGCCGTCACCGAAATGCCGGCGGCCAGCAGCGTCACCGCCGCGACGGCCCCGGCCGCGGACGTCCACGGGGCCGCGACGGCCAGGAGATGGCCGCCGCCAAAGGCGACGAAGACCAGGCTCAGCATCCAAAAGAGCCAGGCGAAGCCGAGATCCCGGCGCCGCAGGGCCAGCACGATCAGCGCGACGGCGATGCCGCAGCAGGCGAGGCCGGTCAGCGCCTCGGCCGCGGCCTGCAGCCCGAACTCTCCCGGCATGTCCGGCCGCACCGGGGCGGCGAGACCAGACGGGTTGAAAAGCGACGCAAGCCAGTCTGCAGCGAGCATGGCGGCTCCAGATCCGCGCCGGAACGGCTGCGACGGAACGTACCACTACCGCAGAATTCACGAAACCGCGATTTCCGCGTCAAACCCAATTTGTTGTCTTGACATCCGAAAAAATTGGTCGGAGCGGCGGGATTTGAACCCACGACCCCCAGTCCCCCAGACTGATGCGCTACCAGGCTGCGCTACGCTCCGACCGGGACCCCCGACGCGGTCGCACCGGGGTTCGGAGGACGATGTAGCAAGCGGCCGGGGTCGTCGCAACGCGGCCGGCCGCGTGGGGCGGCGAGCGCCGCGGCGCAGTCAGGGCGCCTCGCGGCCCTGCCCGACCAGCGCGCGCAGCTCCAGCAGCTCCTCCAGCGCGTGACCGAGCACGGCACGCAACCGCATCGCCTCTGGCTCGGAGGCGCGCGGACGGAGCGGCGGCCGCGCCGGCCGCGGATCGGTCGCGGCGAGGCCCGGCATCGGCAGTTGTGGCGCCGGCTCCGTCTCGGCTCCCCGCTCCGCCTCGGCCTCGGCCCGCTCCGCCGGGCTCGGCGGCGGGATGTCCTCCGACAGCCGGCCGTTGCCCTCACGCAACAGGCGCTGCACGCCCTTGATCGTGTAGCCCTGGGTGTAGAGCAGATCGGAAATGCGCCGCAGCAGCGCGATATCATCGGGCCGGTAGTAGCGCCGCCCGCCGCCGCGTTTCAGCGGCTTGACCTGGGGAAACTTGGTCTCCCAGAAGCGCAGCACGTGCTGCGGAATGTGCAGCTCGTCCGCCACCTCGCTGATCGTGCGAAAGGCGTTCGGCGCCTTGCGGGCGCGGACCCGGCCCGGCTCGGCGTCGCGGTCGGGCGCCTCGGCCGGCACCTCGTCCGCTTCGTCCGGCCCGTGGCCGGGATCGCTCATTCGTCGTCCCCGGACGCCACGGTGCCGTTCACCTCCGCCTTCAGCACCTGGCTGGGTCGAAACACCAGGACGCGCCGCGGCAGGATCGGCACCTCCACCCCGGTCTTCGGATTGCGCCCCACGCGACGTCCCTTCTGACGCACGGAGAACGTGCCGAAGCCGCTGATCTTGACCGATTCCCCGCCTTCCAGCGCGCTGGCGATCCGCTCCAGCACGGTCTCCAGCAGGTCGGCGGACTCGTTCCGGGACAATCCGACCTGGGTGTAGATCGTTTCCGCCAGATGCGCCCGGGTGACTGTATTCATGCCGGAACGCTAGGCAGCCGGGCCGGCCGCGTCAAGGATGCCGCGGATCAGGAATCAATCAGGATCAGCCGCTTGCCGGGATCCGCCACCATGGCGGGCGGCGATTGCGGCCGAGCGTCGCGGCGCCGCTACAGCCGCACCAGCGCCGAGCCCCAGGTGAGACCGCCGCCCAGCGCCTCCAGCAGCACCACGTCGCCCGGGCGCAGCCGGCCGTCCTCGCGCGCCTCGGCGAGCGCCAGCGGGATCGAGGCGGCGGAGGTGTTGGCGTGCCGGTCGACGGTGATCACGACGCGCTCGGACGGCAGGCCGAGGCGCCGGCCCATGGCGTCGATGATGCGCAGATTGGCCTGGTGCGGCACCAGCCAGTCGACCGCGTCCCGGGTCAGTCCGTTCGCCGCCAGCGCCTCGTCCACCGCCTCGGCGAGCCGCAGCACGGCGTGGCGGAACACCTCCCGCCCGTGCATCACCAGATGGCCCGGCCGATCCCGCTGTCCGACCGCGCCGTCGACATAGAGGATGTCGCCCAGCCGGCCATCGGCATGCAGATGGGTTGAGAGAATCCCGCGATCCTTGCCGTCGCCGCGCCCGGAGGCGGCGCGCAGGAACACGGCTCCCGCACCGTCACCAAACAGCACGCAGGTGCCGCGGTCGCGCCAGTCGAGGATGCGGGAATAGACCTCCGTGCCGATCACCAGCAGGCCGCGCGCCTGGCCGCTGCGGATCATCCCGTCGGCGACGGCGAGCGCGTAGATGAAGCCGCTGCAGGCGGCGGAAAGGTCGAAGCCGAAGCCGCCGGGGATGCCGAGTGCCGACTGGACCCTCAGCGCGGTCGCGGGAAAGGCCTGGTCCGGCGTGCTGGTGGCGAGGATGATACCGTCCACATCGCCGGGCCGCGCCTCCGCCTGGGCGAGCGCCGCGCGGGCCGCCGAGGTCGCCATGCTGGCGGCGGTGTCGCCGGGTCCGGCGATGTGGCGCTGCCGGATGCCGGTGCGCTCGACGATCCACGCATCCGAGGTGTCGAGGCTCTGCGCCAGCTCGGCATTGGTCACGATGCGGTCAGGCAGATGGCCGCCGATGCCGGCGATCACGGAACGGACGGGCATGGGCGATTTATCCGGCGGCGGAAAGGCCGCGCCGCGGTGGCACCACGACCGGCTTGGGCAGCGGCGCGGCGGCCGGCGTCAGCGGCGCGGGTTCGGCGGCGGGACGCGGCCACTCGATGCGCGCCATGCCCTCGCGGATGCGGTCGTTGAACCGATGCTCGACCATGTCGATGGCGACGTCGAGCGCATGCGCGAAGCCCTCGGCATCGGTGCCACCATGCGATTTCACCACCATGCCGTTCAGCCCGAGCATCACCGCGCCATTGTAGCGGCGCGGGTCGAGCCATTCGCGCAGACGCTCCAGACTCGGCCGCAGCAGCAGGTATGCGAGCTTGGCGGCGAAGCTGCTGCTGAATACCTGGCGCAGCAGGTCGCCGACGAGCTTCAGCGCCCCCTCCCCGGTCTTCAGCGCGACATTGCCGGTGAAGCCGTCGGTGACCACGACATCCGTGGTGCCGGCGGCGATGTCATGGCCCTCGACGAAGCCATGGAACTGCCGTCCGATATGGCTGCCGCGCAGGATCTCGGCCGCCTCGCGCAACTCCTCGTCGCCTTTGCCTTCCTCGGACCCGACATTGAGCAGGCCGATCGTGGGCGCGGTGAGGCCGAGCGTGGTGCGGGCGAACACATCACCCATCACGGCGAATTCGACCAGGTTGCGGGTGTCGCAGGCGACGTTGGCGCCGAGATCGAGCATCACCACGTCGCCGCGCGCCGACGGCCCGATCGCCGCCATCGCCGGCCGGTCGATGCCGGGCAGCGTCTTGATCACGATTTTCGACAGGGCCAGCAGGGCGCCGGTATTGCCGGCGGAGACAACGCCGGCCGCCTCGCCGGATGCGACGGCGTCGATCGCGACCCGCATCGAGGCACCGCGCAGCCGGAGCGCGCTCGCCGGGCGCATGTCGTTGCCGATCACCTCCGGCGCGTGCCGGACGGTGCAGGCGGCGGCGGCGCGGCGGGCGCGCTGCAGCAAGGGCGACACCCGCGCCTCGTCGCCGATCAGAAGGAACCGTGCGGCGGGATGTCGTTCCGCGGCGATGGCGATGCCGCCCACGACGATCTCCGGGGCGCGGTCGCCGCCCATGGCATCGACCGCCAGCGTGAAGGGCTCGCTCATCGCAGGAGCGATGTCACGCTGGCTTGCAGGGTCAGGCGCGAACCGCGCCGTGCAGGCCCTTGCCCGCCGCGACCACTTCGCGGCCGTCGTAGTGACCGCAATGGCTGCAGACGTGATGCGGGCGCTTCAGCTCGCCGCAGTTCGGGCACTCGGCGCTCGATTCGGTGCGCAGCGCTTCGTGGCTGCGGCGCATGCCGCGCCGGGAGGGCGAGGTCTTTCGCTTGGGAACGGCCATGGAACGGCGACTCTCTGATCTGGGTGAGATGCGGCGTCCGGCGGTGCCGGCCGCTCAGCATCACAAATCGGCAATGGAGCGAGGCGGCGGCTCTAGCAGAGGCTCCGGGGCTCCGCAAGCGACCCCCCGTCATGCCGCCCTCTCGTCCCGCACGGTTCCGCGTCGGCAAGGTGGCCATCCGCCCACTCCACCGTCCCAGCGGGCTCAGCGCCGCCCCCGGGCCAGAACGGCGGGCGGTTCCGGCTCCGGCGCCGGTGGTGACGCAGGCGATTCCGCCTCAGGCAGGCTGGCACCGGGTGCCCGTGGGTAGGGATCGAGAGCAAGGGCGAGTTGCTCGGCCACCGCCTCGCCGAGATCGAAGCTGCCGCCCGCATAGGGGATCTCGTCCTCGGCTTCCTCAGGGTCGATGTCGCCGCGCTGCCGTTCCTCGGGGACGAAGCGCAGCACCGCGTCCTCGGCGATTGCCGCCTCGAATTCCTCGAGCGTCAGCACGCAGACCTGGCGCACCCGCGCCCGCAGCGCGAGCCCGGCGCGCACCACGCCGCCGGGGAGCGGCGTGAGACGGAACCGACCGGAGAGCGAGAGGATGGCCGGCAGGCCGAATCGGGCGGCGAGCGCCGCTCGCGCCTCCGGCCCGGCCTCGACGACCCGATCGAGCCCGGCCGGGGGCACCGAATCGGCCTGCTGGCGGACGGAAAACTCGGGTCTCATGTGCTTGGCTGCCGCGTCGCCGCCGCCGCGGGCAGGAAAACGGCTTGCCCGCTCAGCAAGGCGTCGGATTGCGCGGCGAGATGGGCATCCTGGGCGCGAACCAGCAAAGCGAGCCGCGCCGCCGCCCCGTCGGGCGCGGCGCCACGCCAGACGTTGCGCGCCAGCGCCGCCGTCAGCGCGTCGGTTTCCGCCGCCCGCATTGCCGATTCGTAGGCGCTCGCGCGCCCGTGCAGCGCCTCCCACATCGCCCGGACGCGCTTGCCGACGGCGAGGTCGCCCACGCCCATTTCCCGCAGATTCAGGTCCATGTCGCTGAACATGGCGTCGAACACTGCCTGCGCGATCGCGGTGCCCGGAAGCGGCAGGGCTCGCAGCCGGCGGATCAGCAGAAAGACGTGCAGGGCGAGGACGTCGAAGCGCCCGTCCAACGTGTCGGCGACGCCGAGATCGCGGTAGAAGAATGGATCCCGCGCGACGGCGACCGCCGCGCCATAGAGCCGGAATCCCGGCTTCTCATGCTGCCGGCGGCCGATCAGGCCCTGTCCCGCTCGCAGTCCCGCCATGTGCCAGCCGCGTCCGTTTCATCCCTTGTCGCGACCCTCGCTGCGGGGTCGCGTGCCGGCCCACTTTGCACCGCTCCGCCGCCTTGACATGCGGTCGGGCCAAAGCACAGAGATAGCGCCATCCGCCGGGCAATCAACCGCCCGGCGTCGTCAGGGGGATTGCCCGCTTGCGTTGTGTCCGCGCCCTCGTGGTGCCCGTCCTGCTTCTCGGCTTGGCCGGATGCAGCCTCGTCGAGGCGCAGGAGACCGTGCGCGGCAACCGGATCGACCCGGATCAGCTCAAGCAGCTCACGGTCGGCACGTCGACGCGCCAGGACGTCGAGACCCTGCTCGGCTCGCCGACCGCGCGCGCGACCTTCGACAACAACACCTGGATCTACATCAGCGAGGTCACGCAGCCTCGGATCGGCCGCCTGCCGGCGGTGCGTGATCAGCACGTCACCGAGCTGACCTTCAACAACGACGGCGTGCTCGAGACGATCAAGCGCCTCGACAAGGCGGACGGCAAATCGGTGGCGATGGCGAGCGGCGCCACGCCCTCGCCGGGCAGCGAGGCCTCGTTCTTCCAGCAGCTTCTCGGCAATGTCGGCCGCTTCACCCCCGGCGGCGGCCTCAGCGGCGGCCCGTCGCCGTAGACAGTGCCACGCGGACGACCGGTCGGCCGCGCCGCTTTCTCACCCGCGCAACCGTCGATCGCGACCATTCGCCCCTGGCGTTCGCCTGAGGTCTGCTCGACGGTGGCTAGCGCTCTAAGCATTTGTTTTCAGACCATAATTCGCGCCTACCGTGATCCGGTGATCATGGTCGGGCGGCGCGCTTCGCCTCAGCCGGCGGGGGATTCGCGAAAATGGCTCCAGCCTTCGCGCGCCAGGGGCAGCACCGTCCCGTCCGCGTCCAGCACTGCAACACGGGGCGGGCCGGCGATAAAGGCGCCGATGCGTGTCACGGCAACGCCGGCGCGCGCCGCCGCGGCATGCAGCGCCGCCTCCCGCTCTGGCGGCACCGCGATCGCCAGCTCGTAGTCGTCGCCACCGGTCAGGCAGGTCTCCAGCCAGGCCGGTCCGGCCGCTCGCGCCGCCGGCGAGAGCGGCACGCGGTCCGCGGCAATCTCCGCCCCGACGCCGCTCGCACGGCAGAGGTGGCCGACGTCCTGGACCAGCCCATCCGACACGTCGATCGCCGCGGCGGCGATGCCGCTGATCGCCAGGCCGATGCGCGGCCGCGGCAGCCGGTAACGCCCGGCGAGCCAGGCATCCGGATCGGCGATTTCGCCGCGCGCCGCGCGCAACCCGAGCGCCCCGTCTCCGATCGTGCCGGTGACCCAGAGCGCATCCCCCGCCTGCGCCTCGGCCCGGCGCACCGCCTGGCCGGGCGCCACGTGGCCGAGAATGGTCAGCGACAGGGTGACCGGTCCGGGTGTCGCGACGGTGTCGCCGCCCAGGAGATGGATCCCATACTCGGCCTGATCCGCCGCCAGCCCGGCCGCGAACGCCGCGAACCAGGCGTCGGGCGTCGTCGCCTGGGTCGCCACCGTCATCAGGTAGCCGAGCGGCGTCGCGCCCATCGCGGCCAGGTCGGAGAGATTCACCCGCAGCAGCTTCCGCCCGATCAGCTCCGGCGGATCGTCGGGCAGGAAGTGCACGCCGGCCACCATCGCATCCGCGGCAATCACCAGTTCCCGCCCGGCGGGTGGTGCCAGCACCGCGGCATCGTCGACGAGATCGAGCGCCCCGGGTCCCGCGAGCGGCCGGAAATGCCGGGCGATCAGGCGGAATTCTGCCGGCAGCTCCTCGGCCACGCCGCCCTCACACCGTGGGTGGGTCGAAATCCTGCGGCCGCAAGCGATGCGCCAGCGTATCGAGCAGCCCGTTCACCATGCGCGGCTCGTCCCCGGTGAAGAAGCCATGCGCCACGTCGAGATATTCGCTGATCACGACGCGCGAAGGCGGTCCGTCCGGCATGGCAAGCTCGGCGGCGCCGGCGCGCAGCAGCGCCCGCAGCACCGGATCGAGCCGCGCCATCGGCCAGGATTCCGGCAGCGCTTCCGCCACCATCCGGTCGAGCCGCTCCTGCTGCTGCACGGCACCGCGGACGATGCGGGCGAACAGCGGCGCCTCCGCATCCGGCACGCGTCCCTCCTCGTAGCCGTCCGAGCCGGGTGGCGCGCCCAGCCGGTGCCGCACGAACTGGTCGATCACCGCCTCGGCGCTCTCGCCGCCCTGTTCGCTCTGGAACAGCGCCTGCACCGCCGCGAGACGCGAGGCGGTGCGCCGGCGCGGCACGGCGCGCGCCATCAAACCGCACCCAGTCGGCGGGCGGCGGCGATCTGCAACAGGCAAGCCGTCGCCGCCTCGGCACCCTTGTTGTGGCCGTCGCCGCCGGCTCGCGCCAGCGCCTGCTCGAGCCGGTCCACCGTCAGCAGCCCGGTGCCCAGCGCCAGCCCGAACTGCAGCGCGACGCGCATCAGGCCGCCCATCGCCTCGCGACAGATATACTCGTAGTGATCGGTCTCACCGCGCACCACGCAGCCGAGTGCCACGAAACCGTCAAACCGCTTCGTGCCGCGCAGCGCAATGCGGATCGCCTGCGGCAGCTCGAACGCGCCGGCGACGTCCAGCACGTCCTGCACGCAACCGGCCTCGCCCAGGATGCGCGCGGCGCCTTGGCTAAGCCCGTCCACTACCTCGCGATAGTAAGGCGCCCGCACCACCAGCACGTGCGGCGCGGCCCCGACGAGCTGCGGTGCGGCGGGAAGTGGGGCATCGACGGTGCTCACGCCGTCATTCCGCCGGAACTCCGTCGATCGCCCGCTGCTCGACGATTTCGAGGCCGTAGCCGTCGAGACCGATGACGGTGCGCCGCGTATTGGACAGCAGCACCATCTCATGCACGCCGAGATCGACCAGGATCTGCGCACCGATGCCGTAGTCGCGCAGCTCCGCCTGCGGCCGCGGCGTCGCGGTCAGTTGCGCGACGCGATCCGACAACGCCGTCTGACGCGCATCGCGGATCAGCACGACCACGCCGCGTCCGGCGGCGGCGATCATCGCCATCGCGCCGTGCAGCGACCGCGCCGAGGGACCGCCCAGCAGATCGGCCACCGGGTCATCGGCATGCATGCGGACGAGCACCGGCTCGGGTCCGGAGATATCGCCCTTCACCAGCGCGAGGTGCTCGGTGTTCTCCAGCGTGTTGGCAAAGACGATCAGCTTCCAATCGCCACCGGCCGCATGCCGCGCGACGCCCTCGCGCACCCGCCGCACCAGCCGCTCGGTGCGGCGGCGATGCGCGATCAGCTCCGCGATCGTGCCGAGCTTGAGATTGTGCCGCTGCGCGAAGGCGGCGAGATCGGGCAGCCGCGCCATCGTGCCGTCATCGTTCATGATCTCGCAGATCACCGCCGACGGGTTGAGCCCGGCGAGCCGCGCGATGTCCACGGCGGCCTCAGTGTGCCCCGCGCGCACCAGCGCGCCGCCGTCGCGCGCCAGCAGCGGGAACACATGGCCCGGCGTCACGATGTCGTCGCGCCCGGCCTCCGGATTGATTGCCACGGCGACGGTATGCGCGCGGTCATAGGCGGAGATGCCGGTGGTGATGCCGTCGCGCGCCTCGATCGAGACGGTGAACGCGGTCTGGTGCCGCGTGCCGTTGGCCCGGCTCATCAGCGGCAGGCCGAGCTGCTCAACCCGATGCCGCGTCAGTGCGAGGCAGATCAATCCGCGGCAGTGCCGCGCCATGAAGTTGATCGCGTCGGGCGTCGCGAACTGCGCCGGGATGATCAGATCGCCCTCGTTCTCCCGATCCTCGTCGTCGACCAGGATGAACATGCGCCCGGCCCGCGCTTCCTCGATCAGATCCGCCGTGGGCGAGAGGTAGTCGTGCAGGCTGCCGCTCTTCAGCGCCGCGAGCTCCGTTGATCCGCTCATCCCGCCTCCGCGAGCCGCGCGACATAGCGCGCCAGCATGTCGATCTCGATGTTCACCCGATCCCCGTGCGCCAGCGCGCCAAGGGTGGTCACGGCGGCGGTGTGCGGAATGATGTTGATCCCGAACCGGCCGAACCCGTCGGCGGAATCCTCCACCTCGTTGACCGTGAGCGAAACCCCATCCACCGCAATGCTGCCCTTCGGCGCGACGAAACGCGCGAGGCCGGGCGGCAGGCCGAACAGCAGCCGTCGCGATTCGCCCGCAGCCACGGTGGAGATCAGCGTGCCGACGCCGTCGACGTGCCCCGAGACCATATGGCCGCCAAGCTCGTCCCCGACCCGCAGCGACCGCTCCAGATTGATCCGCGTCCCCTCGCTCCAGCGACCGAGCGTCGTGCGCGACAGCGTCTCGCCAGAGGCCTGGGCTGCGAACCAGTCTTCCCCCCGCGCGACCGCGGTCAGGCAGCAGCCGGAGCAGGCGATCGAGGCGCCGATCGCGACCGCGCGCCCGGCCGCGTCGCCCGCATCCGTGCCGGCGAGGAAATCCGGCGGGGCGGCAATGACCAGGCGCATGTCCTGCGCCTCACCGGTCGGCGTCACCTCGCGCACGGTGCCGATCGCGGTCACGATCCCGGTGAACATCAGGCGGCCCGCCGGAATTCGGAAAGCAGGTCGTCGCCCGCCAGCCGCTGGCCGAGGCGGACAAAGCGCGGCATGTCGGCCAGAGCCGCGACGCCGAAAGCCTGCGCCGCGGGCCAGCCATCGCCGCCGATCACCGCCGGGGCATGAAACCAGGCGACCCGATCGACAAGCCCCTCACGCAGCAGCGCCGCGGCGACCTGCGCGCCACCCTCCACCAGCAGTCGGGTGATCCCCTCGTCGCCGAGTGCTGCCAGCGCCTGCGCCAGGTCGACGCCCGCCCCCGAGCCCGCCACCTCGAACAACCGCACCCCGGCGGCGGTCAGCGCATGCCGGCGATCGGCATCCGCGCCGTCCCGGTGAATGATCCAGCAAGGCTGCTCCGCGGCGGTGGCGACCAGCCCGGCAGTCAGCGGCGTGCGCAAATGGCTATCGACCACGATGCGCACGACAGGCAGGCTCCGATAGTCCGGCAGCCGGCAGGTCAGCAGCGGGTCGTCAGCCAGCACCGTGCCGACACCGACCAGCACCGCGTCGTGCCGGCCACGCAGCGCATGCGCCTGCCGCCGTGCCTCGGCGCCGGTGATCCACCGGCTCTCGCCCGTCCGCGTCGCGATCCGCCCGTCCAAGGTCGAAGCCAGCTTCAGGGTCACCAGGGGCCGGCCGCGCTGCACACGTGAGAAGAACCCGGCCGCCAGGTCCGCCGCTTCCTCCGCCAGCACCCCCTCCTCGACCACGATGCCCGCCGACTGCAGCAGCGCGATCCCCTGCCCGTCCACCCGCGGGTCCGGATCGCGCGACGCGACCACCACCCGCGCAACCCCGGCCTCGATCAGCGCCTCGGCGCAAGGCGGCGTTCGCCCCCAGTGGGAGCAAGGCTCCAACGTGACGTAAGCCGTCGCCCCCCGAGCCGCCGCGCCGGCCGCGGTGAGCGCCAGCGTCTCAGCATGCGGCCGCCCGCCGGGCGCCGTCGACCCGCGGCCCACCACACGGCCCTCCTTCACCAGCACGCAGCCAACCGCTGGATTGGGCCAAGTGCTCCCAAGCCCGCGCCGCGCCAGGGCCAGCGCGGCCCGCATATGCGTCCGATCGTCCATTGCGCCTTCCGCTTCGGAGCCGCCTATGTAGGCTGCCCCAGGGAGCCGAGAAAGGCCTCGAAATCCTTGGCCTCGCGGAAGTCGCGATACACGCTGGCGAAGCGGACATAGGCCACCGCATCGACGTCCTTCAGCGTCTCCATCACCAGCTCGCCGATTTGCTTGCTCGGGATGTCGGTTTCGCCTGACGCTTCGAGCTGGCGGACGATGCCGTTGACGATCCGCTCGATCCGCTCCTCCTGCACCGGCCGCTTGCGCAGCGCGATCCGAATCGAGCGCGCCAGCTTGTCGCGATCGAACGGCACGCGACGACCATCCGCCTTGACCACGGTCAGCTCGCGCAACTGCACGCGCTCGATGGTGGTGAAACGCTGACCGCAACTCGAACAGAAACGACGACGACGAATCGCGGCTCCATCCTCGGTGGGACGGCTGTCCTTCACTTGCGTGTCGTCATTCCCGCAAAACGGACAGTGCACGACTCACGCTCCCGCGGGGGCGGCGGGCGACGCAGGAAAGGTCGGGGCTTCGCCCATCGAGCCGCTTCGCGGCCCGATCCCACCAGGGACGCTGTCCCTGGACCCTGCCAAAGGGCAGTCGCCCTTTGGAAACCCTATACCTGGGTCGGAGACAAAGGGGGGCGCG
>DATJSJ010000048.1:0-8843 GCA_035504175.1 Acetobacteraceae bacterium
GATTTCAAGTTCACCACCTCGCGGCACCTGATCGGCCGCCGCCGACCGCTCGCCGAGTTGCTGGCCGAGGGAGGCGTGGCATGAGCGCCTGCGTCTGGATCCACTACGCCCGCCCGCGGCCGCATTGGTACGGGCTCGACGAGGCGACGCGCAGCGCGAAGCAGGCGCGCTGGCAGATGGTCGCCGACGCCTCGGCGCAGGCCGGCGGCACCTGTCTCGGCCGGTATCACGTGCGCGGCCAGCACGATTTCGAGACCGTCGAGTTGTGGTGCTTCGCCACGCCTGATGCGGCGTTCCGGCACTGGGCGGCGCTGACCGAAGCCGGCTATGGCGAGTGCCATGCCTTCGCCAACAATATCGGCCTCGCCGTCGAGGCGTCGGGATGACGACGGCGGCGCTGCTGGAGGCGCGCGGCATCCGGCGCCGGTTCGGCCATGTGCATGCGCTGGACGGTGCCGATTTCTCGGTCCGGGCCGGCGAGATCTGCGCCCTGATCGGCGATAACGGCGCCGGCAAGTCGACGCTGCTGAAAATCCTTTCCGGCGCCGAGCAGCCCGATGCGGGCGAAATCAGGCTGGCCGGCCAGAAGGTGCGCTTCGACTCGCCGGCCGCGGCGCAGCGCTCGGGTATCGCCACCGTCTACCAGGATCTGGCGCTCGCCCCGGAGCTTTCGCCGTTCGAGAATCTCTTCCTCGGGCGCGAGACGATGCGGCCCGGCCTGCTCGGCCGGCTCGGCTTCGTCGACCGGCCGGCGATGCAGCGCCAGGCGACGCAGCAATTCGGGCGGCTCGGCGTGCGATTGCGCTCGGGCCGCGTGCCGGTCTCGTCGCTCTCCGGCGGGCAGCGGCAGTCGGTGGCGATCGCGCGCGCCGCGATGTGGGCGAACCGCGTGATCTTCATGGACGAGCCCACGGCGGCGCTCGGCGTGGTGCAGACCGGGCGCGTGCTCGACCTGATCCGCCAGGTGCGCGACCAGGGCATCGCGGTCGTCCTGGTCAGTCACAACATGCCGCAGGTGCTGCAGGTCGCCGATCGCATCGAGGTGCTGCGCCTGGGACGGCGCGTCGCCCAACTCCCGGTGACGGAGGCGAGCGTCGAGCGCCTGGTCGCGGCGATGACCAGCGGCGTTGCCGACGCCGCTGCGGCACCGGCATGACGGCCACCGCGCAGGCCGCCGACGCGGCTGAACCCGAGGCGCGGGAAGCGACCGAACGCTGGCAGCGACTCCTCGGCGGCGGCTGGATCTTCCTGCTGCTGCTGGCGCTGATCGCGATCTTTGCCGCGCTGCGCCCGACGCAGTTCGGCTCGCCGTACAACCTCTCCATGCTGACGGTGAACGCGGCGATCCTGCTGGTGCTGTCGGTCGGCCAGACCTTCGTCATCATCGCCGCCGGCATCGACCTCTCGGTCGGCGCGGTGCTGATCTTCGCCTCGATCACCTCGGCGCTGGTGATGCTGGCGCTGTCGGGCGCCTCCGGTTCGACCTACGGCACCACCGCCGGTGGCTGGGGCGTGGTCGGGATCGGACTCGCCGTCGCGCTGCTGAGCGGCGCGTTCTGGGGTGCGGTCAACGGCGTGCTGGTCGCGGTCGCGCGCATCCCGGCGCTGATCGTAACCCTCGGCACGTTCGGCATGTCGCTCGGCTTCGCGCAGATCCTGACCAACGGCACCGATGTGCGCGCCGTGCCGGAGACGCTGGTCGACCGGATCGGCGCCGGCACCGTGGCTGGCGTGCCGGTGCTGGTGCTGATCGCCGCAGCGACCGCGCTGCTGGGCGGCATCGTGCTGCACCTCACGCGGTTCGGCGTGCATGTTTTCGCGGTCGGCTCGGATCAGGAGGCGGCGCGCCGCGCCGGCATCAACGTCCGTGGACGCCTGATTGCGATCTACGTGCTGTCCGGGACGCTCGCCGGGCTGGCGGCGATGATGGCGACGGCGCGCTTCGCCACCACCACCATCGGCGGCCACGCGATGGACAACCTCTCCACGATCTCCGCCGTCGTGCTCGGCGGCACCAGCCTGTTCGGCGGCATCGGCAGCATCGCCGGCACCGTGGTCGGCGTGTTCATCCCGATCGTGCTGCTGAACGGCTTCGTCATCCTCGGCATCCCGCCGTTCTGGCAGACCGTCGCGACCGGCGCCGTGCTGGTCCTCGCGGTCTGGATCGATCAGCTCAAGCGCCGCGCGCGAGAGCGCGCATGACTGGCTCGCCACATCGCAATCCCCGAATCGCAATCCAGGGAGACTCCGAATGACCCGCTTCGGATATGCTGCCGGCCTTGCCCTGGCCGGATTCGCGCTATCGACCGCGGCGTCCGCGGCCGAACCGACGGTGGCGCTCGTGCTCGGCGTCAAGGGCAGCCCGTTCTACCAGGCGCTCGCTTGCGGCGCCGAGGCGAAAGCGAAGGCGCTGGGCCTGGCGCTGACCGTCTCCGCCGGCGACCAGTTCGCGGCCGACGCGCAGATCCCGATGGTCAACGCCGTCGCCGCGACCAGGCCGGATGTCGCGGTCGTGGTGCCGACCGACACCAAGGCGCTGATCCAGCCGCTGAAGCAGCTCGCCGATCGCGGCACCAAGATCATCACGGTGGACCAGACGATCGCCGATCCGTCCTTCGTGCAGACCCAGATCGTCACCGACAACGCCGAGGGCAGGCGGCTCGCCGCCGATGCGCTGAACGAATTGCTGCAGGGCAAGGGCAAGGTGCTGGTCATCACCCAGCCGCCCGGCTCGGCGGCGCAGGATGCGCGCACGACCGGTTTCGAGGCGGAGCTGAAGAAATTCCCCGGCATCACCTATCTCGGCGCGCAGTACCAAAGCGATGACCCGCAGAAGGCGGCCGAGATCGTCACCTCGACCCTGTCCGCCCATCCCGATCTCGGCGGCATCTTCTCGACCAACGACCAGGGTGCGATCGGCGCGCTGACCGGGTTGCGCCAGGCGGGTGCGCTGCGCAAGGTCAAGCTCGTCGCCTACGATGCCGCGACCGCCGAGGTGAACGCGCTCGACAACGGCACGATCGCCGCCCTGATCGCGCAGAACCCGAAGCAGGAGGGCGAGGTGGCGATGGAGTCCGCCGAGAAGCTGATCAAGGGGCAGTCGCTGCCGAAGACGACGCTGACCGAGATCGTCACGATCAAGACCGGCGACACCGCCCAGGCGGCCAAATACGAGTACAAGGGCGACTGCCACTGACACGCGGCGCTCGTCCGTGCCTGGTGCGATGACGCCTTCGCCCGAGCCGAGCGTCCCACCCGTGCGGACGGGGACATCGCCGCTGTTTCTCTGCGTCGGCGATATCGATGTCGACGTGCTGATCGGCGTCGATCACCTGCCGCGGCCGGACGGCAAGGTCAACGGCCGGCCGCTGCAGCGCGTCCCCGGCGGCATGGCCGGGAACGTGTCGGTGGCGCTGGCGCGACTGGGAGCGCGCGTGCGCATCCTCGGCCGCGTCGGCGATGACGAGGAGGCGTCGTTCGCACTGCACGGCCTGCGGGCGGCCGGCGTCGATACCGGCTGCGTCGTGCGGATGCCCGGCGTCCGCACTTTCACCTGCATCGGCCTGATCACGCCGGACGGCGAGAAGTCGCTGGTCAAGCTGATGACCGAGGCGTACCGGCCCGATGCGGCCGATCTCGGACCGGGCGCCTGCGCCGATGCGGCACACATCCACGTCACTTCCGCCGGCGATCCCGCATTGTGCCGGCAGGCGGTGACGCGCGCGCGATCGGCCGGTGCCAGCGCGTCGCTGGATGTCGAGGGCGCGGACTGCCCGGCCGATGCGGCGGCGCTGGCGGAGGCGATCGCCGGCTTCGATATCCTGTTCTGCAACCGGGAAACGCGCGGCACCGTCGATGCCATCCTGCAATCGCCGCTGCTCGGCCGCGCGTCCGCGGTTGTCACGACGCTCGGCGCCGCCGGCGCACGGGTGGAGACCGCGACCGGCGCCTGGCAGGCCGCCGGCTTTGCCGCAGAGGTTCGCGACACGACGGGCGCGGGCGACTGCTTCGCCGCCGCTTGTCTCTACGCCCGCATCGTCCGCCGCGCCGGGTGGCCGGAGGCGTTGCGCTTCGCCAATTGCGCCGCCGCCCTGTCAACGCGCGGCTACGGCGCGCAATCGGCGCTACCGTCACTTCCCGACATCACCGCGGCACTGAATGGCGCTTGACAGGGTGAATGCAACGATGGAACGGCTGTCACACGGCTGAGGGACCGACGAAGCGCGGAATGCACGACCAGGCGGCCGAGATCATCCAGGGCGAGGGCCTGTCGGTCCGGTTCGGCGCCGTCACCGCGCTCGACGGCGTCGATTTCGCCGTCCGCTCCGGCCAGGTCGTGGCGCTGGTCGGCGATAACGGCGCCGGCAAGTCGACGCTGGCGAAGCTGATCGCCGGCGCGCATCGGGCGAGCGCCGGCGTGCTGCGCGTCCGCGGGCGTGCCGTCGATCTGGCCTCGCCGCGCGACGCAGTGCGCCTCGGCATCGCGACGATCTACCAGGACCTCGCCCTCGCCGACAATCTGAGCGTCACCGAGAACGTCTTCCTCGGCTGCGAGTCGACCTGGCGCCTGCTCGGCGTGCCGATCTTGCGGCGCGCCCGCATGCGCGAGCGCGTGCGGGCGCTGCTGGCCGGGCTCGATGCGCACATCGCCGATCCGGACGCGAAGGTGAATGCCCTTTCCGGCGGGCAGCGGCAGGCGGTCGCGATCAGCCGCGCGCTCAACCTCGCGGCCGAACTGGTGATCATGGACGAGCCGACCGCCGCACTCGCGGTCGGCGAGACGCGTAAGGTGCTCGCACTGGTGCGGCAGTTGCGCGACCAGGGCAAGGCCGTCGTGCTGATCAGCCACAACATTGCCGAGGTGTTCGAGGTCGCCGACCGCATCGTGGTGCTGCGACGCGGCCGCAAGGTCGCCGACACGACGCCGCAAGCGACCACGCATGAGGACGTGATCGCCTGGATCACCGGCGCGCACCCCGATCTGCGCCGCGACGATCCCACGCGTACCGCCCATCAAGCCACACCGTCCGCAACCGAGAGGAGACTCGCCTGATGCCTCGCTCGCGACTCCCGCTGCACCGCGCGGCCCGCCGCATTGGCGCCGCCGCGCTGCTCGCCGCAACGATGACCGCCACTTTGCCCGCCTGGGCCGCCGGCAAGCCGCAGGTTGCCTTCGTGCCGCAGATCGTCGGCATCCCGTATTTCAACGCCATGCAGGCGGGCGGCAACAAGGCCGCGGCCGAATTCGGCATCAAGTTCATCTATACCGGGCCGGTCGACGCCAACCCGGTCGATCAGTTGCAGATCGTGAACAACCTGATCGATCAGGGCGTCAAGGCGATCGCGGTCAGCGTGCTGGATGCCAGCAGCCTCGAGCCGGTGATGGCGTCGGCACGCGCCAAGGGCATCACCATCTTCACCAGTGACAGCGACGCGCCGAAGAGCGGCCGTCCGGTGTTCGTCGCCCAGGCCTCCGATCAGGATCTCGGCTTCACGATCATCGATGAGCTGGTGAAGCGGATCGGGCCCGATGCCACGGTCGGCATCGTCTCCGGCGCGGCGACGGCGACCAACCTCAACACCTGGATCGGCTTCATGAAGCAGCGCGCGGCGGCGAAATATCCGAAGCTGACGCTGCTGGCGCCGCGCTATGCCGGCGGATCGGCCGAGCAGGCGGCGCAGATCGCGACGGATCTGATGACGGCGCATCCGGATCTGAAGGGGCTGATCGCGGTCGCTTCGACCACCTGTCCCGGCGTCGGGCAGGCGATCGAAAGCGCCGGCAAGATCGGCAGTGTCGTCGGCACCGGCTATTGCAGCCCCAACACCGCGCGCAGCTACCTGAAAAGCGGCGCCTTCGGCTTCACGGTGCTGTGGGATCCGGCGGCACTTGGCTATCTGACCGTCTGGGCCGGCCAACAGCTCATCGAGCACAAGCCCTTCGCGGCCGAGAACATGGTGCCGGGGATGGCAAACCCGGTCAGCTTCGATGCCGCGACCGGCGTGCTGCTGCTCGGGCCGCCGGCGGTGTTCACCAAGGCGAACGTCGACCAGTTCAACTTCTGACGCGCGATGCCGCGCCTGTCGCGCGAGGCCGCGATCGCCCTGGCGCTGATCGCGGCCTGCGCGCTCTTCATGCTGACATCACCGTATTTCGCCACCGCCGGCAACCTGCTGGCGGTGGGACGACGCTGCGTCGACCTCGCACTGATTGCGCTCGGCGAGATGCTGGTGCTTGCGGCCGGCGGCATCGATGTCTCGGCCGGCGTCGCGATGGGCGTCGCGTCGATCGCGGTCGGCAAGCCGTTGCAGGCCGGCGCACCGGCCGCGCTCGCCGCTCTTGCCGGACCGGTGGTCGGGATCGCGCTCGGCGGCGTTGCGGCCCTCGCCATCGTCGGCGGCCAGATGCCGCCGATCGTCGCGACCCTGGGCCTCTGGGGCGTCTGGCGCGCGGCGCTGTACCTGCTGCTCGGCGGGCAATGGCTGTCCGGGCTGCCGCGCGCACTCGATCCGCTGCTGCAGGGCGTGATGTTCGGCATCCCGCCGGTGCTGCTCGGGATCGCCGCGCTGTACTGCATCGTCTGGCTGGTGCTGCGTCGCACGCCGGCCGGGCCGCGCCTGCTCGCGGTCGGCGGCGGCGAGGATGCGGCGCGGCGTGCCGGCATCAACGTCGTGCGCACCAAGGCGCTCGTCTATGTCGCGGCGGGCGCGCTGAACGGCATCGCCGCCACGATCTACGTCGCGCAATACCGCAATGTCGAGATGACGACCGGCGGCACGCTGGCGCTCGATGCGATCGTCGCCGCCGTGCTGGGCGGCTGTTCGGTCAGCGGCGGCGAAGCGAGCGTGCTCGGCACGGCACTCGGCGTCGTGCTGCTGCGCGTGCTGCAGAACGGCATGGTGCTGCTGGGCCTGCCCTCGCTCTGGACCGGCGTGGTCGAGGGCACGCTGCTCGTCCTGGTGCTCGCGATCGAAAGCCTCGCCGCGTTGCGCCGCGCCGGCTGGCGCACCGCATGAGTGCGACCGGGTCGCGGCTGCTTGGGCTCGCCGCGCTGTGGGCGGCGATGCTGGTCGCGTTCTCGATCGCGACACCTGCCTTCTTCCAGGCCTCGACGGTCACCAGCATCCTGCAGTTCTCCTCGATCCTGGCGCTGGTGACGCTCGGACAGGCGCTGGTCGTCGCGGCCGGCGGCGGCGGCATCGATCTCTCGGTCGGCGGCATGGTGAGTCTGAGCGGGCTGTTCATGGCCTGGCTCGGCGGCGGCCTGGCGGCGGTGCCGGCGGCACTCGTCGCGATCGCCGGCGGCGCGCTGCTCGGCCTGGTCAACGGATTGCTGGTGACGCGGCTGCGCCTGATGCCGCTGATCGTGACATTGGGCACGCTCTACGCCTATGGCGGCCTCGCGCTGGCATTGACGGGCGGCAGCCCGCAGCGCGGCATCCCGGCGAGCCTGGCGCCATTCGGGCGCGACGCGCTCGGCCCGTTTCCGCTCAGCTTCCTGCTCGCCGCACTGCCGGTCTACGTGATCGCGCAGTTCGCGCTGTCCGTGACACCGGCCGGGCCGTGGACCTACGCGACGGGCCGCAACGAGGCGGCGGCGCGGCTGGTCGGCATTCCCGTCGCGCGGCTGCGGCTGGCGGTCTACACGATCAGCGGCGCGCTGGCGGGAGTCGCGGCGCTCGTCGCCGCGTCCTGGCTGCAAAGCGCGCGCCCGGACATCGGCGTCAATCTCGAGCTCGATTCGCTCACCGCCGCGCTGCTTGGCGGCGTCAGCATCGCCGGCGGATCCGGCAGCCCGGCCGGCACGCTGATCGCCGTGCTGTTCCTGCAATCGCTCAAGACCGGGCTGCAGCTCAGCGACGTCAACAGCATCTGGCAGACCGGCATGGTGGGGCTGCTGCTGCTGGCGAGCCTGCAGGCCGAGCGATTGCTGCGCCGAGGCAGTATCGCAGCATGACCGTCATCTCGGCAACGAGAGCCGAGACTGGATCTTCACCCGCCGGCGGCAGGGCTGTGGCAATCGCGCGCTGACGGCTTGGCGATTGGCGCGTGATGACCACCTCGTGTTATGTTTCCGCAGGAGAGCGATCCCATGTCAGACCACGCCTTCCCGCCGCGGGCTGCTCGCACTCCCCTCCCTGCCGATGACCCGCGCCGCACGCTTGCGGTCGCCGATCCGGACGACCCGCATCTGCGGCATGTTTCGGTCGTGGGCGATACCTATACGATCCTGATCTCGGGCGCGCAGACGGACGGGCAATACTGTCTGATCGACATGCTGGTGCCCGACGGCCGCGGGCCGCCCCCGCACCGACACAATTACGAGGAGATGTTCTCTCTCCTCGACGGCGAACTCGAATTCACCTTTCGCGGTGAGACGCGCACGGTCGGCGCACCCGCCACCGTCAACATTCCCGCCAATGCGCCGCATGCGTTCAGGAATGTTTCGGGCAGGACGGTCCATATGCTTTGCATGTGTGCGCCCGCCGGCCTGGACGCGTTCTTCATGGCCGTCGGCGTGCCCGTCGATAGCCGGTCGGCGCCCCCGCCCAGGCTCAGCCCCGAGGAGCAGGCCGAAAAAGGCCAGCTCGCCGCAAGGCTGGCGCCGGAGTACAGCACCGAGATCCTGGATCACGCCTGAAGCACGGCTCCGCCGCGCCGGATCTTGACGCGCACGATGGGAGACAGCGTGATGGACGACACCGACCGGCGCATCATCGCCGCCGTCGAGCGACGCTCGGACGCAATCATACGCACCACCGCTGAGCTGATCGCGTTCCCTTCCGTCGTCCCCGTCGATTCACGCAACGCCGGCCCAGCCGAACGCGATTGCCAGCTCTAC
>DATJSJ010000049.1:0-30151 GCA_035504175.1 Acetobacteraceae bacterium
AGAACAAGGCCCCTCACAGTGGGACTCAGCATGACACTTATGTCGATAAAAAAGCCGCCACGGCCGGATGCGATTTCAGTTCTTCCAGCTCCTGCTCGCTCGGCAATTGTGGCTTGTCGCGCAATGCATTCACCATGCACAGGAAGCCGAATGCCTCTCCATCGGTGGCGCGGAACTGATGCCACGTCCACGCCGGGATGCTGACCAGATCGAACGGCTTCACTGGCCGCACTTCCTCGCCGACCAGGCACTGACCATGCCCGCGCAGGATCATCACGGCATGCATATGCTCGTGGCGCTCCAGGGTGGAATAACCACCAGCCGCCATCTCGAAATAGCGTAGCTCGCAGCCAAGTTGCTGCTCGGCAAACAGCACCTGGCGCGAGATCGCCTTGAACGGCGCGGTGCCGTCTTCCTTGTAGGGCATGCGGACGACATCGTCCCAACGATAGTCGTCGAACATCCGGAACGCTGCGCCCTCGTCATTCCCGCGGAAGCGGGGACCCAGGGCGGCAAGCTCGTCCGAATGCCTTGGTTTCCCACTTGCGTGGGAATGACGATTCAACGACGACATGCTACCCATCCTATCGATACTCGTGTTGCGCGACGGCGCGGGTGAACTCGGCGGTCGCTTCGGTCAATCGTTCGCGGGCCGCAAGCAGGCTGCCACCGATCAGCAACATCGCGTCCGGTCCGTAGAAGTCAAGCATCTCGGGCACGCGCTCCAGTGTCATGCCGCCGGCCGGGACAGGCACGCTTGAAAGCATGTCATGTGATAACGCACGTGCCAGTAGGGCCAGACGGTGGCAGGTCTCCGGCGTGTAGCCGAAGCGGCCGCCATGGTTCGGGAAGATCACCGCGTCGGCGCCAAGCACGCGGAACAGTTTGCCGATGAGCAGTTCGGGCGCGATGCGTGCCGCCCCACCCATGGTTGGGTGAGCGAAGAACGCTATGTCGGGGCACTCGCGCACCAGTGTCTGGAACGTGCTCCAACCCACGATCATCGGCGCGATCAGTACCGTATCAATCCCATGTGTGCGTGCGATATCAATCTGCCGCCGCAACAGGTCGAGAGTACCTGACAAGCTTGGCACATAGCGGCTTTGTCCCACCGCCCTGGCGATTGCCCCCACGCGCTCGGCGAACGGCGAGTAGGCCTGATCCGCTAAGCCATGGTCATCCTTGATGAAGTCGATGCCACCATGCGCAAAGCGTTCGGCGATGACGGCAAGACGCGCCGGCGGCAGCCCTTGCGGCTTCAGCGCGGAACACGTCAACGCGCGGCCGAACGCCCCGACCCGATCGCGCAGCCCGTCGACGCCATGGTGCGGTCCGCCGAAGGTCGCCGGCACGGCGACATCCACGAGCGTGACATCGTCATGCAGCGAGGTATTGCCGAACACCATGTTCAGCAACTGCCCTGCGTCGTCGCCAACCGTCGCCGTCGCCAGCGCAATGCGGACGTCGAAAATCCCGCCGCCGCGATCCTCGATCGCTTCGACCTTGCCTACGATGTCTTGCAGGATCGACGCGTCGTCGATTGCCTCCAGCGGCATCTCGACGCTTTGCTCGACGGCAATCGCCCGCGCCCGCGCCTCGATCGAGTCAGCGTCGGCGCGAACGCGGTAGACTGCGGTGAAGCGACTCAAATGTTGGACGAGATCCAGTCCTTCAACCGGCTCTTCGGCAGCGCGCCCACCTGGGTCGCGGCAGGCTGGCCGTTCTTGAACAGGATCAGCGTCGGGATGCCGCGCACGCCGTAATTGTTCGGCGTCATCGGGTTCTCGTCGATGTTCACCTTGGCGACGGTGAGCTTGCCCTTGTACTCGGCGCCGATCTCCTCGAGCGCCGGGGCGATCATCTTGCAGGGGCCGCACCACTCCGCCCAGAAATCCACGAGGACCGGCTCGCCGGACTCCAGCACGTCCTTCTGGAAGGTCTGGTCCGTGACCGGCTTGGTGTTCGCACTCATGCCGTGACTCTCCGTTGCGCGTTGCGGTCGAGATGGCGTGTGGGGACCGGCGATCAAGCCGGTCCGGGCGGGCGTGCTCCCGGCGCATGCCGGGAGAGGAGGTCATCCGGCAGCATGTCGACGCGCGCGTCCTGCGTCCAGACCAGGGCGCAGCGCACCACGCGGTCGGGATAGAGCCCTTCCAGCACGGCGCGATAGGCCGCCATCTGCCGCAGATAGAGCACCGGCGTGTCGGCGATCCGGCGCGGCGCGGCGCGGCCGGTCTTGAAATCGGCGACCAGTACGGCGTCGGGCAGCACCGCCAGCCGGTCGACGCGCCCGACCACGACGTTGCCGCCGGCGAGCCCGGTCAGCGCCAGCTCCGCCCGGCCTGCCGGCCCGAACAGCGGCGCGAGGCCGGGATGTGCCAGGATCGCCAACACCTCGACCGCTGCTTCGCGCGCCGCGCCGGCGTCGAGCCCGTGCCCCGGCCGGGCGGCGTAGGCGATCGCCGCCGCCTCGCGCGCCGCCGGCGGCAAGGTCGGAAGATGCTGCAGCAGGGCGTGGATCAGCGCGCCGCGCCGGGCGCGCACTCCGGCGTCATCGGCGGCCGGCGAGGCGGCCTGTGGCACGGCGCCGAACGCGATCCCCTCCGGCCGGCTGGGGGCGAGCGGCACCGGCAGGGCGGGCTCCGGGGGCGGCGGCGCCGGGCGCCAGAGCGGCGCCGATCCGGCCCAGGCGGGCAGCGGCACCGGCGGGACCGGCGCCCCGTCCGCGGCCTCGGTTTGCGGAGTCTCGGGCGGCGACGACGCCCCGGCGGCCGGCGTGGTTTCGTGCACCAGCAGCGCGCCGGGCCAGGGCGCGCCGGGCCAGGGCGCGCCGGGCCAATCCTGCTCCGCCGCGCCGAGCCGGGCGAAGCCGCGCGCCACCAGGCTGTACCAGCACGCATCGGGCAGCGCCCGCTTCGGCGCGACGCCGCAGACCACCAGCCGGTCCTCGGCCCGGGTCAGCGCGACATAGAGCAGCCGGTTCTGCTCGTCCGCCTGGCGCCGCCGTTCGGCCTCGAGCAGGCGACGGCTTGCATCGCACCGCAGCGCCTTGCGCGGATTCCACAGCGGCAGGCGTCGCCCGGTCTCGGGATCGTCGGCCCAGAGCAGCGGCACATCGCCGGGCGGCAGGCCGGTCGTGTCGGGCAGGATGACGAGCGGCGCCTGCAGCCCCTTTGCGCCGTGCACCGTCATCACCCGCACCAGCCCACCACCCGCCGCCGGGCCCTCGGGCCGGCGCTTGATCTCGGCCGCGGCGCCGCGCAGCCGCTGGAGGAAGCCCTGCAATGCCGGCGGGTGATCCCGCGCATCGGCCAGCGCCGCGCCGAGCAGCTCATCCACCGGCTCCGCCGCCTCCGGACCGAGCCGGGCGAGCAGCCGCGCCCGGCCACCGAGCGGCCCCAGCGCCTCGGCGAGCAGCGCGTGCGGCGTCACCGTGTCGGCGCGGCGCAGCAGCGTCGCGAAGAACTGCCAGGCGGCGTCCCAGTCCGGCCGCTCCGCGTGGCGCCGCCGCAGCGCCTCCCAGAGCGTGCCCGGCCGGTCGATCGCGAGCGCCATCAGGCTGTCGTCGCTGAGCCCGCCGAGCGGGCTGGTCAGCACGCAGGCGAGCTGCAGATCGTCCTGCGGCAGCAGCAGCGCGTCGCACAGCGCCAGCAGGTCCTGCACCGCCGGCTGCGCGGTCAGCGTCAGCCGGTCGAGCCCGGCCACCGGCACGCCCTGCGCCTTCAGCGCCCGCACCAGCGCGCGGCTGAACGCATCGCGCCGGCGCACCAACACCAGCACGTCGCCGGGTGCCAGCGCCCGGTCGCGACCCGCAAGCGGCCTGGTGCCGTCGGTCTCGGCGCGGATGCAGTCGGCGAGCGCCTCGGCCAGGCGCTGCTGCGGCGTCGCCAGGCCGAGATTGCGCCCCGGCACGCTCCAGCCGGGCACCTCCGTTGCCACCTCGCGCGGCGTCAGCGGCCAGAGCTCGACCCGGCCGGGCGCGGCCGATCGGTGCGCCGCGTGGCGCAGCGTCTCGTCGGGAACGACGCCGGCGGCGGCTTCCGGGTCGGCGAACACCGCATCGACCAGCGCCAGGACCGGCGCGGTGGAGCGGAAGGACACGTCGAGCGGCACCTCGCGCCAGACCTGGCCGGCGTTGCGCACCCGGGCCCCCCAGAGCCGGCGGAAATGGTCGAACTGCGCCGGATCGGCGCCCTGGAAGGAGTAGATCGACTGCTTGCGGTCGCCGACCGCGAAGACGGTGCGCAGCAGGCCCTCGCGCGCGCCCTCGCCGGCGAAGAACTCCTCGGTCAGCGCGTGCGCGATCTCCCACTGCGCCCGCGCCGTGTCCTGCACCTCGTCGAGCAGCAGGTGGTCGATGCCGCCATCGAGCTTGTACAGCACCCAGGCGGCGCCCGGATCGACCAGCAGCGCCGAGGTGAGGCGGATCAGATCGTCATGGTCGAGCTGCCCGGCCCGGTCCTTCCGCCGCGCGACGTCGTCCAGCATCGGCCCGGCCAGCGTCAGCAGTGCAGCCGTCGCCTCGGCGGCGCGCAGCGCCGCCCGCTGCTCCTCGACCGCCAGCACGCGATCCTGCTCCGCCTCGACCGCCGGGCAGATCTCGGGCGCGTCCTTGAGCAGCGCGGGATTGCAGAATTTCGAGGTCGCCCGTTTCTCGCCCTTGCCGGTGAGCAGCAGCTCCAGCCATTCCTGCCACCGCATGGCGCGCGCGGCGGGCGGCTGCGCCAGCCAGTCCAGCATCGCCGCCGCGTGACGCTTCACCGCGTCCGCGCCGCGCGTCGCGGCGACCCGCAACGCGTCGGCGAGCGCCTCCGCCGGCGCCTTGGCGGCGGCGGCGACCAGGGCGGCGTCGTCGGCCGCGGCGACGCCGACCAGACGCCGCAGCGCCGCGGCCCGCGCCGCCGGGTCGAGCGCGAACGCCTCCCGCAGCGCCTCCCGGTGGCCATCCAGCATTTCGATGATGCGGCCGAACTGCCCGGCATCGATCAGCCCGGCCAGCGCGGCGAGCGCTCCGGCAGCTTCCGGCGGGCAGGCACCGAGCAGGCGCTCCCGCGCCTCGCCCAGCGCCGCCGCGATCTCGACCTCCTCGACCAGGCGGAAATGCGGCGACAGCGCCGCCTCCAGCGGGAAGCGGCGCAGCAGCGACTGGCAGAAGGCGTGGATCGTGTCGATGCGCATGCCGCCCGGCAGGTCGAGCACGTCGGCGAAGAGCCGCCGCGCCTGCACCCGCACCGCCTCCGTCGGCTCGACCGCCAGCGCGCGCAGTCGGGCGTCCAGTGCTGCGTCGTCGAGCGTGACCCATTCGCCGAGCCGCGTCTGCAGCCGCACTGCCATCTCCGCCGCGGCGGCGCGGGTGAAGGTGAGGCACTGGATGCGCCCGGGCGGCGCGCCCTCCAGCATCAGTCGCAGCAGCCGGTCGGTCAGCAGCTTGGTCTTGCCCGATCCGGCCGAGGCGGCGACGAAGGCGGAGACGGCGGGATCGGAGGCGGCGCGCTGCGCCGCCTCGGCGCGCGCGGCCGGGGCCGCGCTGACAGGGCCGCGTTCGTCGGGGGTGTGCTGGTCGGGCGGCGCCGGGTCGGCCGACGAGGCGCCCCGCCCGGAACCGGCCGCCTCGCCGGGCAGCGGGTCGGGCGGCGTCCAATCAGGCATCCTCGCCCGCCTCCCGGTCCTCCGCGCCGGCCCATTCGGCGACGCGCGCGAGCTGGGCGTAGTCGGAGAAGCGCGGCACCGCACCCGGGTTGGGCTGCGACAGATAGGGCTGGCCGGGATCGTCGAACGCTGCGATCAGCGCGCGCAACCCTGCCGCCGCCTGCTCCGCCGCCGCGGCCACGGCGTCGGGCTTGCCGCGGAACAGCGTCTTCTCCTCGCCGGCCTCGAACCCGCCGGTGAGACGCCAGTACGTCAGCTCGGCGGCCGGCCCGGCGAGCGCCGCGCCGAACGCCCCCATGCCCGCCATCGCCGCTTCCAGCGGCAGTTGCGGCGCCGTGCCGCGCTCGACCTCGCCGGGCTGCGGCAGCTGGCCGGTCTTGTAGTCGAGAATGGCGAGCGTGCCGTCCGCCCGCCGCTCGATCCGGTCGGCGCGGCCATGCAGCACGAACGGGCCCTCCGGCCCGGCGAGCTGCCATTCGCCGCTGATCTCGGAGGCGATGGCGACCGGGTCGCCGCTGCCGCGCCGCGCCGCCTCGGTCGCGCCGACCCAGGCGGCGATCCGGTGCAGCCGCGGCCGCCACCAGGCGGCGAGCGCCGGGCGCATGCCGGCCGCCGCCAGCGCCCGGTCCATGCAGGCGGCGAGCCGCGCGGGCGCGTCCGCGGGCCAGGCGGTGCCGACGGCGCGCAGGAAATCATGCAGCCCGGCATGCACGATGCTGCCGTAATCGGCGGCATCCGCGCTCTGGTCGATCGGCAGCAGGCGGCGGAGCTTCAGCACGTGCCGGGCGTGGATGGCGTACGGGTCGCGCAGCCAGGTCTCGATCTCCGTCACGCTCAGCCGCCGCGGCCGGGCAGCCACCGGCGGGCGCGGCGCGGGTGGGGCGACCGGGCGCGGCGGCCCGGCCGGCTGATCCAGCGCCCGCGTCCATTCGGTGCAGGGATGTTCCGGCAGCGCGCGCCCGGCGCCGGCCAGCATGGCGGAGAGCCGGGCCAGCCAGCGCGCCGGCACTGCGGGGGCGCCGTCGCGCCGGCGCGGACAGGACAGGATCACGACCGGCGCGGCGCAGGCGGCGAGCACGAAGTCGTGCGCGAGCTGGCCGATCACCGCTTCGGGCGAGGGCAGTCCGACCTCGAGCCGCATCGGCCGGCTCATCCACGGGCCGGGATCCGTCGCGGGCGGCCAGACCGTCTCGACCAATCCGCCGAGCACGATCAGGTCGGCCGTTTGCAGCCGCGCCTCCAGCAGGCCCCAGATGAACACCCGCGGGTGCTCGGTGCCCTCGCGCCCGCGCAGCGCCCGGCGGCTGCGGACCATCGTCCCGGCCATGCTCGCGTCCAGCAGGCCCGGCAGCGCAGCGGGCGGCAGCGGCGGCAGCACGGGCAGCGCCGCGGCGAGTGCCGCGAGATGCGTGGCGAGCGCCTCGCCCTCTTCGCCCGACCAGAGCCGCGCGGCGCCGGGTTCGGCGTCGGTCGCGGCCAGCGCTTCCGCCGCCGCGAGCAGCGCCGCCAGCGCCGAGGCGGGGGCCGTGGCGTCCAGGGTGGCGAGGCGGAGCAGCGGCGCCAGCGCCGCCTCCAGTCGGTCGAGCAGGCCGGCCGCCCGCTCCCCGGCCTGCGCGCGCGCCTCCGGGACGGGTTCCGCCGAGCCGTCCTCCGCCGAGTTCGTCGGCCGGACCGCGAGCGCCAGGGCGGCGCGCAGCCCGGCGATCCCGGGCGCCGGGCGCGGCCCGCGCAGGCACAGGCGCTCCAGCGTGCGCGCGGCGGCGCGGCAGGTGGCGGGGTCGAGGCCGGCCGCGGCGAGCGGGTGCTTGAGCAGCGACAGCAGCGCCACCGGCGCCAGCCCCTCGACCACTGCGCCGGCGAGCAGGCGCAGGAAGGCCGCGGGCGGCGTCTGCGCGAGTGGCTCGCCGGCGCTGTCATCGGCGATGACGCCGAAGCGCAGCAGCTCGGCGGTGACACGCGCGGCCAGATGCCGGTCGGGCGTCACCAGCGCGGCGCGGGCACCCGGCCGCTCCAGCGCATCGCGCAGGGCGATCGCGATCGCCACCGCCTCCTCCTGCTGGTCGGCCGGGCGCGCCTGATAGAGCCCGGTGATCTCGGGCGCCGGCGCGCCCTGCCAGCGATGCAGGCTGGCGGCCGGCAGCAGCGCCCGCTCGAGCGTCGCGACGCGCCCGGCCGGCACCGGGCCCGCTGCCGCCGGCCAGGATGCCACGTCGCCGCGCGTGGCGCCGAGGCCGGCCAGCAGGTCGCGCAGCCCGGCTTGCGGATGGCCGTCCTGCAGCGCCTCCCAGGTCGCCTCGTCCATGCCGAGATCGACGCCTGGCAGCACGACCAGCCCCTGCGGCAGCCCGGCGACGACGCGCAGCAGGCGGGCAATCGCCGGCACCGCGCCCGTCGTGCCGGCGACCCAGACCGGATGCGAAGGCGGCCGCTCGCCCCAGGAGGCGGCCTGCGCGTCAAGCAGCCGGCGCTGCCGCGGCACCACGTCGATCAGTTGCTGCTCGGCCAGCCAGTCCGGCCAGAAGCGCGTCACCAGCTCGAGGAAGCGCAGCGTGCGCTGCCAGTGGCCGGCGAAGCGCGGATCGGCGGCCTGCGGCAGGGCGGCGGCGAAGTCGATCTCCGCCCGGGCGATGTCGTCCAGCAGCTCGGCCAGCGCGGATCCGAGTGGCCAGGCGGTGTCGGCGCCGGTGGGCGCGCCGTCACGGCCGTCGCAGGCCAGGACCAGCCGGGTGAGCACCGCCAGCCGCAGCATCGGATCGACCGCCGGCGGCAAATCGAGCGCGCCCTCCAGCGCGAGCGCTCCCTCGTCCAGCGCGCCGAAGGCGGCGATGCGCGGCAGCAGCAGCGGCCGGCCGTCGGAGGCGCGCAGGAAGGCGTCGGTCAGCCCGCGCGCCGCCCGGCGGGTCGGCAGCAGGATCAGCCCGTCCGCGACGGCGGCGGGGTCGTCGCCGGCGCCGTAGCGCGCCATCCAGGCGCCGGCCAGCGTGTCGAGGAACGGCAGATGCGGCGGGATCGAGGCGAGGTTCACCGTGTCTCCCCGGTCACCTGCGCCTGCAGCGCGTCCTCGGCCTGCGCCAGATCGGCCGGGGTCGAGAGGTGAAACCAGAGCCCGTCATGCACCAGGGCGCGCAGCCGCCCTTCGGCGATCGACCGATCCCAGACGCTATTCATGCCGAACGGCTCGCCGGGGGCACCGGCCTCGTGCAGCGCGCGCGGATGCAAAAGCTGCACGCCGGCGTAGACGTAGGGCACGATCTCCTGCTCCGCCGGGCGCCGAACCGCGCCCCATTCGTCGAGCGCGAAATCGCCGGCACCGGTCTCGCTGGCCACCTGGAAGGTGGGATGCACCAGCAGCACCGCGTCCAGCGCGTCGGCATCGAATGCGCCGGCCAGCCGCAGCAGTGCCGGCGCCGGCCCGTTGAGCCAGAAACTGTCGCCATTGACCAGGTAGAGCGGCGCGTCGTCGAGATCGCCCTCGGCGAGGGCCGCGGCGACGGCGCCGCCGGTGTCGAGCAGCCGCGCCTCGCGCCGCAGCCGCAGCGCCGCCGGGCCGCGCCGGGCGCCAAGGTGCGCGGCGAGCCGATCGGCCTGCCAGTGGGCGTTGACGACGATCTGCCGCACGCCCGCCGCCTCGAGCCGGTCGAGCACGTGGTCGAGCAAGGTGCGCCGGCCGAGCGGCAGCAGCGGCTTGGCGGTCTCGGCGGTGAGCGGCCGCATGCGTCGGCCGAAGCCGGCGGCAAGTACCATTGCCTGGACGGGCGGGTTCACGCGAGGCGGTCCTCCCAGCCGTGCAGGACCGCCCGCCGCGCGGTCGGGCCATTGAGCGAGAGCGTGATGGTCAGGGCATCATCGGGCCGCAGAGCGCCCAGCCGGTCCGGCCATTCCACGAGCACGATGTGCTGCCGCGCCGCCTCCCAGCCCAGTTCGGCCAGCGCCGCCGGCCCGTCCAGGCGCCACAGGTCGAAATGCGCCACCGGCCCGGCCGCGGTCTCGTACTCCTGCACGAGCGTGTAGCTGGGGCTGGGCACCTCCAGCGCAGGATTGCCGGTCGCGGCCCGCAGCAGGGCGCGGGCGAGTGTGGTCTTGCCGGCGCCGAGCGGGCCTTCCAGCAGCACGGCGTCGCCCGGTCGCAGCTGCGCGGCGATGCCGGCGGCGAGCGCCGCGGTCGCCTGCGGGTCCGGCAGCTCGCGCACCCGCGGCGCCGCCGCGATCGGTGGCTCCCGCGGCGGGGATGGCAGTGGACTCGGAAGCGGGGCCGGCATCGCCGCCAATCTGCCAAACCGGGCGTGGCCCGGACAACCGTCGCGGCACGCTTGTGGGCGCCGCGCGGCCACCTGTAGCGTCGGCGCCATGGCACGCGAGATCGAGACCGACGTGGCGATCGTCGGCGCCGGGCCGGTCGGCCTGTTCGCCGTCTTCGAATGCGGCATGCTGAAGCTGCGCAGCGTGCTGATCGATGCGCTGGACGAAATCGGCGGCCAGTGCACCGCGCTCTATCCGGAGAAGCCGATCTACGACATCCCGGCCTATCCGCAGATCGCCGCCGAGCACCTGGTGGCCCAGCTCGAACGGCAGATCGCGCCGTTCGATCCGCCGCGCCTGCTCGGCCGCCGGGTGGAGCGGCTCTCCGGCGCGGCCGGCGATTTCACGCTCGGCACCGATCGCGGCGACGTGGTGCGGGCGCGGGTGGTACTGCTCGCCGCCGGCGCCGGCGCGTTCGGGCCGAACCGGCCGCCGCTCGCCGGGCTCGAAGCCTTCGAGGCCACGGGCGGCGTACAATACTACGTGCGGCGGCGGGAGGATTACCGCGGCCGGCGGGTGGTTATCGCCGGCGGCGGTGATTCCGCGGTGGATTGGGCGCTGGCGCTGAAGGAGGTGGCGGCGAGCGTCGCGGTGGTGCACCGCCGCGGCCGCTTCCGCGCCGCGCCGGAGACCGCGGCCCAGCTCGATGCCGCGGCGGCCGCCGGCGAACTGGCGCTGGTCATCCCGTATCAGCTCCACGCCTTGCACGGCGCGGACGGGCGGCTGGACGCGGTCGAGGTCGCCTCGCTCGAGGGCGGCACGCGGCTGCTGCCGGCCGACGTGCTGCTGCCCTTCTTCGGGCTCTCCATGGATCTCGGGCCGATCGCCGGTTGGGGCCTGGCGTTGGACCGGCATCACCTTTCCGTGGACCCGGCGACCTGCGAGACCAGCCTGCCCGGCGTGTTCGCGATCGGCGACGTCGCGACTTATCCCGGAAAGCTAAAGTTAATTCTGCAAGGTTTCAGCGAGGCCGCGGTCGCAGCGCACGCCATACATCCGATCGTATTTCCCGGTCAGGCGCTGCATTTCGAGTATTCCACCAGCAAAGGCGTGCCGTCCTTGTAGCGTGACGGCCGCCTTCACGGGTATGATCGTTCCTGGATCAGCGAACGGGTGACCTGGATGCGGATCTCTATGCCGAAGGCAGCGGCCGCCGGTTTTGTCGGCGCGTTGCTCGAGTGGTATGATTTTTATATATTTGCCACTGGTGCGGCGCTGGTATTCGGGCAGGTCTTCTTCCCCGGCCACGATCCGGTCGCCCGAACCATGGCAGCGTTTGGCGCTTTCGCCGCCGGGTTCCTCGCGCGGCCGCTCGGCGGCTTCATCTTCGGCCATATCGGCGACCGTCTCGGCCGCAAGACGAGCCTGATCGCCACCCTGGTCATCATCGGCATCGGCACCTTCCTGATCGGGCTGCTGCCCGGCTATGCCGCGATCGGGCCGGCGGCGCCGATCCTGCTGGTGATCCTGCGCGTGCTGCAGGGCATCGGACTCGGTGGTGAGTACGGCGGTGCCAGCCTGATCGCGATCGAGCATGCGCCCCGGTCACGCCGCGGCTTCTGGGGCAGCCTGCCGCAGGCGGCCTCCCCCGGCGGGCTGCTGCTGGCGACCGGCGTGTTCAGCCTGTCGGCGCTGCTGCCGCACGACGCCTTCATGGCCTGGGGCTGGCGCATCCCGTTCCTGCTGAGTGCCGTGATGCTGGCGGTCGGGCTGTACGTGCGCCTCAGCATTTCCGAGACGCCCGACTTCATCGCGACCGCGGAGCAGACCACCGCACTGCCCGCCATGCAGTTGCTGCGCACCCACAAGCGCAGCGCGATCCTGGCGACCGGCGCCCGGCTGGCCGAGACGGTCGCCGGCAACATGATTAAATCCTTCGGCCTGACCTACGTGACGGTGGCGCTCGGGCTCGGCGCCGCGACCGCGCTCGGGGCGCAGATGGCGACCGCGGCAGTCGGGCTCGTGGTCACGCCCCTGTTCGGCCTGCTGGGAGACCGGTTCGGACGGCGGCAGACCTACATGGCCGGGGCCGCCTTCGCCGCCCTGCTGGCATTCCCGTTCTTCTGGCTGCTCGGGATGCGCACGGATCTCGCCGTCTGGGTCGGCTTCATCATCGTCTACAACCTCGGTCCGACGCTGATGCTGAGCGTGCAGCCGAGCTTCTTCGCCGAATTGTTCGCGCCGCGGGTGCGCTACACCGGGCTTTCGGTCGCCTACCAGGTCTCCTCCATCGTCGGCGGCTTCACCCCGCTCGCCGCCCTGTGGCTGCTGCAGGTCAACGGCAACCGGCCCTGGCTGGTCGCGGCGATGATCGCGGCGGTCGGCGTGCTCTCCTTCATCTGCGCCGCGGTCAGCCAGGGCCGGTTGCCCGCCGCGGAGAGCGCGTCCCGCGCCGCGGCACGCTCCGTCCCGGTCGCCTGAGGCTCCGAGCAGCGCCGGGTCCGCCACCACCGCGCGCCCCTGGCGCCGTTGAAGCGGCTGGTCCCGCCGCGCGGGGGCTTGTGACGTCGCGCGCACAGACCGGCGGGAACTTGACCGGCCCGGCTGCATTCGTCTCCCTTTCATCCTGCCCGAGGGTAAGTGTCATAATGGCGCCGGGCGATTCGGCCCCGAGGAGACCATCCATGCCAACCAAGAAGTCCGCGAAGGAGGCTTCCTCACAGGAGGGCGCGGCTCCGAAGAAAGGCGCGTTGCAGACTCCGCTGCAGCCGTCGAAGGAACTCGCCGCCGTGGTCGGGCCCGGCAAGCTGTCGCGGGGCGAGGTCGTCAGCAAGATCTGGGACTACATCAAGGCCCACAACCTGCAGAACCCGGAGAACCGGCGCGAGATCCTGGCCGACGACAAGCTCCGCCCGGTCTTCGGCAAGGACAAGGTGACGATGTTCGAGATGAACAAGCATCTCGCTCAGCACCTGAAGTGACGATCCGGCGCGGGCGGGCGCGCCGCCCGTCGCACCGACCGGACCTTCATGTGGGACGGATCTCTGCCTCGCGATGCCTCGGGCCGGGGGCGAACCCCGCGATTGCCGCGTGACCGAAGCGACGCGATCTACCGGCGGCCGCGTGTGCGGTGCGCTCCCTGGCTGAAGGCGACAGGACGGCCGCATCGCGCTGTAGACGGGGAGGGCGCGGCGCGCCCCGCTGTGGCGCGGGGTCTTGGCACTCTTCGGGCCCTATCGCACAGTCCCGCCGCCGTACGCCTGCCCCCAGCAAGCCCGAATCCCCCTGCCAGGAGCGTTCTGCATGCGCCCGTCCCTACTCGCCCTGCTGCTGCCCCTCGCGCTGGCGGGCTGCATCAGCTTCAGCAGCAGTTCGCCGCCGCCGCCGGCGCCCAGCACCGTCGTCGTGCCGGCCCCTGCGGGCTGCGGCACCGCGACGACGCCACCCTGCCAGTAGCACCTAACGCTCGGCGGTCCGCCGCGCCGGCTCCTCGTCCTGCGCGGCCGCGGCCCGCCGGGCCTCCGCCATCACCTGGTCCGCGAACAGGATCCCCGTCGCGGTGACCGGCAGGCCCGCCTGACGCAGCGCCTCCGCCGTCCACGTGTTGCAGGTGTGGAAGCCGTCGTAGGTGCCGTCCGAGGCGTAGAACAGGCTGCCGGAATAGGGACCATCGCCGATCGGCTGCGCGCGTCCGGCTCCGTCCCGCGCCAGATACGCGGCGATGAAACGCGTGACGCGCTGCCGCTCCTCTGGGGTGACGCGAAGGGCCACGACGTGCTCGGCGCCGAACGCCGCGACCGGCGAATCCCGCAGACCGGTCACCAGGATCATCCCCGGGCTCGGCAACAGCGCCGTCAGCATCTCGAACAGCCCCCGGTCGCGGCTGAGCAGGTAGCCCTTCTCGCCGAAGCCGAACACCAGGTAGCGCGCGCCGGGGAAGTCGCTCGCCGGCCCGGCCAGGCTTGGCCCGGTCTCCGCGGTCGGCAGCCCGATATCGGTGTGCCAGCCGCGGCCGACGACATAGACCGTGTCGGTGGCCGGGGCTTGTGGCGCCGCCTCGGAGGCGGCCGGGCTGCGCGGCATCGCCATCCGGCCCGATTGGCATGCGGCCAGCATCAAGCAAGCGACGAGCGCTGCGGCCCGGCGCGGCCGGGCGCGCGGGCGAACTGCCGTCAAGGGATATCGACCTCGCTGCGCCGTCGGCGCACCAGCCAGCTCACCGATGCGAAGGCGCCGAACCAGGAGCCGGACGCGGCGAACAGCACATACACGGCGTTCTGTGTGTAGCTGATCACCGCGAAGGCGGAGAGCAGGTACCACAGCCCGCTCCAGTTCGCCGCGCCGAAGCGCCTGCGTGCCGAGACGGCGGCGTTGAACTGGACGTAGACGGCGTCGGTCACCGCGGTGCAGATGAACACCCCTGCCGCGACGACCGGATCGATGGCCAGGTGCATGGGATCTCCGTGCGAAAGCTGGCTCGTGCCTGATCGCGCGCGACCGGCGTGCCGTGCCAGTGGTTCGGCATCGGCCGGGACGACCCGTCAACGCCGCGTGGCCCGGCGCTTCCCGCACGACGGGTGCGCCGGCGAACCCCGGCGCGGCGGCGCTACAACAGGAACAGCGCCATCAACACCAGGATCAGCACCACCAGTGCGACGCCGCCGACGATGAAATGGGTGAAGGAAATCCAGAACCCCTGCCGGTCGGCGAGGAAGGCCTCGGGCGTGGTCGGCCCGACGGTCTCGGTGGTCAACGTCGTCGTCGCCATGGTGTGTTCGGTCCGTTCCATCGGTCCGGGATCGATCCGGGTCCTCGCCTCCTTTCTGACCGCAACCGGTGCCGCGATCAATGGCGGCCCGATGAATGATCGGACGCCGGGCAGAAGCGGGTCACGCCGCCAGCAGCACCGCGCCGAGCGCCACCAGCCCGCAGGCGGCGAGCCGCCGCGGCGGCAGGGTCTCGCCCAGGAACACCCGTCCGATCATCGCGGCAAAGATGATGCCGGTCTCGCGCAGCGCCGCCACCGACCCGAACTGGCCAAGCGACAGGGCCGCCACCACCGTCCCATAGGCGAGGAGCTGCAGCACGCCGCCGATCACCGCCCGCCCGGTCGCGGCCGACCAGATCGGCTGCGTCGGCTTGCCGCGAAGCGCCAGGTGGCCCGCCAGCATCAGGCTGCCATAGGCGGCGTAGATCCACGCGACATAGATCAGCGGGTTGCCGGCGGCGCGGGAGCCGAACCCGTCCGACGTGGTGTAGGCAGCGATGAAGCAGCCGGTGCCGAGTGCGAGCAGCATCGAGCGCCGGTCCGCCCGGCCGCGCCCCAGCGCCAGGGTCGCCATGCCCGCGGCGATCGTCGCGATCCCGGCCAGCGCCCCCGGAGCCGGGCGCTGTCCGGCAAGCAGGAAGGCGGCCACCGTCACCAGCACCGGGGCCGAGCCGCGGGCGATGGGATAGACCTGCGCCAGGCCGCCGGTCTTGTAGGCCGCGGTCAGGAACAGGCTGTACCCGACCTGCAGCGTCGAGGAGAGGGCGATGAACGGCCAGCTCGCCGGCCGCGGCAGTGGCGCCGCGATCGCCACCGGCAGGGCGACCACCGCGGTCGCGGCGCTCATCACCGTCATCGACCACAACCGGTCGCCCCCGGTACGCAACAGGGCGTTCCAGGTCGCGTGCAGCGCCGCCGCAACCAGCACCAGGCCGATGACGGTGCCGTTCACGCCAGGAGCGGCCCCGGCGTCGGTCGATCCTCCGGGCGGGAAATCGCGTGATCGCGCATGCTGGTCCCCATTCCTACGCCGGTGTGACCCGGATCAGGTTCGAGGGGTCGTCCCCTGCGGGACCTCTCAGCCGCGAACGGCTCCCCCTGGCGACGCGGCAAGCCTGCGCGCGCTCTCGGCGTGCGGCAATCGCCCGGGTCTGCATTGCAGATCTGTGTCAGTGGCGCGCGGCCGCCGTGATCACGCGACGCGCGTCGGATCGGCGCGGCGGGACAGGCGCAACAGGCTGACCGCGGCGGCGATGGCGCCGCAGCACGCAGCGACGATCAGCGCCAGCACGGTGCCGCTCCGCGGCGCCAGGCCGAAGATCAGCGCCACCACGGCGGTCCCGGTGGTCTGGCCGAGCAGCCTCGCGGTGCCGAGCATGCCGCTGGCGCCGCCGGTGCGGCTGCGCGGCGCGGCGCTGATGATCGCGCGGTTGTTCGGCGCCTGGAACAGGCCGAACCCGGCGCCGCACAGCGCGGTGCGCCAGCCGATCGCGACGTCGCCGGGATGCGCGCCAAGCGTTGCCAGCAGGGCGAGCCCGGCGGCCAGCACCGCCAGCCCAATGCCGCCCAGGATGCCGGCGGAATACCGGTCGGCCAGCCGCCCGGCGATCGGCGCCACCACCGCGATCGTCGCCGGCCAAGGCGTCAGCAGCAGCCCGGTCGCGACCTGTGATCGCCCGAGCACGTCCTGCAGGCAGAACGGCAGCGACACGAAGGCGAGCATCTGCGCCGCGAACGAGGCGACCGAGGTGGCGAGCGACAGGCTGAACATCGGGATGCGCAGCAGATCGACGGGCAGCAGCGGGTTCGGCAAGGCGAGTTGCCGCCGCACCAGCAGCGTGCCGGCGGCGAACGCCGCGGCGAACTCGAGCGCCACGGAAGTGCCTGCTTCCTGGTGGCCGAGCCCGTCGATCGCAGTGATCAGCAGGCCGAGGGCGACGGCGTTCAGCGCCGCACTGCGCAGGTCGAAGCGGTGCGGCGACCGCGGCGTGCGCGGCAGCGACCGCGCGGCGATCACGAAGGCGACGGCGCCGATCGGCACGTTGACCAGGAACAGAAAGGGCCAGGGCGCGACGGCGAGGATCGCCGCGGCAATGGTCGGGCCGGTGGCCGCGGCGATCGCGACCACCAGCGCGTTGATGCCGATCCCCCGCCCGAGACTGGCGCGCGGGTAGATGAAGCGCACCAGCGCCGTATTGACGCTCATGATGCCGGCGGCACCGAAGCCCTGGATCACCCGGGCAAGCGTCAGCGTCAGCAGCGAATCGGACAGCGAGCAGGCGGCCGAGGCGACGGTGAAGACCGCGAGCCCGACCTGATAGACGCGGCGATAGCCGAAGATCTCGCCCAGCGAGGCGAGCGGCAGCAACGAAATCGTGATCACGAGCTGGTAGGCATTGACCACCCAGATCGAGGCGGCCGGGCTCGCCTGCAGGTCCCGCGCGATGGTCGGCAGCGCCACGTTGGCGATGGCGCTGTCCAGCACGGCGAGCGTGATCGCGAGCGCCACGGTCAGGATCGCCCAGCCGCGCTGCGGCATCGGCAGCCCGTCGGGCTCCGGATCGGTCCTGCCGCTGCGATCCTGGAGCCGCGTCACATTCGCCTTCCCTGCAAGCGGCGCGGGTTAGACCGGGCGGGCGGAGGCAGGCAAGGCCAGGGGCTCCGCCCCATCGGGCCGCTCTGCGGCCCGATCCCAGACCCGCTCGACCAATGGGCAGAGGGCCGGCGCGTCGAAATCTGCGCCTGAGGCGACGCGGCCATGCGGCATTTGCTGGTTACGCTGCGCGGCACAACGCAGACATTTGGCTGAAATGCAGCTCCGGATCTTCGCAGGCCGCGCCGCACCGGCGGCGCCCCGTCATGCCAGCACGCGACTGACCGCGCTGATCGTCGCCAGCGCGCTGTTCATGGAACAACTCGACGCGACCGTGCTTTCGACCGCGCTTCCGGACATGGCACGCTCCTTCGACGCCTCGCCGCTGAACATGAGCGTGGCGCTGACCTCCTACCTGCTCAGCCTCGCCGTGTTCATCCCGGCGAGCGGCAAGATCGCTGACCGGCTGGGCTCGCGCACCGTCTTCCGCGCCGCGATCGCGCTGTTCACGCTGGGCTCGATCCTGTGCGGACTGGCCACCTCGCTGCCCTTCCTGGTCGCCTCGCGCATCCTGCAGGGGATGGGCGGCGCGATGATGGTCCCGGTGGGCCGGCTGGTGCTGCTGCGCACGACGCCGAAATCGGAGCTGGTATCGGCCATGGCCTGGCTCTTGATCCCGGCGACGGTCGGCCCGGTGGTCGGGCCGCCGGTCGGCGGCTTCATCGCCACCTACCTGTCCTGGCGCTGGATTTTCGACATCAATGTGCCGATCGGGCTGCTCGGCATCACCCTGGTGACGCTGTTCATCGAGGATGTGCGCGAGCCGGAACCCGGCCCGTTCGACGTCGCCGGACTTGCCCTCTCGGGGGTCGCGCTGTCCTGCCTGATGTTCGGGCTCGAGACCGCGAGTCGCGGCGCCGCCTCGCCCGCCGCGGCGACGGCACTGCTGGCGGTGGGCGGGCTGAGCGGCGCGCTCTATTTGCGCCATGCGGCGCGCCATCCGCATCCGATCCTCGACATGCGGCTGCTGCGCGTGCCGACCTTCGGGCTCTCCGTGCTCAGCGGCTCGCTGTTTCGCATTGCGATCGGCGCGACTCCGTTCCTGCTGCCGATGATGCTGCAACTCGGGTTCGGCATGACCGCGGCGCAGAGCGGGCTGATCACCTTCGCGAGCGCCGCCGGCTCGCTGGTGATGCGCGGCGTCGCGCCGCGGGTGCTGCGCCGGATCGGCTTCCGGCGGGCGCTGGTCTGGAACGGGATTCTGTCGGCGTCGCTGCTCGCGCTCTATGCCGCGTTCCGGCCGGGCTGGCCGCTCGCCGCGATCTACGCCGTGCTGCTGGCCGGCGGTTTCTTCCAGTCGCTGCAGTTCACGGCCTACAACACGATCGCCTATGCCGACATCCCGCGCCGGGAGATGAGCTCGGCGACCAGCTTCTACAGCACCTTCCAGCAGCTCTCGCTCACGCTCGGCATTTCGGTCTCGGCCGCCGTGCTGGCCGCGTCGATCCGGGTCACCGGCCATGCTGCTCCAACGCCCGGCGATTTCAGCCTGGCCTTCCTCGTCGTGGCAGGCTTCGCGCTGGCGGCGGCGCCGGCGGCGGCGCGGCTGGCGGCGGACGCCGGCGCCGAGGTCAGCGGCTACGTCGCGCCGCGGCGCCTGCGCGATGCACCGGCCGAATGACGCGGATGTCAGCCGCTCCCGGTGTCCCGATCGTGAAATTCGCTGCAGCGAATTTCACGTGAATCGGGCCACCTAAACCTTTGAATCTAGTCTGATTCGGATTCGCAAATTCACGATATGAAGTATCGCGAATTTCCGGATCGTCACACTGGTATCCGATCGCCGAGACGGTCAGCCTGAGATGGCTCTGGCCGGCGCGGCGATCGTCGGCGGCGCCGCTGAGGATGGCTGTCGGGGCGCGGCGGCGATCCCGGCGGCGAGGCGGGCGAGCGGGGGCAGCGCGATGGCGCTCGGCCGCGGCGCCGCGCCCGGCTGCGTCATCAGCGCCTCGCGGCGCCGACGCGTCGCGGCGCGACGGGCGGCGCGGTAGATCTGCGGCACGAACCCGCCGATGACCAGAGCCAGGATGCTCGGCAGGACGATCCAGCTGAGCAGCATGACCCCCGACAGCGCATTCAGCGGCGGCGGCAGCAGATCGCCGTAGAGCACGAGCACCGCCGCCATCGCCATTGCCATCGCGCAGCCCGCGGCCTCCGCCGCACGCAGCCAGGCCGGCGGTTCGGTGTCCTGTGGCCAGTCGTCGCAGCAGAGCGCGACGGCGGTGCAGAGCGCGCCGCTGAGGACCGCCGCCGGCAGGCTTTGTCGCAGGGCGGCTGCCGGATCGAGCTGGCCGATCTCGAGCAGCTGGTAGATCGCGACCGTGACCACGGCGGCGATCAGTCCTGCCACGACATAGGCGAAAACCCGCAGCGGCTCCCCCGCTTCGCGGCGGAAGAAGGCATAGTGCTGCATCAGCCAGATCGTCACGCCGACCGTCGCCAGCCGGATCACGGTGATGCGCCAGGCCATGTCGAGCGCGCCGCGCGTGAGGTGGGGCGAGCCGGGCAGGTGCGAGAAAAACACGCCGACCGCGAACAGGTAGCCGAACAGAGCGAGGGCCAGCACGGTCAGCGAGTTGATCGGGAAGCTTGGCGTGTTCATCGGCTCGGCGGCTGAGAAGCCGATGCCGCGCAGGCGCCGCACGATGTCGCACTCGCTGCCTTCGGAGCGCAGCACGGCGCGCGCGAGCAGGCGCGCGATGTCGCGGAACATGTCCTGGCAGCCGGAAGCGAAGGTTTCGCGTCGCTCCTGCATCACCTCCTCATAGGCCGCACCGCTTTCAACCGCGCGAAACCGTGCGGCCAGCGTCAGGGCACCGAGCGAGTCGGTGAGGAAGCGCGCCATACGCTGGTCGAGCGCGTCGATCTCCGCCGCGCTGTCCGCAAAGAACCGGGCGTAGGGGCGTAGCGTCGCCAGCCGGCGGAACTGGTCGTAGAGCTTGACCACGCGGGTGAAGCGGTATTCCGAGCGCTGCCAGCCCTCGGCGCCGTCGCTGCGCAGGAACTCGGCGATGCGGGCGCCCGGGGTTCCCTCGCCATACGTGTCCCGATAGGCCCTTTGCAGCGCCTCGGCTTCGGCTTCGGTCACGCTGAAGCTCGACGGCGTCATCGCGGCGACGCGCCGCTTCACCTCGGCCGGGATCGCGCCCCATTCCTGGAAGATCGCGAGCAGGCCCTGATCGAGCCGCTTGAGCGGCGGGAAGGATGTGAGAAGTGTCGTCATGGCGAGCGTCGCGAGCAGCGGCGCCGGCACCGAGCTGTCCGCCTTCGGGCCGAGAATCGCCTGGCGCCACGGCGTCATTTCGAAGACCGCGGAGAGCAGGCCGAACAGCGTCAGCGCGCTCATGATGTAGCCGGCGCAGCTCGACCAGTAGAGTGCCCGGAGCGTCGAGGAGCGGTTGCTTGCCGGCGTATTGAACCGGTCCCAGGCGTAGCCGACGACCAGCAGCGCGCAAAGCCCGTAGGCAATCTCCGTGTACGGATCGGCCATCGCCGTGTCCTCCCAGAGCCGCGTGCCGGCAGCATGCGCCGGCACTCCGGGGCGCGCAGTGACGTGCGCCACACCGCGCGGTTCAGCGCGCGCGGGCGCGGAACTCGGTCGGGTTCTGACCGGTGAGGCGGCGAAACTGCCGGTTGAAGGTGGAGAGATCGCCAAAGCCGAGCTCGAAGGCGATCGCGGACACCGGATCGGTCCCGCGCCGCAGCCGCGCCGCCGCTCGATGCAGGCGGGTGCGCAGCAGGAACTGATGCGGCGTCATGCCGACGAGCTGGCGGAAGGTGCGCAGAAAATGGAACGGGCTCATGCCGACGGATCGGGCGAGGTTGTCGAGCGCCAGCGGCTCGGTCGCCTCCGCCTCGATGCGCCGCAGCGCTTCCGTGACGCGTCGCACCTCGCGCGGCCGTGGGGCGCGTCGTTTCGGAGCGGCGCCGGTCAGGGCAGACAGCACGGCGTGAGCGAGGGCGAGCGCCAGTTCCTCGAACGCCGAGGGATCGGGATGGTCGCGTGCGGCCTCGGAGCTGGCCAGCAACGGCGTCAGGGCCGCGAGCGGCGGCAGGGCGGGAGGGGCGAAGGCGACGTGCCGCAGTCCCGGCACGTCCGACGCGATTTGATCGAGGGTCTCGGGCGCGTAGTAGAAGGCGAGGCAGCGATCGCCGGTCGCGTGCTCGTGACCGCATTCGAAGCACTGTCCGTGATTGCCCAGCAGCAGGCTGCCCGGCGCGAGCACGGCCTCGCCGCCGGTCGTGCGGTATTGGAAGCTGCCGGCGGTGACCGCGGCGATGCAGGTCACGCCGTGCTGCTCCTCGTAGCTCGGGCTGGCGGGGCCGGCCGTGCAGACGATGTCGGCGACGCTCCATCCCGATCCGGCGGCCAGTGTCCGCCTGCTGATCATGTGCGCCTGGTGATCATCGACGCAGGATAGCAGGATTTCCCAAGCGCCGGCAGCGCCGCCCGGGCTAGGCAGAGGCATGCGCGGCGCACGGCCGCCCAGCCCGCATATCGAGGGAGATGCCGATGGCGCCTGACCTTTTGCAGTCCTCGCCCGTGGCCGAGGCGCTCCTCAGCGATCGCGGGGCAGCCGCCCGTGTGGAGCGGATGGGGTTGTACTCCTGGCTGATCGGCCATTGGGAGATGGACGTGGTGCAACATCTGGGCGGATCGCAGCCGCGCCGTACCCGCGGCGAGGTGCATGCCGGCTGGGTGCTGCAGGGACGGGCGATCCAGGATGTGTGGATCGTGCCGGCGCGCGACGCGGCGGGCGTTGCGCCGGCCGAGCGTGGCGATTTCTACGGCACGACGCTGCGCATCTACGATCCCGGGTTGGATGCCTGGCACATTCTCTGGGCCGATCCGGTGCGGCAGTTCTATCGCCGCCAGCTTGGGCGGGCCCACGGCCGCGACATCGTGCAGGACGGAGAGGACGAAACCGGCACCGCGGTGCGTTGGCGTTTCACCGAGATCACCGACCACTCGTTCCACTGGCTCGGCGAACGCGCGGCCGGTGACGGGTGGGAGCTGAACACGGAATTCTTCGCGCGCCGCGTGGCGGCATAGCACCGATGGCCCCTTCTCTTCTCGCTGGAAGGCGCCTTCGGGCGCCTTCGACACCGTCGAAGGCGACCATTGCCGGGAGCCACGGGGTCGCGACGCTGTCAAGGCCGAAGCCGCGCCGTGCGCGGTGCGGCTGAAAGCCGCAGCCTTGACAGCGTTGCGGCCCCGTGGCGCGGACCTGAGGCGCGCGAGACGTCCGTTTCGCGACCGCGACGGACACAGAAGACTTTGCGTTTTCATTGATGGAGGAAGGCAACGATGATCGACCATGTCTCGATCGGGGTGCGCGACGTGCGGCGCACGGCCGCGTTCTATGACGCCGTGCTGGCGCCGCTCGGCTACACCTGCCTGCAGCGGAGCGACGATTCGCTCGGCTATGGTGCAGACACCACCCGTTTCTGGATCAGCGTGACGGATCAGCCGGTGCCGGCCGATCCCCGTTCCGGGCTGCATTTCTGCTTCGCGGCGCCGAGCAGGCAGGCGGTGGATCAGTTCCACGCGGCGGCCCTGGCCACGGGCGGCCAAGACAACGGCGCACCCGGACCGCGGCCCGACTACGGCGCCGATTACTACGCTGCCTTCGCGATCGACCCGGATGGATACCGGATCGAGGCGTATTGCGGTCAGGCCTGATCGGGCGGCATTGCGAACGGCGCGACACGCTCGATCGACCGCGCGGCGCGCAGAACGAGGTCGTCGCGGTATAGCGCGGCCGCGAACTGCACCGCGCGCGGCAGGTCGTCCGGTCCGGTGCCCATCGGCACCGCGATCGCCGGCTGGCGCGTCAGGTTGAAGGTGAAGGTCCAGGGCGCCCAGCGCGTCCAGAGCGCCTCCGCGGCTTGCCGGGTCGGCGCGTCGGCGAGCGGCGGCGGTGCGGGCACCGCCGGGCAGAGGACGAGGTCGTAGCTCAGGTGCAGCCGGGCCATGGCATGCGCGGCGGCGACGCGCAGCGCCTCTCCATCCAGGAATTCGATCGCCGAGAGCGGCGCGGTCTCGCTCGCCACCTGCAGCAGGCCGGGGTCGAGCAGGGACCGCTGCGCCTCGGGGATGGAGGCGACCAGCCGCATCAGCGCGACACCCCAGATCCGGCCGAAAATCGCGCGCGTGTCGGGCAGGCCGGGATCGACCTCCTCGACCGCGGCGCCGGCTTCATGCAGCAGCGCCGCCGCCTGCCGCAACGCCGCCCGCCCGCCTGCATCCAGCGGCGCCTCGAAGCCCGGATGGGTCAGCAGCGCGACGCGCAGGCCCGCCACGCCGTCCTCGATCCCCGCCTGCCAGTCGCGCGGATCATCGGGCAGGCAGAACGGGTCGCGTGCGTCGAAGCGGGCCATCGCTGAGAGCATCAGCGCCGCATCGCCGACACTGCGCGTCATCGGCCCGGCGCATGAGACCGCGGCGAAGGCACCGGCGGGCCATTGCGGCACGCGGCCGAAGCTCGGCTTCAGCCCGAAGAGGCCGCTCCAGGCGGCCGGAATGCGGATCGAGCCGCCGGCATCGGTGCCGACATGCAGCGGGCCGAACCCGGCCGCCGCCGCGGCACCGGCCCCGGCGGAGGAGCCGCCAGGCGTATAGTCCGGGTTCCAGGGATTGCGCGTGATGCCGGTCAGCGGGGCGTCGCCGGGGGATTTCCAGCCGAACTCGGTCGTCGTCGTCTTGCCGAGAATGACCGCGCCGGCCTGCTTCAGGCCCAGTACCAGCGGCGCGTCCTCTTCCACCGGCCGCGCGTCGGTGACGCGGCTACCGCGCCGGGTCGGGAAACCGGCCAGGTCGATCAGGTCCTTCACTGTGGCCGGCACGCCGTCCAGCAGGCCGAGTGGCCGGCCGGCCATCCAGCGCCGCTCGCTCGCCCGCGCCGCTTCTTCCGCCGCCTGGTCCAGCAGGACGAAGGCGTTGAGTCGGGGCTCCAACCGCTCGATGCGTGCCCGCACCGCCGCCAGCGCCTCCACCGGGCTCAGCCGCCGCCGGCGATAGGCGGCGAGCAGGGCCTCGGCGGTCATCAGGGCGGGATCGGTCGCGTGCATGGGGCCTCCGTCATGCCGTGGCCGCCAGCATGGGCGCCGGGCGCCGGCCGCGGAAGCCGCGGCAGACGCGCGTGCGATCAACCTCGCGCGGGGTTATCTGCTCGCCGCGCCTGAGATGCGGGGCGAGCCCGCCGGCCGACCGCCGCACGGCCAGCCCGCCGGCGTCGGGTCAGAATGGCAGGTCGCCGGGAGCATGGAACCGCCCGGCGCCGATCAGGCATGATCGCCCCGGACGTTCCTTCCGCACCGGCTTCTGCGATCATGCGTGCGGCCGCCCAGGAGACGCGTCGATGTATGTCCCACCCGCCTTTCGCGAGGACGATCTCGCCGCCCTGCATGCAATGATGCGGGGCGTGTCGCTCGCGACCCTCGTGACCGCCACCGATCAGGGCCTGGTCGCGACGCCCCTGCCGCTCCTGCTCGATACCGGGGAGGGGCCGTTCGGGACGCTGCACGGACACGTCGCGCGCGCCAACCCGCAATGGACGCTGCCGCCGCGGGGCGAGGCGATGGCGGTGTTCTCCGGCCCAGACGCCTACGTCTCGCCGGCCTGGTATCCGTCGAAAGCGGAGCACGGGCGGGTCGTGCCGACCTGGAACTACGTCGCGGTCCATGCCTACGGCATGGCCGAGTTCTTCGACGATCCGGACCGGCTGCTCGCCGTGGTGACACGGTTGACCGAGCGGCACGAAGCGTCGCGTGTGGAGCCGCCCGCGCCGGTCTGGGCGGTCGCGGACGCGCCGGCGGATTTCATCCGGGCGCAGCTGCGCGGCATCGTGGGCGTGCGGATCCCGCTCACCCGGATCGAGGGCAAGCGCAAGCTGAGCCAGAACCGCCCGGTCGCGGACCGCGCGGGCGTTGCCGCAGCGCTCGAAGCGAGCGAGCGGCCCTCCGACCGCGCCGTGGCCGCGCTGATGCGCCCCGGCGCGTCGCCGTGACGCGCGACGCCGGGACGCGCGATCACGCTGCAGCGGGTCAATCGTCCGCCGGTCGGTGCGCGACATGCGGTGCCAGCCAGCCGGTCCGCGCCCCGGGTTCCGCGTCGGTGCTGGGCAGGTACGGCTTGATGTCGAGCAGCGGCGTGCCGTCCAGGCAGTCGAGATAGCGGACCAGGAGCCGTCCTTCGTCCGCGAATCCCTCGAAGGCGACGACGGAGAGGCCGACCGGATTCGGCCGCGCCGGGGACCGCGTCGCGAACACGCCGCGCTCCCGTCCGTCGAACGGCGGCGCGAGCCGCAGCCGCGGCGGATGCGCCTGGTCCAGCCAGTAGAGCAGGATCAGGTGCGAGAACCCGTCGAGGTCGAGCAGGCCGGGGATGAACGCCGGATCGAGCACCGCCTCGCAGAGTGGCGGCGGGTCGGGCTGGCGGCCGTTGCGCGGGCACGATGCGATCGTCGCGAAGGGCGTGCGAAGCTGGCCGATCGGCCGGAGCAGCATCGGCGCCGGCGCGCTCACGGTGTGCACCCGGTCATGCGCAGCGCTGGCGTTCAGTCACCGAACGTGTCTTTCCAGAATGCGGTGAGCGATCGGCGGCTCCGGGCCATCACGTCGTAGTTGGGCGTCAGCAGCCGCTGGCCCTCGCTCTGGCTGAAGCCGATCTGTCGCAGCAGCGGCGCCGGCAGGCGCACGGTCTGCATCGTCGGCAGCCAGCCATGTTGCTCGGCGAGCGCCAACTGCGCGTGCGGATCGAGCATGGCGTTGAGACAGGCCATGCCGTCACTCTCGTCCGGCGCGTTCTTCGGCACCGAGGCCATTTGAATGATGCGGATCGCGCCGTCGTAGGGCACGGCCTGCTGCAGCTTCGGCGCCTCGCGGCCCCATTCATAGCCGTGCGACCGCCACATCGGCGCGAGCCAGATCTCCCCCGAGCGCAGCGCAGCGCCCAGCGCGACGTTGCTGGGATAGATCTTCGCGCCCAGTGCCTTCAGTTGCACCAGCTTCTGCTTGCCGGGCGCGAGGTCGTTCATCGTGCCGCCGGCGGCGAGGGTGGCCATGGCGACGTTGTAGAGCGCGATCTCCGCCGAGAGCCCGACCCGGCCCTTCCATTTCGGGCTCCACAGATCGGCGAGCCGCAGCGGTGCCGGACGCACCTGCGAGGTGTCGTACAGCAGCACCAGGGCGGAGTGGCATTGCGGGATCGCGTACGGCACGCGCAGTTTCGGCTCGACATGCAGAAGGTTCGGCACCGGTGCGGTGGTCACCGGCTTGAACAGGCCGAGCAGCGACATCGCGTACATGTCGATGTCGGACAGGCATGCGACATCGAGGGATCCTGTCGCCTTGCGGCGCTCGGCGACGAGCGTCGCCATGCGGTCATCGGCACTGGCGAGATCCTGCCGCGCGGTGATGCCGAGCGGCCCCAGCACCGGCTTCAGCACCAGCGCCGCGAGCGCTTCGGCGTAGGAGCCGGGGGAGATACCGACCACCACGTCGCTGCTGGCGCGAGCGGCGGCGGGTGCCAGCAGGGCGGCCGCGAGCAGCGCGCGGCGTCCCAGAGCAACGGGCGGCGTCATTCTCTCCTCGTCCTTTCAAGTCTCCGCGGCGGAGCAGGGCGTTGCCGGCCGTCCCGAACCGCCTGCTCCGGCGGGGTTGGCTGCCGAACCTCGTCCGAGCCGGCGGCCCGTGGCAAGATGGCGCATCATCGCGCCATGCCCGACACGACGTTCCTCGACGACCGGACCCGCCTCAGGGAGGTGCATCGCGCCGCGGAGGCGGCGCTGCTGCCCGGCCTGCTGGAAGCCGCGACCTTGCCCGCGGCGACCGCCGCCCGGGTGCAGGACCGCGCCCGTGGGCTTGTCCGTGCCGCCCGTGCTGCCCATCGGCCGGGTGCCGATGTCAGCGACTTCCTCAAGCAGTACGGCCTCGGCGATCCGGAGGGCGTGGCGCTGCTCTGCCTGGCCGAGGCGCTGCTGCGGATCCCCGATGCCGCGACCGCCGACGCGCTGATCGACGACCGCATCGCTGAGGCCGACTGGGAACGGCATGTCGGCCGGGCCGACAGCCTGATGGTCAACGCCTCGGCCTGGGCCTTCCTGCTCACCGGGCGGGTGCTGACGCTGGACGAGCGGCGCGGCCTGCCGCTGGTGATCGGCCGCACCGTGCGGCGGCTGGGAGAGCCGGTGATCCGCACGGCGCTCCGCCGCGGCATGCGCATGCTGGCGCGGCAATTCGTGCTCGGCCGCACGATCGAGGAGGCGCTGTCCCGCGCCGACACCAATGAAGGCCGCCGCTGGCGCTACAGTGTCGACATGCTCGGCGAGGCGGCGAAGACCCGGGCCGATGCCGAGCGCTACATGCGCGCCTATCGCCACGCGATCGACCGCGTCGGCCGGGTGGGCGGCGGGCCGGTCGAGGGGCCGGGGATCTCGGTCAAGCTCTCCGCGCTGCACCCGCGCTACGAGCCGCTGCAGGCGCGGCGCTGCGTGCCGGCGCTGATCGAGGCGCTGACCGCGCTGGCCCTCGCGGCGAAGCAGGCGGATATCGGCGTCGCGGTCGATGCCGAGGAGGCGGAGCGGCTCGAAATCAGCCTCGACATCTTCGGCGCGGTACTGGCCGATCCGAGGCTCGCGGGCTGGGACGGGCTCGGGCTGGTGATCCAGGCCTATCAGAAGCGGGCGCTGCCGCTGGTCGACTGGCTGGCCGAGTCTGCCCGCGCGACACGCCATCGCGTCCCGGTGCGGCTGGTCAAGGGCGCCTACTGGGACACGGAGATCAAGCTCGCCCAGGTGATGGGCCATCCGGGCTATCCGGTGTTCACCCGCAAGGCGGCGACCGACGTCTCGTGGATCGCCTGCGCGCGGCGGATGCTCGACCGGCGCGACGCGCTGCGCCCGGCCTTCGCCACCCACAACGCACACAGCCTGGCGACGGTGCTGGAACTGGCCGGGACGTCGGGCGGCGGCGAGCCGGGGTTCGAGATGCAGCGCCTGCACGGCATGGGCGAGGCGCTGTACGACAGTGTCGTCGGGCGGGCGTGTCCGGTGCGCGTCTATGCGCCGGTCGGCACGCATGAGGATCTGCTCGCGTACCTGGTGCGGCGGCTGCTGGAGAACGGCGCCAACACCAGCTTCGTGCACCGGCTGGTCGACCCGGCGGTGCCCGAGGATGCGATCATCGCCGATCCCGGCGTCCGGCTGCGCGAGCAGGGGCTGGCGCGCAATCCGCGGATCCCGCTGCCGCGCGACCTCTATCCCGACCGGATCAACTCCGCCGGGCTCGATCTCGCCGATCGCGCCGCGGCGCCGCCGGTGCTAGCGGCGGCGCGGGCGCCGATCCGCATCGACCTGCCAGGCGCGGGCAAGCGTCGCGAGATCCGCGATCCGGCCGACCGCTCGCGCCTGATCGGCACCGCGCCGGACGCCACCTCCGCCGAGATCGACGCGGCGCTGGACGCGGCGGCGCGCGCCTGGCGCGGCTGGGACGATCAGGGGGGGATGCGGCGAGCCGCGGTGCTGGAGCGGGCCGCCGATCTGATCGAGGCCGAGCGTCCGGCGCTGTTGCACCTGCTGGCGCGCGAGGCCGGGCGGGTCCTGCCGGACGGGATCTCGGAGGTGCGCGAGGCGGCGGATTTCTGCCGCTACTACGCGGCGCGGGCGCGCGAGCATTTCGGCCCGCCGCGCGAGCTGCCCGGCCCGACCGGTGAGCGCAACACCTGGGCGCTCGGCGGACGCGGCGTGTTCGCGGCGATCTCGCCGTGGAATTTCCCGCTCGCGATCTTCACCGGGCAGATCGCGGCGGCACTGGCCGCCGGCAATGCGGTGGTGGCGAAGCCCGCGGAGCAGACGCCGCTGGTCGCCTCCCGTGCGGTGGCGCTGCTGCACCAGGCTGGGGTGCCGCGGGAATGCCTGCATCTGCTGCCCGGCGCCGGCGAGGTCGGCCACGCCATCGTCTCCGATCGCCGGGTCGGGGGGGTCGCGTTCACCGGCGGCACGGAGACGGCGCAGGCGATCGCCCGTGCGCTCGCGTCACGCCCCGGTCCGATCATTCCGTTCATCGCCGAGACCGGCGGCATCAATGCGATGGTGGTGGACAGCTCGGCGCTGCCGGAACAGGTGGTGACGGACGTGCTGAGCTCCGCTTTCGGCTCGGCCGGGCAGCGCTGTTCGGCGCTACGGCTGCTGTGTCTGCAGGAGGATGTCGCCGACCGAATCCTGACCATGCTGGCCGGCGCGGCGGCGGAGCTGGTCATCGGCGATCCGCTCGACCCCGCCACCGATATCGGCCCGGTGATCGATGCGGAGGCGTGCTCCGGGCTTGCCGAGGCCTGTGCCGGAAGGGGCGCGTCGCTGTTCGAGGCGGCGCTGCCGCCCGAGGTGGCGGCCGGCACGTTCTTCGCGCCCCGTGCCTATGCGTTGACCGAGGCGGCAGCGCTGCGGCGCGAGGTGTTTGGGCCGGTGCTGCATGTGGTGCGCTATGCGGCGTCGCGGTTGGAGGCGCTGCTGGATGCGATCGATGCGACGGGGTTCGGCCTGACGTTGGGCGTGCATTCGCGCATCGAGGCGACGCAGCGGCGTGTGGTCGAGCATTTGCGTCTGGGCAACGCGTACATCAACCGCAACCAGATCGGCGCGGTGGTTGGCGTGCAGCCGTTCGGCGGCCGCGGCCTGTCGGGCACCGGCCCGAAAGCCGGTGGCCCGATCACGCTGTTTCGGTACGCCGAGGAGCGCGTGGTCTCGGTGAACACCGCCGCTGCGGGCGGCAATGCGGCGTTGCTCGCGACCGACGAAGGATAGTGAAGGGTTTCCAAAGGGCGACTGCCCTTTGGTGGGGTT
>DATJSJ010000050.1:0-15800 GCA_035504175.1 Acetobacteraceae bacterium
CGCGAGCGCCATCTGATAAGCGTTGTGCGCGGCGACGCACGCGGGCCCGACCTTCTGCAGCAGGAGCGTCTCGAGGTCGCAGAGTGCCACCATGCTGCCGGTGATGTAGACCAGCGGCTCGCCGGCGCCGACCCAGGCGCCCTCCGGATAGACAAGCTCGATGTCGAGGGCGACGCCGCGCGCCTCGGCCACCTGGCGCAGCCAGTCCAGCATCAGCCCGGCCGCGGAGATCACCGGGCGACGCAGAAAGATCGCGTAGGTGACGCGGCGGTCGCCGTAGCGGCCGACGACCTGTCGCGTCCGGCAGAAATACATGTCGGTCCGGGCGGCGATGTCCCGTTCCAGATCCTCCGCCGGGCGCCGCCCCGCGGCGTCCGTCATTGCGCGGCGACGGCGGGCTGCGGTCCCTGGCCGGCGCCGGCGGCCCGGCGGGCTTTCAGCTCCTCGGCGACCAGGAAGGCGAGCTCGAGCGACTGCTCGGCATTGAGCCGCGGATCGCAGAAGGTCTCGTAGCGCTCGCCGAGATCGGCCTCGGTCAGCCGGTGCGCGCCGCCGGTGCATTCGGTCACCGGCTGGCCGGTCATCTCGACATGCACGCCGCCGGCCCAGCTTCCCTCCGCCGCGTGCACGTCGAAGAAGTCGCGCACCTCGGAGAGGATCGCATCGAAGCTGCGGGTCTTCACCCGGTTGGACGTCGTGACGGTGTTGCCGTGCATCGGATCGCACAGCCAGACGACCCGGCGTCCCGATTGCTGCACGGCGCGCAGCAGCGGCGGCAGCTTGGCCGCGACCTTACCCGCGCCCATGCGGCTGATCAGCGTCAGCCGTCCCGGCTCGTCGGACGGGTTCAGCGTCTCGATCAGCCGCAGCAGATCGTCCGGATCACTGGTCGGCCCGACCTTGATGCCGATCGGGTTGCGCACGCCGCGCAGGAACTCGACATGCGCGCCGTCGGGCTGGCGCGTGCGGTCGCCGATCCAGAGGAAATGCGCCGAGCAGGCGTACCATTCGCCGGAGGTGGAATCGATCCGGGTCAGCGCCTGCTCGTACGGCAGCAGCAGCGCCTCGTGGCTGGTGTAGAAATCCGTCTCGCGGATCTCCGCCGTGTTGTTGCTGGTCATGCCGCAGGCGGCCATGAAGGCCAGCGTCTCGTCGATGCGCGAGGCGAGGTCACGGTAGCGCGCGGCAAGCGGCGAGCGGGCGACGAAGCCGAGGTTCCAGCGATGCACCTCGTGCAGGTCGGCGTAACCGCCGCCGGCGAAGGCGCGCAGCAGGTTCAGCGTGCCGGCGGACTGGAAGTAGCCGCGTTCCATCCGCTCCGGATCGGGCACCCGCGCCTCGGCGGTGAACTCGGCGCCGTTGACGTTGTCGCCGCGATAGCTGGGCAGCGACACGCCGTCCGCCGTCTCGGTGTCGGACGAGCGGGGCTTGGCGTATTGCCCGGCCATGCGTCCGAGCTTCACCACCGGCAGCGAGGCGCCGAAGGTCAGCACGACCGCCATCTGCAGCAGCACGCGGAACGTGTCGCGGATGATGTTGGCGGTGAAATCCTGAAAGCTTTCGGCGCAGTCGCCGCCCTGCAGGACGAAGGCGCGGCCCTCGGCGGCCAGCGCCAGGGCCGATTTCAGGTGCCGCGCCTCGCCGGCGAAGACCAGCGGCGGATAGCGGCGCAGGCGCGCCTCGACCTCCGCGAGCTTCGCCGCATCCGGATAGGCCGGCAGCTGCCGGGCCGGGCGGCTGCGCCAGCTTTCCGGGGTCCAGGTCGACATCGGCACTCCCTCCTCGTTGCCGCCCTTCGGACGGCCTGGCCTTGCTGCTCCGCCCTTCGGGCGGGCAGGCCGCGCGGGTCCGTCTCGCGGCGGACCGACCGGCGGTCGGCCATTTAGGCCGGATTTGCCCCCGAAGGCTACTCGGCGGCGATGTCCCGGGCGCCGGGCACCTCTGCGACCCGCGTGCGGGTACGCAGCGTCACGAACTCCTCGGCCGCGGTCGGGTGGATGCCGATCGTCTGGTCCAGATCCGCCTTGGTCATCCCGGCGGTCATGCCGACCGCCAAGCCCTGCATGATCTCCGGCGCGTCGTCGCCGAACATGTGTATCCCGAGCACCCGGTCGGTGCCCGGGTCCACCACCACCTTCATCATGGTGCGGACCCGCCGGCCGGTCATGGTGTGGCGCATCGGCGTGAAGCGGGTCAGATAGATATCCGCCGGGCCGCGCTCCGCCGCCTGCTCCTCGGTGAGCCCGACCGTCGCGAGCGGCGGGTGGGAGAACACGGCCGTCGGCACGGCATCGAAGGACCAGCGGCGCGCATGCGTGCCGAACAGCCGCTCGGCCAGCATATGCCCCTCGGCGATCGCGACCGGCGTGAGATTGAACCGGTCGGTCACGTCGCCGATGGCGTAGATATGCGGCTGACTGGTGGTCTGGAATTCATCGACCAGCACCGCGCCGCCGGCATCGACCGCAACACCCGCGCGCTCCAGCCCGAGCCCGCGCGTGTTCGGCACCCGGCCGACGGCGAAGAACACTAGGTCGGTGTCGATCGTCTCGCCATCGCTCAGGTGCAGGCGCTTCGATCCGTCCGGCAGCTTGTCGATGCAGCGCACGGAAACGCTGCGGTGCAGGCGCACGCCCTGGCTGTCCAGCGCCTCCGCGAGGGACGTGCGCAAATCGTGATCGAAGCCGCGCAGCGGCAGCGGCTGACGGGTAACCAGCGCCACCTCCGCGCCGAGGCCAGAGAAGATGCCGGCGAATTCCACGGCGATATAGCCCCCGCCGAGCATGACGATGCGCTTCGGCAGCGCCGGCAGGAAGAAAGCGTCGTCGGAGACGATGCCGTGCGCCGCACCCGGGATCTCGAGCCGCACCGGATGGCCGCCGACCGCAATCACGATCCGTTCGGCGGTGACGCGCCGGGACGCACCATCGCGACCGCAAATCTCGATCGTGTGCGGATCGACCAGCCAGGCGCGGTCGTCGAACACCTGTGCCCCGGCATTCTGCAGCAGCTTCACGTAAACCGCGTTCAGCCGGGCGATCTCGCGATCCTTGGCGGCGATGAAAGCGGCCCAGTCATGCGTGCCGCGCTCCGAGTGCCAGCCGAAGCCGCGCGCATCCTCCGCCGCCATGCCGTAATCGGCGGCCATGACCATGAGCTTTTTCGGCACGCAGCCGACATTGACGCAGGTGCCGCCCCAGTGGCGCTCCTCGGCGATGGCGACGCGAGCGCCATGGCTCGCGGCGATGCGCGCGCAGCGCACGCCGCCGGAGCCGCCGCCGATGACGAACAAATCGTAGTCGAACCGGTCGCTCACGCGCCGATGCCACCCAGCGCCAGGTACTTCACCTCGAGATAGTCCTCGATGCCGTATTTCGATCCCTCGCGGCCGAGGCCGGATTCCTTCATGCCGCCGAACGGCGCGACCTCGGTCGAGATGATGCCCTCGTTGATGCCGATGATGCCGTATTCCAGCGCCTCGGCGACGCGGAACACGCGGCCGACGTCGCGGGTGTAGAAATAGGCGGCGAGGCCGAACGGGGTGTCGTTCGCCATCTCGATCGCCTCGGCCTCGGTCGCGAAGCGGAACAGCGGCGCCACCGGGCCGAAGGTCTCGTCGCGGAAGATCTCCGCCCCGCGCGGCACGTCGGCGAGGATGGTCGGCTGGTAGAACGTGCCGCCGAGCCGATGCCGCTCGCCGCCGATCACAACCCGCGCGCCGTGCCGCACCGCATCGGCGACATGCGCCTCCACCTTGGCGAGCGCGTCGGCATTGATCAGCGGCCCCTGGGTGATGCCGTCCTCCATGCCGTTGCCAACCTTCAGCCCGGCCACCGCCTCGCGGAAGCGGGCGAGGAAGCGGTCATGGATGCCGTCCTGCACGAGGATGCGGTTGGCGCAGACGCAGGTCTGGCCGGTGTTGCGATACTTGCAGACCATCGCCCCCTTCACCGCCTCCTCGAGGTCAGCGTCGTCGAAGACGATGAACGGTGCGTTGCCGCCCAGCTCCATGCTGGTCTTCTTGATCGTCGGCGCGCATTGCGCGAGCAGCCTGGCACCCACCTCGGTGCTGCCGGTGAAGGAGAGCTTGCGCACCCGCGGGTTGGCGGTCAGCTCGCCGCCGATCGCCCCGGCCGGGCCGGTCAGCACGTTGCAGACGCCGGCGGGCAGTCCGGCGCGCTCGGCCAGCACCGCGATCGCCAGCGCCGAGAACGGGGTCTGGCTCGCCGGGCGGATCACCCCGGTGCAGCCGGCGGCCCAGCCGGCGCCGGCCTTGCGGGTGATCATCGCGGCGGGGAAGTTCCAGGGCGTGATCGCAGCGAACACACCGACCGGCTGCTTCTGCACCAGCAGGCGGCGGCCCGGCAGGTTCTGCGGGATCGTGTCGCCGTAGACGCGCTTGCCCTCCTCGGCGAACCATTCGATGAAGCTCGCGGCGTAGACGATCTCGCCGCGGCTCTCGGTCAGCGGCTTGCCCTGCTCGGCGGTCATGATCACCGCCAGGTCTTCCTGGTTGGCGAGCATCAGCTCGTGGAGCTTGCGCAGCATCGCCGCCCGCTCCTTGGCGGTCCTGGCCCGCCAGGCCGGCTGGGCCCGGTCGGCCGCCTCGATCGCCCGGCGGGTCTCGCCGGCCCCCATGGCGGGGACCGCGCCGATCACCTCGCCGGTCGCCGGGTTGCGCACCGGGACGGTCTTGCCGCCCTCCGCCTCGACCCATTTGCCGTCGATCAGGTTAGCCTGCCGGAACAGGGAGGGGTCCTTCAGCGGCAGCGGCGCGGCGGGGTTCAGCATGGCGGATCTCCTTCGGCTGCCCTCGGTATGTAAGACCGGCCGCTGGCCGTGTCAGCGCCGGCGGGCTGTGGCGCGATCCCGCACCCCCGTCGCGCTCGGCCGGCCCGCCGCGCGGGAGGTGCCGCCACGGGTCCGGGCGTGGCAGTGACGGAACGAAGCAAGCCGCCGCCGGATGCACGGATCCTTGCCCGCCGCATTGCCAGAGCCGCCGCAATCGGGGAATCTCGGCGCGTGACCGACAGCCGGCCGGCCCTTCCGGGTGCGCCGCCCCCGCTGCGCCGGCGAAGGCCGGCCCGCGTCCGACTGCCGCCCGCCCGGGACGAGTGGTTCCTGCCGCTCAGCGTCGGCACGGCGCTGCTGTTCGTGCTCGCCGGCGGCACGCTGCTGCGTGGTCTTTCCCAGCCGCTCTGGCTGGCGGTGGTGTTCGTCTGGCTGTTCGCCGCCGTGCTCGGCTCCGCCCTGTCGGTGGTGCGGCACGCCGACCATCTCGCCGTCCGGCTCGGCGAGCCCTTCGGCACGCTGGTCCTGACCCTGTCGATCACCTTCATCGAGGTGACGAGCATCTCGGCCGTCATGCTGCACGGCGCGAATAATCCGACGCTGGCCCGCGATACTCTGTTCGCGGTCGTCATGATCATCCTGAACGGCATGGTTGGCCTGTCGCTGCTGCTCGGCGGCTGGCGCCACAACGAGCAGCATTACAATCTCAAGGGCGCCAACGCCTATCTCAGCGTCATCGTGCCGCTGGTGGTGCTGAGCCTGGTGCTGCCGGACTACACCCAGACCACCGCCGGGCCGACACTGTCCGGCCCGCAGCAGGGATTCCTGGTGCTGGTCGCGGTCGGACTTTATGCGGCCTTCCTGGCGATCCAGACCGGCCGGCACAGCAGCTACTTCCAGGAGGGCGAGATCGCGCTCGAAGCGCGCGCGACCCCGGTGTTGCGACCGGTGCTGGGACACGCCGCACTTCTGTTCGCCTATCTCCTGCCCGTGGTGTTCCTGGCGGAACAGCTCGCGCACCCGGTCGACTATCTCGTCGAGACGCTGCATGCGCCGGCCGCGCTCGGCGGGGTGATCGTCGCCGTGCTGGTGGCCACGCCGGAAGCGATCGGCGCGGTGCGCGCCGCGCTGGCGAATCACCTGCAGCGGTCGGTCAACATCTTTCTCGGCTCGATCCTGTCGACGATCGGCCTGACGGTTCCTGCGATGATCCTGATCAGCCATCTGATCGGGCGCAACATCATCCTCGGCGTCGAGCATTCCGATCTGGTGATGCTGCTGCTGACGCTTGGGGTCAGCGTTGTCACCTTCGCGAGCGGCAATACGAACGTCATCCAGGGCGCGGTGCACCTGATTCTCTTCGCCGCCTACCTGCTGCTGATCGTGCAAGGGTGAGCCTTCGCTTCGCAGATCGGGGCGCGCGTCCTGCGCGCTCGACAGGGTCGAAGGCGATTGCCTTCGCCCTGACTGACGAAAAAGGGCCGGGAGCTACTCCACCGTCACCGACTTCGCCAGATTGCGCGGCTGGTCGACATCCGTGCCCTTCAGCACCGCCACATGGTAGGCGAGCAGTTGAACGGGAATCGCGTACAGGATCGGCGCGACGAAAGGATCGATCTCCGGCAGGACGATCGTATCGGTGGCAATTCCTGCCAGCCGCTGCGCGCCGTCCGCGTCGCTGAAAACGATGATCTGGCCGCCGCGGGCGTGCGCCTCCTGCAGATTCGACGCGGTCTTCTCGAACAGCTTGCCGCTCGGCGCCAGGGCCACGATCGGCACGCTCCGGTCGATCAGCGCGATCGGCCCGTGCTTCATCTCGCCGGCCGCATAGCCCTCGGCATGGATGTAGCTGATCTCCTTGAGCTTCAGCGCGCCTTCCATGGCGATCGGGAAACACGGGCCGCGGCCGAGATAGAGCACATCCCGCGCCTCCGCGACCCGCTCCGCCACCCGCCGGATCGCCTCGTCCTGCCCCAGCACCGCGGCGGCACCCCCCGGCACCTCCAGCAGTGCATCGGTCAGCCGCGCCTCCCCGGACGCATCCAGCCTGCCGCGCGCCCGTGCCGTCGCGATCGCCAGGCACGCCAGCACGCCGAGTTGCGCGGTGAACGCCTTGGTGGACGCGACGCCGATTTCCGGCCCCGCCACGGTCTCCAGCACCGCGTCGCTCTCCCGCGCCATGCTGCTCTCCGGCACGTTCAGCACCGACAGGACATGCTGGCCGGCCCCGCGCATATAGCGCAACGCCGCCAGCGTATCGGCGGTCTCGCCCGACTGGCTGACCAGCAACCCGAGCCCGCCCTGCGCCAGCGGCGGCTCGCGATAGCGGAACTCGCTCGCCACGTCGGCGTCGGTCGGCAAATGCGCCAGGCTCTCGAACCAGCGGCAGCCGACCAGCCCCGCATAATACGCCGAACCGCAGGCGCTCAGCGTCACCCTCGGCACAGTGGCGAGATCGAATGGCAGATCCGGCAGCACCACGCGACGCGTGCCGGGATCGACCATCCGGTGCAGCGTATCGCCGATCACCGCCGGATGCTCGTGCAGCTCCTTTTCCATGTAATGGCGGAAATTGCCCTTGCCCATCGCGGCGCCGGTCAGCGCGGTGACCTTGATCTCGCGCGCGACCGGCCGGCCGTTGACGTCGCGGAAATCAGCACTCTGGCGCGTCACCACCGCCCAGTCGCCGTCGTGCAGATAGGCGATGCGACTGGTGAGCGGCGCCAGCGCCAGCGCGTCCGAGCCCACGAACATCTCGCCCTCGCCGAAGCCGACGGCGAGCGGCGCACCGTGCTGCGCGCCGATGATCAGCTCCGGATGCCCGGCGAACACCATCGCCAGCGCGTAGGCGCCTTCCAGCCGTCGCAACGCCGCTCCCGCCGCCGCGACCGGATCCATGCCGCGCCTGAGGTTGAGATCGACAAGCTGCGCCACCGTCTCGGTATCGGTCTCGGTCTGGAACTCCTGGCCGTCCGCCTCCAGTTCCGCCCGCAGATAGGCGTGGTTCTCGATGATGCCGTTATGGACCAGGGAGACGCGCGCGGTGCCGTGCGGATGCGCATTGCTCTCGGTCGGCGCGCCATGCGTCGCCCAGCGCGTATGGCCGATGCCGGTCGTGCCGGCGAGCGGCTGACGATCCAGCAGCGTTGCGAGATTCGCGAGCTTGCCTTCGGCGCGGCGCCGCTCGATATGCCCGTTCACCAGGGTCGCGATGCCGGCGCTGTCATAGCCCCGATATTCCAGGCGCCGCAGCCCATCCAGCAGCAGCGGCGCCGCCGCGCGCTCGCCGATCACGCCGACGATGCCGCACATCAGATCTTCTCCGTGTTTCGCTCGGGTTTGGTCCGACCCCGCCGCGCGGCGCGAAAATTCGCGCCGCCTCCGGGTTTCGCCACCTGGCGCGCCCGGCCGAAGGCCATCGCATCGGCCGCCACATCCTCGGTGATGACGCTGCCCGCGGCGATGAAGACGCCGTCGCCCAGCACGAGCGGTGCGACCAGCGTCGCATGCGAGCCGATGAAGGCGCCGCCGCCGATCTCGGTGCGGTGCTTGGCGAAGCCGTCGTAATTGCAGGTGATGGTGCCGGCGCCGATGTTGCTGCGCGCGCCGATCTCGGTGTCACCGAGATAGCTCAAATGGTTGGCCTTCGATCCCGGCCCGAGCCGTGTTGCCTTGAGCTCGACGAAATTGCCGACATGCGCCGCGGTCTCGATGATCGTGCCGGGGCGCAGCCGCGCGAACGGGCCGATCACCGCCCCGGGACCGATCCGGCAGCCGGTCAGGTGCGTGAAGGAGAGGATCTCCGCCCCTTCGGCGACGCTCACGCCTGGGCCGAACACGACATGCGGGCCGATCGTGACATCCGGCGCCAGCTTCGTGTCGGCCGCCAGGTACACCGTCTCGGGTGCGATCAGCGTGACGCCGACCGCCATCGCCTCGGCGCGCAGCCAGGACTGCACCGTTGCCTCGGCGGCCGCGAGCTCCGCGCGCGAGTTGACGCCGCGCAGCTCCGCCTCCGGCGCCTCGACCGCGGCAACGCCGACCGCTTCGTCCACCGCCAGCCCCACGACGTCGGTCAGGTAATATTCGCCCTTGGCATTGTCGTTGCGCACCGCCCGCAGCCAGCGCCGCATGTCGGCCGCGTCGGCGCACAGCACCCCGGCATTGCAAAGGGTGACCGCCCGCTCCGCCGGCCCGGCATCCGCCCATTCGACGATCCGGCTCACGAACTCCCGCCCGCCGGGGCCGGGAGCGGTTAGCACACGCCCGTAACGATCCGGATCAGTCGGACGCATGGCCAGCAGTGCCAGGCCGGCATCCCCGGCCGCGCGCCGGTCGCGCAGCGCCCGCAGCGTCTCCGGCCGGATCAGTGGGTTGTCGGCGTAGAGAATGGCGACCTCGCCCTCGCCAAAGTGATCCGCCGCGGCCAGCGCGGCATGCGCGGTGCCGAGCCGCTCCGCCTGCACCACGACCTCGTGCGGCGCGGCCAGCGCGGCCACGGCGTCCATGTCCGGACCGATCACGACGACGATGCGGTCGAACGCCGCCTCGCAACTGGCGATCAGATGCCGCAGCATCGGCCGGCCGGCGATCGGGTGGAGTGCCTTCGGCCGCGTCGATTTCATGCGGGTACCGAGGCCGGCGGCGAGCAGGATGGCGGTTGCGGTCATGGGGCCCCGGGGTAGCGGCGGGGATTGCGCCATGTCAAAGCCCCGCCTGTCAAAGCTGATTTCGGAGTGCAACGACGTGCCACCCTGCCCGATGCCGATCCTGGCCCTCGATCTCGACGGCACGCTCATCGACTCCGTGCCGGACCTCGCTGCCGCGATCAACCGGGTGATGGCCGCCCGAAGCCTCGCCCCCTTCACCCGCCCGGAAGTGGCCGCCATGGTCGGCGACGGGGTGGCGATGCTGGTCCGCCGCGCCTTCGCGGCCCGCGGGCGCGAGCCCGACGCCGACGCGATCGCCGACTACATCGCCGACTACACCGCCCATGCCGTGGTCGAGACCCGTCCCTTCCCGGGTGTGCTGCCGGCGCTCGAGCAGCTCCGCGCCGAGGGCTGGCGGCTCGCCATCTGCACCAACAAGCCGGAAGCGGCGACCCACGCGCTGCTGCGGGCCCTCGGCATCGACGCGCTGTTCGCGGCGGTCGGCGGCGGCGACAGTTTCCCCGTGCGCAAGCCCGATCCGGCGCATCTGCTGGCGACCCTGCGCGCCGCCGGCGGCGAGGCGCGGCCGGAATGCGCGGTGATGGTGGGCGATCACGTCAACGACGTGCGGGCGGCGCACGGGGCCGGGCTGCCCTGCATCTTCGCCGCCTGGGGCTACGGCGCCCCGGCCATGGCGGAGGGTGCGGAGGCGGTTGCGGCCAGCTTCACGGAGGTGCCGGCGCTCGCCCGCCGGCTGCTGCAGCAGCGCACCGCCTGAGTCGGCGCGACGATCCGCGCTGCTGCCCGCCGCCCGGCGAACCGCCGGGGCGACGCTCAGTCTTTTGCCGACAGCAGGTAGCAGGTCGCCGCGCCGAACCAGCGGGTCTCGAAGGCGATCCGCACCGGCAGCGGCGGCTCGCCGGGCAGCGGTCGGGCGAACCAGGCGGAGCCGTGCTGCTTGCGGCGGAGTTCGTCCGGGTCCTCGCCATGCTTGAACCCGGCCGTCTCCTCGCCGACGAAGTCGCAGCGCAGCGCCAGCCCGGCGAATTGCGAGCCATGCGCCGGCCGCAGCATCTCCACCCCCACGGTGTGCGCGGAGATGCGTGCTGCGCGGCGGCCGTCGAAGGTCGCGACCTGCCCGTCGCAGCGCCCGGTGCTGGCGACGTGGCGGATCAGCAGCACCATGGCGCTGAGCGTGTCCATCGTGTGCAGCTGCATCGAGACCGGCACCGGATCGCGCTCGCCATCGGTCGGCGGCTGCAGGAGCTGCACCTCCGGCATACCGTTACGGTAACGGATCAGGGTCCGCCGCGGCTGCCCCCTGATGTCGCCATAGCTGTAGAACTGCAGCGGATCCGGATCGCCGTCCTCGTCCCAGACCCCCTGCACCATGCTGTCGGTCTCGCTGTGCAGAAAGAAGCCGAACAGCCCTGCCGTGCGGTAGTGGACGTGCAGCCCGTACCCCGAATCGGTCTCGTCCAGCACCGCCTGCAGCCGCAACACGTTCAGGCCGGCCGCATAGGTGGCGTAGGCGAGATCCACCGGCTTCTGCGCCGCCGCCGTGCAGGGGAGCAGTGACAAGGCGAACATTCCGGCGATTCGCAGGTGCATGCGGCAATTGTGCATCGCAGTGCACGTCGCGCAAGCGCCACGGCGTGACGGTCAGACGATGACGTGCGGCCGCCAGTAATCGGCGGATTCGCGCATCGCGGCGACCACCTGGCTGTCGGTCGGCTCGCGCTCGCGGAAGGTGAACTCGAACACCAGCTCGGCCTCCTCGACCCCGACCTCGTGCAGCGTCGCCAGCACCCGCTGCGGCGTGATCCGGCCGTCGCGGTTGAAGGCGGCGGTAAACGGCCAGTGGCCGCCCTTGTTGGCGGAGCTCTGCTTGATGTGGATCACCCCCGAATCCGCAGCGAACTCGGTGAGCCAGGCATAGGGGTCGTAGTCGCGCGCGTCGGGCGAGCTGACATCGCCGTGATCGATATCCAGATTGATCCGGAACGGCACCGCCATGTCGCGGTTCATCTCGCCCTGCAGCCGGCGGCATTCGCCAAGCGTCTCCCCCTGCTCCCGATGCACCGACATCGGCTCCCACATCAGGTAAGGCAGGCCGCGCGACGCGGCGTGCTCCGCGATCCGCCGCCAACCGTCCAGCGCCTGGGCAAAACGCTGCTGCCGCCGCGCCGGATCGTTGTTGTCCCGATAGGTGAAGATGCCGATCTGGCTGCCGGTCGCGCGGCCACCGAGATCGGCGGTGACGTCGACGAAGCGCTTGAACCATTCGACCCAGTGCGCCCGCACTGCCGCATCCGGATGCGCGAGATGGTTCACCCGGGTGAAGGCGCCAGTGAAGGTGGTGGTGATAGCGACCCCGTGCGCGGCGCAGGCGCGGTCATAGCGCCGCACGTGATCGGCCAGCACGGCGTCGGGCAGGTCGGGATTCAGCATGCAGGCGGTGAGCTGGATGCGGTGCATGCCGATCTCCTCGGCGACGGTGCGCACCAGCTCTTCCGGTTCCGCGAAGCGATTGACCGCGCAGTTGGTATTGATCGCAAGGGTGACCGCCATGCCCGCCTCCCGGTTTTGGCGGCAACCTAGACCATGATCGCCGGCGGTGGAATCGCCGGGGGCGTGAATCATGGTCTGAAAACAAGTCGCTAGAGCCGGATCACTCGGCACGGACGGAGTGATCCGGCGCCAGACCGCAACCGCCGGCGCGGGGCAAAGCGATCCCCGGCGGGCCGCACGCCGCCCGCCGGGCACGTGCGGTCACGCCCAGGCGGCCGCCTGGCGGCTCCGCCGCCCTCTGCGATGCAACCTGCCTCGCGGCGACCGGAAGACCGTCGCCGGGCTCAGCTCAGCCGGCCGGCCAGATACCCGACACCGATCGCAATCAGCAGAGCGGTCAGCGGCTGCTCGCGGATCCGCTCGCTCACCGTGCCGACCGTGTCGCCGATCTGATCGGCTGCCTGCCCATAGGCTCGCTGCGCCTGGCCGGCCATCTGGTCGAACTTTCCCTCGGCCCGCAGCTTGGCGTCGCCGGTCAGCCGGCCGATCCCCTCTTTGGCCTTGCCACCGAGATCCCGCGCAGCCCCTTCGACCCTGTTCTCGTCCATCGGCTTTCCTTCCTCCTCTCGCGCGGCGGCTGCCGCTGCTGCGGCGCCTTACGCGCCGGACGGCCACGCGATGCAAGCAGCGCGGCGCGACCGGTTCACATCGCCGTCAGCGGAACGAAAGCGCCGTCACGCAGCCTGCCACTCCCCGGCCACCCAGCTCCCCTCCACCCGCAGATCGGGCGAAAGCTGCACCAGATCCGCCTGACACCCGGGCGCGATCCTTCCGCGATCCGCGAGGCGCAGAAAGTCTGCTGGACAGGTCGAGGCCATGCGCAGCGCCTCCGCGGGCTCGACCCCGAGCATCCCCACGGCGTTGCGCACCGCCGCCGCCATGTCGATATCGGCCCCGGCCAGTGTGCCGTCCTCCGCCGTCAGGCGGCCGTCGCGCCGCAGGATCGTCCGGCCGCCGAGCCGGAACCCGGTCGCGTCCGTGCCGGTCGGCGGCATCGCGTCGGTCACCAGGTACACGCGTCCCGGCGTCTTGCAGCGCAGCGCCAGGCGCAGCATCGCCGGATGCACGTGGATGCCGTCGGCGATGATGCCGCACCAGCTCCCGGCATCCAGCATCGCCGCCGCCGCCGGACCGGGCGCCCGGCTCGCCGGCTGCGGCATGGCGTTGAACAGATGCGTGGCACCGCGCACGCCGAGGCCGAACGCCGCCCGCATCCGCTCGAAGCTCGCGGCAGTATGCCCGGCGGAGAGAATCACCCCGGCCGCCGCCAGCCGCTCCAGCGTCTCGTCCGGCACGCATTCCGGCGCCACCGTCAGCAGCACCGACCCGGGCAGCCGGGCGGCGCACCCGGCAAGGAAATCGACATCCGCCGCCGTGATCGGCCGGATGTGGCGGGGATCGTGCACCCCCGGCCGCTCCGTGCTGATGAACGGGCCTTCGAAATGCACGCCGAGCACGCCCGAGCCCGGTTCGGCCATCGCCGCCACGACCGCCTCCGCCGCCGCCTGCATCCGCTCCGGCGCGTCCGTGATCAGGGTGGGCAGCAGACCGGTCGTGCCGAACCGGCGATGCGCGGCGGTGATCGCACGCAGCCCCGCCGGGCTCGGGTCGTCGTTGAACAGCACGCCGCCGCCGCCATTGACCTGCGCGTCGATGAAGCCGGGAGCGAGGATCGCATCCGACGCCAGCCGCGTCGTCGCGGACCCCGCCTCGCCCGCCGGCACCACTGCCTCGATCCGCGCCCCCGCCAGCACCACCGCCAGTCCGGACCGCAGCCCGTCCGGTGTCAGCACCTGGCCGCCCGCCAGAACCTGCCGCGCCTCGTTCATCACACCGTCTCCGTCACCTTGCTCAGATGCGGCGGACGGTCGGGATCGAGGCCACGGGCGCGCGCCAGGCCATCCACCGCGCGGTAGAAGCTCAGCAGCGCCGCGAGCGGCAGGGTCGCGGCCGGCGCGCCCTTCGGCACCGGCAGCGCGCTCGCGCCCGGCATCGTCGTGCCGGCCAGCCACACCGGCGCGCCCATCGCCGCCATCCGCCGCACCACCGCCTCGGTGTGCGGCGCCGCGGCGTCGGGCTGCGACACCGCCAGCACCGGGAAATCCGGCCCGACCAGCGCCAGCGGTCCGTGCACCACCTCTGCGGCGCTGAACGCCTCGCCATGCAGCCGGCAGGTCTCCTTCAGCTTCAGCGCCATCTCGCAGGCGACGCCGAAGCCCGGGCCGCGCCCGACCACGTACAGCCCCGCCGCGCGCGCCAGCGGCGCCAGCGCCCCGCCCCAGTCGCAGCCCAGGGCCTGCGCCAGCAGCTCCGGCAGCCCGCGCACCGCGTCCAGCAGCGCCGCGTCCTGCGACCACTGCGCCGCGAGCTGCAGAAGGCCCGCCATCGCCGCCAGGCAGGATTTGGTCGCCGCCACGCTCCGCTCCGCCCCGGCCGCCAGCGGGATCGCCACCTCGCACAGCTCCGGCAGCGGGCTCGTCATGTCGTTGACGAACCCGACCACCAGCGCGCCGCCGTCCCGCGCCGCCTCGGTCAGGCGCAGCAGATCCGGGCTGCGGCCCGATTGCGACACCGCGACGAACAGCGCGCCCCGGACCGCCGGACGCACCCCGTAGACCGAGGCGACGGACGGCCCGACCGAGGCGACCGGGCAGCCCAGTGTCGTCTCGATCACGTGCTTGCCGTACAGCGCCGCGTGGTCCGAGCTGCCGCGGGCGCAGGTGACGACCACCGGCGGCGGAGCCCGGCGCAGCCGCTCGCCCAGCGCCGCGAACGCCGCACCCGAGTCTGCGATCTGCCGCGCCACGACCGCCGGCGCCTCCGCCGCCTCGACGGCCATCAGCGAGGGCGCGGCCGGTTTCGCGGGATCGCTCAACGGGATGCCTCCATGGCCGCCGGCGCCGACAGGGTAAGCTCGACGACGAAATCGTACGCGTCGCCCCGATAGTGCGACCGCACGAACTCGAGACTGCTGCCATCCGGCAGGAAGGTCCGCCGCTCGATATAGAGCGCGGAACTGCCAGGCGGCACCTGCAGCAGCGCCGCCTGCTCGGCGGAGAGCAGGATCGCGGACAGGCGCTGCAAGGCGCGCTGCGGCTTGATGCCGCGGCCACGCAGCAGGGCGTAGAGCGAGCCCTCCACCGCTTCCGGATCGGGCAGCAGCCGCGCCGGCAGCACCGCCTCCTCCAGCGCCATCGGCGCGCCATCGGCCTCGCGGATGCGACGCAGCCGCGCCACCGGCTGGCCCGGCGACAGCGCCAGCGCCATCGCCTCCTCCGGCCGCGCCGGCCCGACTGCCCGCTCGAGCCAGACCGACCCGGCGCGCAGGCCGCGGCTCTGCATGTCCTCGGTGAAGCCGGTCAGCGCCGAGAGCGGCTGCTCGACATGCGGCGGGCGGCTGACGAAGGTACCGGCGCCCTGGCGCTGCCGCAGCAGCCCCTCGCGGTTCAGCCGCGCCAAGGCCTTGCGCACCGTCACGCGCGACACCCCGAACCGGGCCGCCAGCGTCCGCTCCGGCGGCAGCGCGTCCTCTGCCGCGATCGCCCCGGAAACGATCAGCTGCTGCAGATGCGCCGCGAGCTGCAGATAGAGCGGCAGTGCCCGCTCCGGCGACAGTACCGGCGCGCCGCCCTCCGCAAGCCCGGCGGTCCGCGCCTTCACGCCCGCTCCAGCACCCGGCGCAGGCTGCCGCCCGCCGCCGCCAGCGCCGCCTCCGCTGCCTCCTTCTCCCAGCCGGCAAGCAGCAGCACCGCGGTCTTGACCTCGCCGCCCCGCGCCAGCGCCGCCGCC
>DATJSJ010000051.1:0-36982 GCA_035504175.1 Acetobacteraceae bacterium
CGCAGCACCGCCAGCGAGGTCGCGGCATAGTCGACGACGATCAGCGCATCCCGCGGCAGCGCCCAGTGGACCAGGTTCTGCGTCGCATGGAACCGCGCCAGCTCGCCGCTCGGCGCGAAGCCGGCGGCCCAGCCTGCCGCCTCCGCGGCGGCGCAGGCCTCGATCGCGAGCCGCGTCTTGCCCGCGCCCGCCGCGCCGGTGATGCAGCGCACGGCGATCGGCCGCGGCGCGTCCCGCCAGGCCGCCAGAGCCGCGCAGTCCGCCGCCCGTCCGACCAGCGTCGTCGCCCGGCTGTCGGAACGCAGCAGCTCGATCGGCGTGGTCGCCGCGGCCCGGCGCGCGTGCACCTTGGCGAGCGCGAACCGCGCCCCGCCAGTGATGATCGTGACGGTGTCGTTGTCGCCCGCGATCTGGACCACGACCGCGTCGGCCGCCGTCACGCTCTGCAACAGATCCGCCATGCGCGCCTCCACCGCGAAGGCGCCTCTGGCATCGCGCAGCGGCGCGTTCGTTGCAAGCCCGGCATCGCGCACAGGATTGCCGTCCCAGGCCGGCGGGACGGCGCGCGGTCGGCGCTCCCCTCAGTCGGGAAAGCGCTCGAACTGCGGCAGGTCGTCGGTGATCGCGTGCCAGGGCGCCTTCGAGCCCACGAAGATGTGCGCCGACGGCCGGATCCGCGGCGCCGCGCTCAGCGTGCCCATCGCGACATGCACGTACGCACCGTCGCGCACCACCGAATAGAGCAGCGCGCCGCAGGTGCGGCAGCGCACGTCGTGCCCGGTCTCGCCGCCATAAATCATCACCCGGTCGGCGCCCGCCACCAGCCGCAGCCGGTCGCGCGCGATGCCGGCGAACGGCTTGAACGCCGCGCCGGTGGTCCGCCGGCAATCCGAGCAATGGCAGTTCATCGCATAGGCGAAGGCATCCGCGACCTCGTACACCACCGCGCCGCAGACGCACTGCCCAGTCAAACTCGGCTCCGTCATCGCCACCCCGAATCGCCTGGTCGATCCCACCGGCCTCTATCGCGAACCGCCGGGCGCGGCCAGGCCGCGCCGCCTGCCCGGCCGCGATGCCGGCCCGCGCCGGCTGCGCCGCCGCGGCGGCCGGCCGGCGCGCAATCAGATCGGCGGGACCGGCCCGAGCGTCTCCGCGGCGACGGCGGAAGCGTCGATCGCACTCGGAAAGCCGGCATAGAAGGCGAGATGCGTGATCGCGGCGGACAGCTCCGCGTTGCTGAGCCCGTTGTCGCGGGCGCGGCGAAGATGCGCGGCGAGCTGGTTCGGCCGCCCCAACGCGACCAGCGCCGCCACCGTGATCAGGCTGCGATCCCGCGCCGACAGCGCCGGATCGGCCCACACGGTGTCGAACAAGGGCGAGTCGACGAACCGCGCCAGCTGCGGCGTGAACGCCCGCGCCACCTCGCGCGGGCTGGGATGGCCGGATGCGGGCATTGCATCTCTCCTCGATGATGGGACGAAGATCGGCGATCGCGCCTGCTTTCGCCATGCTGGCGGTGACGGGGCAACCCGGGAGAAAGTCGCATCGCCGGGTTCGCGGAGCCGGCAACGCGCGGGCCCGGCGACGTCGGCGCGAGCTGGGGCGCCGCCGCCCGTTCGCAGCCGCGGCTTTCGCGCCATGGCCGATCCGGGATTGGACGCCCGTCGCGCCGCGGCGTGATCGGGCTATGCGGCGAGGCTGGACGCAAAGCAGATCAGGTTGTCGTCGGGATCGCTGACGATCAGGCTTCGCATCCGCCACGGCTCATCGCGCGGCGCTTGGGAGATGCGCGCGCCGGCCGCCTGCAGCGCGGCGTGCAGGACGTCGACGTCCGAGACCTCGATGAACGCGCTGAGCAGGGCCTCGCCGGCAGTGTGATCGATCACGGGCCTGACCACGTGCCGGATTGCCAGCACGGCCTCGTCACGCCGGACATGCGCGTAGAACGGAACGTCGCCGTAGACGAACAACGGACGGAACCCAAGCGGCCCGGTATAGTAGTCGAGGGCCACCTGGAAGTCCCTGACGAATACGTTCGGAATGGCCGGTTTCAACATGGTTCGGTTTCCTTGATTCGCTGCGCCGCCTGATCGTCGGCCGCGATGGCTGCGCGGGTGACCGATCCGGCCGCTGTGCGCGGCGAAGAGCGGCGTCGTTTCATGCCTGCTCCGGATGGGCATGGGTCAGGGCATGCCCGCCGCCGGGCGGATCCCGACCGATCATTGCGTGCGCCTCGCGCCGTTCCGACGCCGACGGCCGCGCATCGTCAGCCCGGCATGTAACCGGGACACTGCCATGCCCCATGGCGATCCCCGCCCGCCCATGCTGCACTCACCGGCAAAACCGACTCGCCCGCCGGGAGGACACCATGCCCACATCCGACCCCGCCGCCATCTCCGCCCGGCTCGACCGGCTGCCGCCCACGCGCTCGGTCTGGCGGCTGGTCGCCCTGCTCTCGATGGGCGGGTTCTTCGAGTTCTACGACCTGTTCTTCACCGCCTACGTCGCCCCCGGCCTGATCCGCAGCGGCCTCTACACGGCGAGCACGAAAAGCTTCTTCGGCATCACCGGCTTCGCAAGCTTCGTCGCCGCCTTCTTCGCCGGGCTGTTCGTCGGCACGCTGCTGTTCGGTTTCATCGCCGATCGCTACGGCCGGCGCCTGATCTTCACCGTCTCGCTGCTCTGGTACACGGTCTGCACGATCGTCATGGCGCTGCAGTTCTCGGCCGAGGCGATCAATCTGTGGCGCTTCCTCGCCGGCATCGGCATCGGCGTCGAGCTCGTTACCATCGACACCTACATCGCCGAGCTGGTGCCGCGGCACCTGCGCGGCCGCGCCTTCGCGGTCAACCAGCTGATCCAGTTCAGCGTCGTGCCGATCGTCGCGGCGCTGTCCTGGTTGCTGGTGCCGCGCGCGCCGCTCGGCTTCGACGGCTGGCGCTGGGTGGTGCTGATCGGCGCCGGCGGCGCGATCGCGGTCTGGTGGATCCGCCGCGGCGTGCCGGAGAGCCCGCGCTGGCTGGCGCAGCAGGGAAGGCTTGTCGAGGCGGAGCGGATCACCGCGGCGCTGGAGGCGCGCGTCGCCGCCGAATACGGCGCGCCGCTGCCGCCGCCCACCGCCGGCGACCCGGTCGTGCCGCGCGGCCATTTCGGCGAGATCTGGCGCCCGCCCTATCTGCGCCGCACCATCATGCTGATCGTGTTCAACGTCTTCCAGACCGTCGGCTTCTACGGCTTCGGCAACTGGGTGCCGACCCTGCTGATCGCCGAGGGCGTGACCATCACCCACAGCCTGGCGTATACGTTCGTGATCGCGATTGCCTCGCCGTTCGGGCCGCTGCTCGGCTACACGCTCGCCGACCGGATCGAACGCAAATGGCAGATCGTGATGGCGGCGTGCGGCGTCGCCGTGTTCGGCCTGATCTTCGCCGGGCTGCGCAGCGCGCCCGCCATCATCGTGGTCGGCATCGCCCTGACCCTCGCCAACAACATCATGTCGTTCGCCTTCCACGCCTATCAGGCAGAACTCTATCCGACCCGCGTCCGCGCGCTGGCGGTGGGTTTCGTCTATTCCTGGAGCCGGCTGTCCGTGGTGTTCATGGCCTTCGTGATAGCGTTCACTTTGGGCCGGTTTGGTCCTACAGGGGTATTCGTTCTGATCGCCGGCAGCATGGGCGTCGTGATGCTGGCGATCGGCGCCCTGGGCCCGCGCACGCGGCATCTGCCGCTTGAGGTCGTTTCGCGTTAAGCTACCGGCTTTGGCGCTCCGGCCCTATTTGAGCTGGTCCGGGAACCCGGGTCGGAGCCGTTTGTATTGCCGGCGGCAGGAGGCAGAGCATCGCATCGACGGACAGCCTGATGAAGAGCGATCGCAGCGCAGACATGGCGTTCGGGGCGAGACAGCCCGACGTCCGGGACGCCGGGGCAATCGAGGTGACGCCGTCACGCGACGAGCCCATCCCTGCCCGGCCTGACCCGATCCGCGCCTGCGCCGGGCCGCCGGCGCCGGCATGCCGCGGCGCCACCCGGGCGGGCCGCCTGGCCGCTGATGCGAGGTCGCTTGCCGTGGGGCTACGACGACCGGCCGCCACCGGTCGTGGCCGCGCGGCGCAGCGCCGGCTGGTGGAGATCGAGGCGGCGCAACGCCTCGTCTCCATCATCGAATCGTCCGACGATGCCATCGTCAGCAAGGATCTCGACGGCGTCATCACCAGTTGGAACCGCGGCGCCGAGCGGCTGTTCGGCTACACCGCGGCCGAAGCGATCGGCCGGCCGATCACCATCCTGATCCCGGAGGATCGGCATGACGAGGAGCCGGCCATCCTCGACCGCATCCGCCGCGGCGAGCGCGTCGACCACTACGAGACGGTGCGCCGGCGTCGCGACGGCATCCTGATCGACATCTCGCTGACCGTCTCGCCGCTGCGCGACGCGACCGGGCGGGTCATCGGCGCCTCGAAGATCGCCCGGGACATTACCGACCGCCGCCGCGCCGAGGAGCGCCAGGCGCTGCTGCTGCGCGAGATGCGCCATCGGATCAAGAACCTGTTCACCCTGGCCGGCAGCGTCGTCGCGCTCAGCGCCCGCTCGGCCGCCGGCGCGGACGAGCTGGCCGCCGCGGTGCGCGAGCGGCTCGCGGCGCTCGCCCGGGCGCACGAGCTCACCTTGCCCGACCTCGCGGACGGCGACCGCGCGGCGGAGAAATCGACCACCCTGGCCGCGCTGCTGCGGACCATTCTCGCGCCTTATGCGTCCGGCACGCCGATCTCCCTGCAGGGACCGGACCTTCCCCTTCGAGGCTCGGTGATCACCAGCTTCGCGCTGTTGCTGCACGAATTCGCCACCAACGCGGCAAAGCACGGCGCGCTCTCGGCCGAGGCGGGACGGCTGGACGTCGCCTGGGCGGAGCAGGCGGGCCGCTTCGAGCTGACCTGGCGCGAGAGCGGCGGCCCGTCGGTCGCCGCCGCGCCGCGCGAAGAGGGTTTCGGCACCACGCTGGCGCGGTTGACCATCGACCGCCAGTTCGGCGGCACCATCGAGCGCGACTGGCAGCCGGGCGGGCTGGTGATCCGCCTCGGGGTCCCGCTTGCCCGCCTGATCGGCTGACGCCTGAAGCGTTGGCGTCTGGCGCGTTGGCGTCTGGGGCGGTTGCCTCAATCGGCCGCGGCGAGGCCGGGCATCACGGCGGTTCCGGCGACCGCGGGCGCCTCCTCGGGCTCGACCGCCGGCGGGGCGAGCCGCGCCTCGGCCAGCTCCAGTGCCGAGCAGGCGCGTAGCAGCGGCAGTTTCAACGGCTCCCCCACCCCCGGCTTCGGCGGCAGGACGAAGGCGGCACCGGCGGCGGCGGCGCGACCGGCGACCGCCATCGCCGCCTCCGCCGCCTCCATGGCGATGCTGGCGGCCAGCACGGCCTCGATCTCGGCCTGCTCCAACGCCACCAAGCGGCCGAGCTGGATGCGCAGCAGGTGGATCTGGTGCCGGCCGGACAGCAGCGGCCCGCTGCGGGCGGCCAGGATGGTGAGATTGCCGTCGTACAGCTCACGCAGCGCCCGCAGGCTGAGCCGCAGCCCGGCCCGGATCCGGTCGGCCTCGCGGCGGGCCCGGCGATCCTGGGCGCGCCGGCCGATCGCCTGGCTGCCCATGATCACCATGGCCATGAAGCCGAACTGGACGAAGCGCTCGCCGAACCCCCCGTACTCCATCAACATGGCCGAGCCTCCTTTGAGTCTCGATGGGTGCTGCGGGGGCAAGCCGCGGCCCCGGCCCCGCCGCGTCGTTCCACTCTCGGGCCGCGGCGGTTTGGAAAACAACCGCAATTCGGATAATGGTCCGGGATGCCTCGTAGCGCCGCGATCACCCGCGCCACCTCGGAGACGGCGATCGAGCTGGCGCTGGACCTCGACGGCGCCGGTCGGGCCGAGATCGCGACCGGCATCGGCTTCCTCGATCACATGCTGACCGCCTTCGCCCGCCACGCACTGTTCGATCTCTCGGTCCAGGCGCGCGGCGACCTCGAGGTCGATTTCCACCATACGACGGAAGACATCGGCATCGTGCTCGGCCAGGCGCTGGACCGCGCTGTCGGCGAGAAGCGCGGCATCCGGCGCTACGGCCAGGCGCTGATTCCGATGGACGAGGCGCTGGCCGAAGCCGCGGTCGATCTCTCCGGCCGGCCGTTCCTCGCCTGGCAGGTGGAGTTCCCGCGCGACAGGATCGGCCGCATGGACACCGAGCTGTTCGAGGAGTTCTTCCGCGCACTGGCGATGAACGCGCGCCTGACCCTGCATCTCTCGGCGCGTGCCGGACGCAACGCGCACCACATCGCCGAGGCCTGCTTCAAGGCGACGGCGCGGGCGCTGCGCATGGCGACCGAGTCCGACCCGCGCGCCGGCGACGCCGTGCCCTCGACCAAGGGCAGCCTGTGAGAAGTTACACCGTGCATCTGCCGGCTGCCGCCCGCGGCGCCGCGCCGGAGCTGGTGCGCGAGGGGTTCAGCATCGGCGCGTTGCTGTTCGGGCCGCTCTGGCTGCTGTCGCACCGCGCCTGGATCCCGGCGGCATTCGACCTGGTGCTCGGCATCCTGGTGGCGGCACTGACGCATGGCGGAGCGATGGCTGCGCTGCTGCTGGCGCTGGCGGTCGCGCAGGGTACGTTCGGCAACGAGCTGCGACGCTGGTCGCTCGCCTGGCGCGGTCGCCAGGTGGTGCACGTCGTCGCGGCCCCTGATATCGACAGCGCCTATGGACGCCTGCTGCTGCTGCGGCCTGATCTGCGGCCAGCCGTGGCGTCCTAGACCGAGGGCGCGGGTGGGGCGATCGCCTTCCGTCGCCCCGGGGGGAAGGGACGGATGACGGGGCCGGACAGGACGCGGCCAGGCGGAACGGGGCGGGACGGGTGAGAATAGCGGTGGTCGATTGCGGCAGCGGCAATCTCGCCTCCGCTTCGCGCGCGGTCGCGGTGGCCGCGTCGCGGTCTGGCCTCGACGCCGAGGTCACCGTGACCGCCGACCCTGCGACCATCGCCGCCGCTGACCGGATCGTGCTGCCCGGCCAGGGCGCCTTCGCCGACTGCGCCGCCGGGCTTGCCGCGGTCGCCGGCCTGCGGCCCGCCCTGCAAGAGGCGGTGGACGCGGGCAAGCCTTTCCTCGGCATCTGCGTTGGCATGCAGCTCATGGCCGCGCGCGGGCTCGAGCACGCGGTGACGCAAGGCTTCGGCTGGATCCGCGGCGATGTCGCGGAGATGGCCGCACCCGGGCTGCGCCTGCCGCAGATGGGCTGGAACGCGCTCGATTTCCGCGCCGGGGCGCATCCCCTGCTCGACGGATTGCTGCCGGGCGACCACGCCTATTTCGTGCACAGTTACGCGCTGCGCGACTTCGCGGCGGAAGACGTTCTGGCGACCACCGAGTACGGTGGCGACGTCGTCGCGATGGTGGCGCGCGGCAACCGCGCGGGCACCCAGTTCCATGTCGAGAAGAGCCAGGAGGTCGGGCTGCGGTTGCTCGCCAACTTCCTGCGCTGGGAGCCGTGATGTCCGGCGCACCGACCGAGACCGGAGCCGGGCATGCCCCTGCCCTGGCGGTGGAGCGGCTCGCCGAGCTCGACGACGACGATCTGCACGCGCTGTGCGAGGCGGCGCATGCGGCGATCATTGAGGGCGGCGGCTTCGGCTGGGTCAATCCGCCCGGCGAGGCGGCGCTGGCGCGCTATTTCCGCGGCGTGCTGTTGGTGCCTGAGCGCGAGCTGTTCATCGGCCGGCTCGACGGCGTGATCGTCGGCTGCGCCCAGCTCGTGCGGCCGCCGCGCAACAACGAGGCGCAGGCCTTCGCCGCGCAGCTCATGCACGCCTTCGTGGCACCCTACGCGCGCGGCCACGGCCTGGCCCGCATGATCACGCGACGGGTGGAGGAAGGGGCGCGCGCGCTCGGCTACCAGGTGCTGAACCTCGACGTGCGCGAGACCCAGTCCGCGGCGATCCGGCTGTACGAGGGGATGGGATTCGAGCGCTGGGGCGTCCATCCCGCCTATGCGCGCGTCGGCGGTCGCACCATCCGCGGTTTCTTCTATTTCAAGAAGCTGCGGCCGGACGCGAAAGTATGACGGACGAGGCGGCGCTGCCGCCGCTTACCCTGTATCCCGCGATCGACCTCAAGGACGGCGCCTGCGTCCGGCTGCGGCGCGGCGAGATGGCCGAGGCGACGGTCTATTCCGACGATCCCGCGGCGCAGGCGCAGGCCTGGCAGCAGGCCGGCTGCCGTTGGCTGCACGTCGTCGACCTGAACGGGGCCTTCGCCGGCCGCAGCGTCAACGGCGCGGCGGTGGCGGCGATCCTGGCGGCGGCGCGGGTGCCGGTGCAGCTCGGCGGCGGCATCCGTGACCGCGCCGCGATCGATGGCTGGCTCGAAGCGGGGGTATCCCGCGTCGTGCTCGGAAGTGCGGCGGTGCGCGACCCGGCGCTGGTGCGCGAGGCCTCCCGTGCCCATCCCGGCCGCGTCGCGATCGGGCTCGACGCGCGCGACGGCTACGTGTCGGTCGATGGCTGGGCGGCGCAGTCGGCAATCGGTGCCCGGGAATTGGCGCTGCGCTTCGAGGATGCCGGGGCGGCCGCGATCATCTACACGGACATCACACGCGACGGCATGTTGGAAGGGATCAATCTGGATCAGACCGTCGCGCTGGCGGCGAGCGTGACCACACCGGTGATCGCCAGCGGCGGCGTCGCCGGGCTCGCCGACCTCGAGGCGCTGCGGCGCGCCGCGGCGGCGTTGGCGTCTGGACGCATCGAAGGCGTCATCGTCGGGCGTGCCCTCTACGATGGCCGGATCGCACCCGAGGCGGCGCTGCACGCCCTGACGGCGTGAACCGGCGCCGGCCGGCCGCCCGGGTGGCAGTTCGGACCGCCGCCCCGCCGGCCCGACCGGGTCCGCCCTTGTCCGAGGCAGCGCGGCGCCTCACTTCTCGGCGCATGCGGCAGTGATCCTGTTCATTGCGTGCCGCGTTCGTTATCACCATCCCGCTGTGATCCGTTCCTGCTAGCCCCGGGGAGGGCGCCGGCTTGGAGGATTGGCTGAAATCAGTGGGCCTGGAGCACCGGATCGAGATTTTCCGGGCGCACGGCATCACCCTCGACCAGATCGTGGAGCTGACCGAGGCCGATTTGCGCGAGCTCGGCCTGACGATCGGCGAGCGCAAGCGGTTCCGCCGTGCCGCCGCAGCGCTGCCGCAGCCGGCGGATCTGCCGGAGCCGGCGCCGGGCGCGCCGCTGACCATCGCCGAGCACCGGCCGCTGACGGTGATGTTTGTCGACCTCGTGGATTCCTCCGGCATGGCCGAGGAACTGGAGCCAGAGGATCTGCTCGAGGTCACGCTGCGCTACCGCGATTTCTGCGGCGCCGCGATCCGCCGTTTCGGCGGCCACATGTCACGCGTCGTCGGCGACGGCATCCTCGCCTATTTCTGCTATCCGCTGGCGAACGAGAACGATCCCGAGCGCGCAGTGCGGGCGGCGCTGGAGATCACCGCGGGTATCGGCGGCCTGGCGACGCCGGCGACGCGGCGGCTCGCGGTGCGCATCGGCATCGCCACCGGCCGCGTCATCATCAGCGACCTGTTCGCCGGCGGCGCCGCCGACAAGCAGTCGATCATGGGGTCGACCCCGAACCTCGCGGCGCGGCTGCAAAGCTTCGCCCCGTCCAGCGGCATCGTCATCGCCGAAGAGACATATGCACGCGTGGCATCGGTCTTCGCCTGCGAGGACATGGGCAGCCGCGAGATCCGCGGCATGGCCGGGCAGCGCCGCGTCTGGCGCGTGTTGCACGAATGGCCGCGCGACGCGGCGATGGTGCGCCCGGAGCGGATGACGCCGCTCTACGGCCGCGAGACGGAGGTTGCGGAGCTCGGCCGGGCCTGGCAGCGCGCCGCCGCCGGCAGCGGCGGCCTGGTGCTGCTGACCGGCGAAGCCGGGATCGGCAAGTCCCGGATGGTCGAGGCCTTCCTCGAGGGACTGCCGTCGGGGTCGCGGCGCATCGTCCAGCTCGCCGGCTCGGCCTTCGACATCGACAGCCCGTTGCAACCGGTGATCGGCTGGCTGCGGCATGGCGCGGCGCTCGATGCCGCCACCTCGCCGGAGGAGCGTCTGGCGCGGCTGGAGGCCTTCCTCTCGCCGGCCGGGCGGCAGCCCGAGATGCTCGGCATTCTCTGCGGCCTGCTCGGCATCTCCGGCCCGCCGGCGCCGTCCCTGCCGCCGCCGCTGCTGCGCGAACGCACCCTGTCGATTCTGCTCGCCGAATTGCGGGCGCTGGGCAGCGACAATCCGGCCTGTCTGATCGTCGAGGATGCGCACTGGCTGGACCCGACGACGCTTGAATTGCTGCAACGCCTGACACCGATGCTGCCTGGATTGCGCCTGCTGCTGCTGATCAGCGCGCGGCGCGAGTTCGAGGCACCGTGGATCACCGGTGCGGGCGCCACGGTGCTGCCGCTGGCGCGGCTGCGGGCCGAGGACGTGACCGAAATGGTGCGGTGCCTGTCAGAGCGCGAGCACCTGCCCGAGGCGCTGGTGCGCCAGATCATCCGCCGCGCCGACGGCGTGCCGCTGTTCGTCGAGGAGGTGGTGCGCACCCTGCTCGAGCGTCGACAGCTTCCCCCCGGCGGCCGCGTCGTCGACGACATGGGCGAAGGCGTCCCGGCCTCGGTTTACGAGATCCTGATGAGCCGGCTCGATCGCGCCGGCCTGGCCAAGGAGGTGGCGCAGATCGCCGCAGTGATCGGCCGTTCGGTGCGCCGCGACGTGCTGGCCGAAGTCGCCGATCTTGGCAGCGACGATCTGGAACATCCGCTCGCGATGCTGCTGCAGACCGGCGTCCTGCTGCGCGAGGCCGGCCATGTGCCGGATTCCTACGTGTTCTCGCATACGCTGTTGCGCGATGCCGCCGAAAGCACCTTGCTGCGCGATCGTCGGCAAGCACTGCACCTGCGTGTGGCGCGCGCGCTGCAGCGCCTTGACCCGGAAGGTGTCGAGCGGCAGCCGGAGATCCTGGCGCTGCATCTGACCGAGGGCGAATGTGCCGCCGAGGCGGTGCCGCATTGGCTGGAGGCAGGCCGGCGCAGCATCAACCGGTCGGCGCTGATCGAGGCGACGCGACTGTTGCAGCGTGGGCTGGCCGCGGTGGAACGGCTGGAAGCAACCGATGTGACGCTCGACCTCCGCCTTCAGATCATCTCGCTGCTCGGCCCGGCGCTGATCGGGCTGAAGGGACCGGGATCGTTCGAGGCGCAGGAACTCTACGGCGGCGCCTTCGCGATGTCGGTCGAGACGGCGGACGAACGGAAATACTTCCCGATCTTCTGGGGCTGGTGGCGCCTGTCGCGCGACTTCACCATCATGGACAGCCGCGCGCGCCGGCTGCTCGAGCGCGCCCGATTACGGCAGGATCCGGAGCTGCTGCTGCAGGCGCATCATTGCAACTGGGCGAGCTGTTTTCACAAAGCCGATCTGCCGGGCTGCTGCGAGCACGCCAAGGCCGGGCTGGAGATCTACGCCAAGCACGACTTCGCCCATCACGCCTCGCTGTATGGCAACCATGACGCGAAGGTGTGCGCCCATGGCGAGCTGGCGCAGGTCTACTGGATGCAGGGGCGTCTGCGACAGGCGCTCGATCAGGAGCGCCTCGCCCGGCAGTGGGCCGACCGTCTCGATCATCTCGGCAGTCTGGTCCATGCGCAGGATACCAGCCTGATCCACCACGCCGTCCGCCGCGATCACCGCGAGGTCTATGAGCGTGCCGGCGCCCTGATGCGGCTGACCGCGGCCAGCGGCCTCGCCGATCATGAGGCGAAGGGCCTGATCTTCCGCGGCTGGGCAATGGCCCTGGGCGAAGATCCGGGCGCCGGCCTGCCCATGCTGGAGGAAGGACTGGCGCGCCAGAAGGAGATCGGCACCGAGGAAGATTTCCCGATCTATCTGGCATTTTGGGCCCAGGCGCTGATCGCCGCCGACCAGCCGGCGCGGGCCGTCGAAATGCTGCAGGGGGCCCGGGCGAATTTCGAGGCGATCGGCCTGACCAACTGGGCCCCTGAGCTGGAGCGGATGTTCGGTGAGGCCGTTCTGGCCGCCGACCCGGCCCGGGCGGAGGATGCCGCGGCCGCCTTCGCGGAAGCCGCCCGTCTGGCGCGGACGCAGGGGGCGGCGATGTTGGAGCTGCGCGTTGCCGTCAGCGCGGCGCGGCTTGACCGGCAGTTGGGACGCGAGGAAGAGGGCGCCGCCCGTCTCGAGGCGGCACTCGCCGGGGTGGTGGAGGACGATGGCGGCCCCGACCTCACCGAGGCACGCGAGCTGCTGCTGCACCTGCAGCCGACGGGTCGCCTGCGGCGGCGATGGCAATAGGGTCTCGATGCTGATCCGCTCGGCGCCGACGGCTTCGGCCGCGCCGGACCCGGACGGATGCAAGCGATGGCGGGACGGCAGCGACCGCGTCATCGATCCGGCCGCCACCCTCGCCCGCGTGCGACCGATGCTGCCGCAACTGGGCATCACGCGCATCGGCATGCTGACCGGACTCGACGTCATCGGCATTCCGGTCGCCGCCGCATACCGGCCGAATTCACGCTCCGTCGCCGTGCATCAAGGCAAGGGCGTGAGCGACGCGGCCGCCCAGGTCTCGGCGGCCATGGAAGCGCTGGAGTGCTGGCACGCCGAGACACCGGACCTGCCGTTGCGCCTGGCCAGCGCGGAGGAAATCGCCGCAATCGGCGCGGCGGTCGATCCGGACAGGCTGCCGCGGAGCGCCGGCGGCGGCGATCCCTTCGCCGAGCGGCTGCTCTGGGTCGAGGGGCGCGACCTCGCGCAGGATCGACCCGTATTCGTGCCGTATGAACTGGTGGCCGCCGACTACACCGCCCCTGCCCCACCGGGCTCAGGGATGTTTCAGGCCACCACCAACGGGCTCGCCTCCGGCAACCATTGGCTCGAGGCGGTAACGCACGGGCTGTACGAGGTGGTGGAGCGCGACGCGACCGCGCTGTGGCACGCCGCACCGGTCGCGCAGCGGCGCGATCGCACGCTGGACCTGGCGACAGTGACAGGACCCTGCAGCGCGCTGCTCGGCCGGTTCGCGCGGGCAGGCGTGGCGGTGACCGTCTGGGACGTGACGACGGAGATCGGCCTGCCCTGCTTCCTGGCCCTGGCCCTCGATCCCCGCGGCGGCAGTGTCGAGCCGGAGCTCGGCGCCGGCTGCCATGCCGACCGTGAGGTCGCCCTGTCGCGCGCGCTGACCGAGGCGGCGCAGGCGCGGCTGACCCGCATTTCCGGCGCCCGTGACGACTTTGCCCTCGCCGGCTACGCCGCGGCCGGCCGCGGCGCGCGCGAAACCGAGGCCGAAGGCTGGCGGGGCGTGCGCGGCCGGCGCCGCTTCGCGGCCGCGCCGGCGTTCGCCGGACCGACGCTGCGGCATGATCTCGACGCGGCGCTCGAGCGATTGACCGCGGCGGGTTTCGGCCAGGTCATCGCAATCGATCTGACGCGCGCCGAGTTCGGCGTCCCGGTCGCCCGAATCATCGTGCCTGGGCTCGAGGGGCCGTTCGATCCGGATGGCGGCTGGACGCCCGGGCCGCGCGCCCGGAGCGCGGCCGGACCGGAACGATGACCGCCGACGGCCCGCTGGTGGTCTTTGCCGGCCCGACCCTGACGGCGGCCGAGGTACAGGCGGTGCTGCCGGCGCTCTGTCTGCCGCCGGCGCGACAGGGCGACCTCTGGCGCGCCGTGCAGGCGCATGCGCCGCGCGCGATCGGCCTGATCGACGGCGTGTTCCTGCACGTGCCGGCGGTCTGGCACCGGGAGATTCTCTGGGCGCTGTCGCGCGGCGTGCATGTATTCGGCGCCGCCAGCATGGGCGCGCTGCGCGCGGCGGAGCTCGATGCGTTCGGCATGCGCGGCGTCGGCCGCATCTACGAGGCCTATCGCGACGGCAGGTGGCCGGGCTTCGAGGAGCCCTTCCTCGATGATGACGAGGTGGCGGTGATCCACGCGCCGGCCGAAGCCGGCGGGGCGGCGCTGTCCGATGCGATGGTCGATCTGCGCGACACGCTGCTCGCCGCGGAGACGGCCGGGATGATCGATCGGGCCGCGCGGGATCGGCTGGCGGCGGCAATGAAGGCACTGCCTTTCGCCGATCGCAGCCTGGCCCGGCTGCAGGCGACTGCGCGCGCCATTCTGCCGCCCGAGGCAGCGGCGCGGCTCGAGGCCTGGCTGCCCGCGGGCCGGGTCCAGCGCAAGCGTCTGGACGCGCTCGCCATGCTGGAGGCGATGGCGGCGTTCCTGCGCGACGCGCCGCCGCCGCACCGGCCGGCATTCCGCTTTCAGCGCGCACTGGTCTGGGAGCGCTTCGTCACCGGTGCGGGCCTTGATACGCCCGATGACCCGGTGCTGGAGGAGCTGTGGCTGCAGCCTGATGCCTGGCGCGACGTGGTGCGCGCGGCGCTCGGGCGGCTGCACGCGCGACGCTCGGCGCCCGCGACGGCGGCGGGATCACACCGCCCGGCGTTCGACCGGTTGCGCCAGTGCGCCGGGCTCGCGACCCGCGCCGAACTCGAGGCCTGGCTGCGCGCGAACCGGCTGGATGGCGCGGCGCTGGCGCGGCTGTTGCACGAGGAGATGGCGCTGGACGCGGTGCTGGCGGCGAGGCCGGCCGGGCTCGACGCCGCCATCCTGAACGAGCTCCGGCTCTCCGGCCGCTACGCCGCGCTCCGGGCTCGCGCCGGGGCCAAGCAGGCGGCGCTCGGCCCGGTCCGGGCGCCGGAAGGACCGACGATGCAGGCGGCGCTCGACTGGTATTTCGGCGCCGCCCAGGATTGTTCTGTGATAGCATCGACGGCGGCGGTCCTGCCCGGCCCGTGGCCGGATGAGGCCGCATTCAGGACGGCGGTCTGGCGCGAGTACCTGTTCGCGTCGCGCCAGGGAAGCGACGCGGCATGAGACGGCAGTACGGCGACGGCACGCGGTTCCGGCTCTATCCGCAATACGCGGAAGGCTACGCCGAGCCGGAGACCGTGGTGCTGTCGCCGCCGGCCGGCTCGCTCGGCCCGGGACCGTCCGATGCGGCGATGTATGTCGCCGACGCGGTCGACAAGGCGTCGCCGTACGACCCGCCCGGCTACATGCCGCCCTACGACCGGGCGGAGTTCCCGCCGGCCAAGCCGGATGCGGACGGCCATTTCGACCGCATTCCGACCGACGCGCCGGAATTCCTGGCCGCGCATGTCTTCGGGACGGTTCGGCGCACGCTCGATCTCTGGGAGGCCTATCTCGGCAATCCCGTACGCTGGTGGCACGCGAGCTTCCTGCCGCAACTCGAACTCGTGCCGGTGGTCGACTGGGCGAATGCGCAGAGCGGCCCGGGCTTTCTGGAAACCGGGGTGGAGGCTGCTGACGACGGCACGGTCGCGCCCTTCGCGCTGAATTTCGACGTGATCGCGCACGAGACCGGCCATGCCATCCTGTTCAGCCAGATCGGCGTGCCGGAGCCGGCGGCGATCGACGGCCAGTTTCTGGCGTTTCACGAAAGCTTCTCGGATCTCGTGGCACTGGTGGCGGGACTGCATTTCCGCAGCGTCACCGAGCGGCTGCTCGCCGAGACCGGGGGCAATCTCTACATCCTCAATCTGGTCAGCCGGATCGGCGAAATCTCCAGCCATCAGCAGATCCGCATCGCCTCCAACACCACGACCATGGCCGACGTCGCCGATCTGCGGCTGGGACCCGACGGACAATGGATCGACCCCACCGGCCAGGGCCGCAACGCGCATTGGCTCGCGCAGCCGCTCACCGGTGCGGTCTTCGACGTGCTGGCGGAGATCTTCCAGGACGGGCTGGTCTCGCGCGGCCTGATCGCCCCGGACGACGACCCGCGCGGCTGGACGCGGGAGGAGATCGCCGCGTCGCTCGTCCAGGTACAGCATGCCACCGGCCGGGCACTGGCCGCCTTCACGGACGGGTTCTTCGCGGCGCTGCACGACGCACGCGACGTCGTCGGCGCTTCGATGGCGCATGTCATGCACACCGTCGCGCCGCAGAATTTCAGCTTCAATGAAGTCGCCGCCCGGTTCATCGACGGCGCGCTGCAGCACGTGCGGGCGGACCTCGCCCCGGCACTGATCGGCCACTTCCTGGCGCACGAGATCGACCCGCGCCGCTTCCTCCGCCTGGTTCCCGTCCGGCTCCAGGCCGGCGCGCAACCACGCTTCAATCGACCGGTGCAACTGCGTGCGGTACCACCGCGCCCGGATTGCGGCTGCGCCGACCCGGATGCCTTCATCCTCGCACACCGGCTGATGCCGCATCCGCACCGTGCCGCGATCCGGCATCGCGGTCGGCTGCAGGCGATTTCGGTGTGACCCGCGTCACACCGAAATCGCTATACGTGTCGATCGGTTGGTATATCGTCCCGCCGCACCGGGGAAGGAGGAGGGAAGATGGCAGGCAACGGTAACGGCAGCGAGGGCGGCGACGGCGGCGAGGGCGCGCCGAAGTCGACTCTGCTCAGCGATCCCTTCCTCGGCGAGACCCTGATCGCCAACGCCACGGTGCGGTTGTTCGGGCGTATCTTCGCCGGCCTGTCCCTGAACCCGCGCGAACTGCAGGCGGCCCGCGACAGCACCGGATCGCAAAATCCGCTGGTCACCCAGCTCAACCCCAGCAAAGACCCGCAACTCGCCCGCATCTACGGGTTCAGCTACCTGGGGAACTACTACAAGCTGGCGGCGCCGACCGTGCTGCTGGTGCACGGCCCGGGTTTCGAGGTGCCACCGACGATCGAGAAGATCGGCCTGTCGATCGTGGGCGTCGAGTTCAAGGACGAGACCTTTGCCGCCGACGTCCGCATGTGGGCGTATGACGATATCGACTTTTCCGTCCGCATCGACATCACCTCCGGCTGGCTGACCGACATCCTGCTCGCGCCGGAGATGTCGGACGCCAACAACGTCACCGGCGGCCTGTGCGGCAATGGCGGCGGGTCAGGTCTGGTGGGCCGTTCCTCGATGGTGGGCCGCTCCTCGCTCGTGGGTCGCTCGTCCCTGGTCGGGCGGTCGTCCATGGCCGGCAGCCAGGGTGGCTAGCCCGCGCACGATCGCCGGACGCGGAGGCACGGAAGGCGCAGATATCGGCCTGAAAACAAGGGGCCGGACCGGAAGCGCCCGGAATGGTTCGTGCGATCGCGGCTCGGCGGCTTTGCCCGCGGTAATCGGCTCGCGCGTGCGACGCTCTGCTACAACGCTTCCGCCGCTGCCCCTTCCGGCAGCAGCGCGGCCAGCGCCTTCGCATCGGTGATGGTGACGCGGCCGGGGGTCAGGGACACCCAGCCCGCCTCCTCCCACTCGCGCAGCTTCTTGTTCACCGTCTCGCGCGTGGCACCGATGATCTCGCCGAGCGCGCCCTGGGTGATGTCGAGCCGCGGCACCGCGCGCCCGGCGGTCATGCCGAGCAGGCTCGCCGCCAGGCGCGTCGCGCTGTCATGGAACAGCATGCCCTCGAGCTGGGCGCTGGTCGCGCGCAGCCGGTCGCACAGCACCGCGATGATGCGCAAAGCGAGGTCGGGATCGCGCTGCATCCGCGCCAGCAGGTCGCGCCGGTCCAGCACCAGCAGCCTGCCGTTGGTCATCGCCGTCGCGTCGGCGCTGCGCGGCCGCCCGTCCAGCAGCGCGATCTCGCCGAAGATCTCGCCCGCCTTGAGGATGCGCAGCACCTGGTCGCGGCCGGCGGCGCCGGTCAATGCGATCCGCACCTCGCCGGCCAGCACCGCGAGCAGGAACCCGCCCGGATCGCCGCGGCGGAACAGCACCTCGCCGCGGCTCATGGTGCGCTCGCGCGCGCCGGTTGCCAACGCCTCCAGATCCGCCTCGGGAAGCCCCGCGAACAGCGGGTTGCCCCGCAGCACCCGGGCACGCGGCCCTGCCGGCGTCGCCGGATGTTCGGTCTGGGTGTCCAAAGCTGCCTCCATCGCAGGACCTCGATCCTAGGGCATCATCCGGCCGAACGGAATCGCCCGCTCGGATGAGCAATGAGTTCCGGAGCCAAAGTAAGCCAAAACAAGAGATTCGCGCGGCCGCGTCGCGAAAAACCAGATGTCGGGCGCAGACCCGGGCGCGGACCGGCGACCATGCGCCGAGGCCGCCGCCCGGGAGGGCTGCACCATCCGACCGGTTACGGGCCGAGCACGAGCGGAACGCCGGCGCCATCGGGGAGCGGGGGCGCGGCGCCGGACGCAATGACGACCCACGACGCGACGAACAGCGCCACGCAGGCGAGCGCCGCCCGACACCATCCGGATACTCTGTAAGCGCGCACGCGACGTTGCGGAACCGCGCGGTCAGCGAACGATGCGTTCCAGCTCGCCATCGTCCCGATCCTCCATGCCACTGCATCCGAAACCGACCGGCCGCATTGCCTGCGGCCGCGGCGGACCATGCCGCGTGGCGTGGTGCGGCGCAGTGAGGGCGGTCACAAGCGCCGCGCTGTGACGCCCGTCACATCCGGCCGCTTCGGCCCCTGCATAGCATCGCCGCGTTTTCGGGGGGCGAGGCATGAAAATCCGGGTGGACTTCGTCTGCCGCGACGTGGCCGCGGCCGAACTCGATCAGGTCATGGCAATCCAAGCCGCTGAGCGGACCGGCGGTGATGCGGAGTGTCTGTCCGAGGAGCCGGCGCGCCAGGCCCGACGGCTCCGCGGCATGCTGCGCCGGCGCGTGCCGTTCCGCGTCGCCGTACGCGGGTCAGAGGTACTTGGGTACGCGCATGCAGTCCCCTACCAGGCCGGCCGCGGCTACGCGCACTGCGTGCAGGATGTGATCTGCGTGCGCGAGGGCGATCGCGGGCGCGGGATCGGCACCATCCTGCTGGGCGATTTCCTGTTTGCCTGCCGGCAGGCGCGGCTGCGCCAGGTGGTCGCCTTCCTGCTCGCCGAAGACCACGCGGGGCTTGCCCTGCACGAAAAGCTGGGCTTCGTCCCGTTCGGCCGGCACCGCAATGCCTGCCTGGGCGGCGGCCGGCTGCACGACGTGTTGCTGCTGCGGCGCGATCTCGATCGGCTGGCGGTGGTGGGTGTGGTGGCGGAGCGGGACGCCGCCTGCGCCTGCACTCCGGCCCTCTCCGGCTGAGTCGCGGGCGCTCCGGCCGCCTTCCCCACCGGCCGGATCAGGATCGCATTGGCCGCGGCGATCGACCCGGACTGGCTATTTGTTTTCTGACCAATATAACACGCTCTCAAAGCGCAGCCTCCGGCAATCCTGATCTACGATGCCGGATCCTGCGTCCGCTCGTCGCGCCCGCCCGCGCCGCCCCGCGCCGGCCCGTCCAGATAGGCGCGCGCCTGCTTATCCATGATCGCGCGCATGACCCGGCGGAACCCGTCCACCGCCTGCGGCCCGGCCTCCCGGTAGGCGGCCAGCAGCCGGTCGCGCTGCCGCTCGTACAGCCGCCGCTCGAACGCCTGGCCGGACGATGTCAGGGTGAGCAGACGCTGCCGGCGGTCGGTCCGGCCGGGCGTCTGCCGCACGTAGCCCTCGGCGACCAGCGACCCCAGCACCCGCGCCAGGCTCTGCTTGGTGATCCGCAGAATGCCGAGCAGCTCCGTGACCGCGATGCCGGGATTGCGGCCGATGAAATGCAGCGCCCGGTGATGCGCGCGGCCGAGCCCGAGTTCCTCGAGAATGGGATCCGCCGCGCCGGTGAAGTCGCGATAGGCGAAGAACAGCAGATCCTGGGCCAGCCGCATCTCCTCCTCGCGCAGGAACAGCAGCCCGGCCCCGGCCTGCGGCTTGCCGTCATTCATGCATCGCCCCGGCGTCTGGAGGCATGGCTGTCATACTGTCTGCATAAGACAGGATTGTTGACTTAAAGGAAGAGGCATCCTACCTCAGGATAATAAAATTGCGCGGAGGCACTCCATGGCGCTCGTTCCTTTCGACGACCGCGACGGCTGGATCTGGTTCGACGGGCGGCTGGTGCCCTGGCGCGACGCCAGGCTGCACGTCCTGTCGCATGGTCTGCATTACGCGAGCGCGGTGTTCGAGGGCCAGCGCTGCTATTCCGGCCATGTCTTCAAGCTGCGTGAGCATACCGACCGGCTGATCAATTCTGGCCGCATCCTGGGCTTCGAGATCCCCTGGACCGCGGACGAGATCGACGCCGCCTGCGCCGAATTGCTGCGCGCCAACCAGCTGACCGAGGCCTATGTGCGGCCGATCGCCTGGCGCGGCTCGGAGATGCTGGCGGTGTCCGCCCAGCACACGAAGATCCACCTGGCCATGGCCTGCTGGGCCTGGCCGAATCTGTTCGGCGCCGACCGGATGGCCGGCGTGCGGCTCGGGATCGGCCGGTGGAAACGCCCGCACCCGGAGACTGCGCCCACCGCCGCCAAGGCGGCCGGGCTGTATGAGATCGGCACGCTCTCCAAGCACGCGGCGGAAGCCGAGGGCTGGACCGACGCGCTGATGCTCGACTGGCGCGGCCAGATCTCCGAGGCGACCGGCGCCAATATCTTCCTCGTCATCGACGGAGAGATTCACACGCCGGTGCCGGATTGCTTCCTCGACGGCATCACGCGGCGCACCGTCATGGGCATCGCTCGCCGGCATCAGATGAAGGTGGTGGAGCGGCCGATGCCGCGCGCCGATCTTGCCCGCGCGACGGAGGTCTTCCTCGCCGGAACCGCGGCCGAGGTCACGCCGGTGCGGCAGATCGCCGAGCACAGCTATACGCCGGGGCGCATCACCGAGACGCTGCTACGCGATTATGAGGGGCTGGTGCGACTGCCGCCGGAGGAGGTCGCCCGGCTCGCGGCCTGACGCGGCCGGGCTCAACCGGTACCCCACCGCGCGGCGGCGGCATCGTCCGCCGCCCGCGCGGCGACCCACTCCGCTGCGCCGTCCGCGAACTCCTCCCGCTTCCAGAACGGCGCGCGGGTTTTCAACCAGTCGATCAGGAACCCGGTCGCCTCGAGCGACGCGGCGCGGTGCCGGGCCGCGGCCAGTACCAGGACGATATTGTCGCCGGGCAAAAGCCGTCCGACGCGGTGCATCACCGTGCAGCCGAGCAGTGCCCAGCGCGTCTCGGCTTCCGCGGCAAGACGCCCGATCGCCCGTTCCGTCATGCCGGGATAATGTTCGAGTGTCATCGCCGTCAGGCGGCGGCTGCCATCCGCCTCCCGCACGCGCCCGATGAAGCAGCCGGTGCCGCCGATATCGGCGCGGCCCGAGACGAGCGCCGAGAATTCGGCCCCGACATCGAAATCCTCGGACTGGATGCGGATCAGCGGCATTCCGCCGCCTGGCGAAGCGAGCAAGGCGCAGCGGTCCGCCCCGACAAGTTCGCAACCGCGCAAACGTCGCGGAATCCCGCGCTCCGGGGCCGCCCCGATCCCGGGGGAAAACTCATCCCCCTGTCACCGGCGGAAAGAAGGCAATCTCGTCGCCGTCGCCGATCGGCGCATCAGGATCGGCGAATTCCTGGTTCACCGCGACGCGAACGAGGCGGGAGTTCGCGAAGGCGGCCGCGTGCGCCGGATCGCGCTCCTGCAGCCACGCCATCAGAGCGCCGACTGTGGCAACACCGGCCGGCAACGGCAGCGCCTCCTCGGCGCGCCCGACCCGCTCCCGCAGCCACGCGAAATACAGCACCCGCACCATCGAATCCCCTATTTGGGCGTCGGCACGGTCTGCACCTGCCCGTTCGGCAAAATAAGCGTGCTGGTGCCGTTGCCGTTCGGGATGAGGATCCCCTGACCGCCGCCCCCGGGAGGCGTCACCGTCTGCACGTTGCCCGACTTGCCGGTGGTGATCGCCGGTCCGTTCGGGGTTTGCACCGGCTGGCCGGACTCCGGCACGGCGGGCGTCGGGATCTCCGGCGAGATCGGCGGCAGGTTCGGCAAGGGTGGCAGGCCCGGCTGGACGTTGCCCGGCGGAGTCGAACTGCCGTGGGGCGTCACACCGGGCTCGGTGTGGCCATAGTTTGGCGGCAGCACGCCGGTCCCCGGCGGTGGCATCGAGGGGTTCAGCCCCTGCTCACGCTCCACCTCGCCGAGCGTCGGCATCGGCGGCGGCGGCCCCGGCCACATATTGCCCGGTTCCGGCGTCAGAGGCTCGACCTGGACCGGCGCTCCCTCGACCCGGTGGATCGTTTCGGATGCCCCGATCGGCTCGTTCGGGTTGGTACCCGGCAGGCTGAACGTGTCGCCGGCGAAGGTGCCGAAGCCCTGGCAGCCGGCCAACGCCAAAGTCATCCCGACCAGGGACGGGCCGAGCAGGACGAGTCGCCGCATCAATGAAAGCTCCTCCGCAGCCGGTCGGCCGCCGTGCGCCGGGACTGTGCCTGCCCCGGAACGCCCGCTCAAGAGCGGTTGCCTGCTCCGGCCACAACTGGCGCGCCAGTTGTGGCGTCGCCACGACGCAGCGCCATGAAGCCGAGGAGCCAGTCGGCAATCGTTGCGGGCGCGCCCAAGGGCAGCACGTGCCGCGGGCAGGTTGGCAGCAGCGAGTCGCTCGCCACGGCGACGATGTCGCCCCGACCCGGCCAGAGCGGCGGCTCGCCGAGCGCCGGACGATACACCTCGATCTTCGGGTGCGGATGCGACCGGAACCCCTCCACCAGCACCAGGTCGACCGGCGTCATGCGTGCCAGCAACTCGGCGAGCGCGGGCTCCGCCACCGACCGCGGATGTTCGTGCAGCAAGGCCCAGCGCTCCGGCCCGGCGACCATCACCTCCAGCGCCCCGGCTTCGCGATGGCGGTGGCTGTCCTTGCCGGGGCGATCGAGATCGAAGCCGTGATGCGCGTGCTTGACGGTGGAGACGCTGAGACCGGCCGCGCGCAACAGCGGCAGCATTGCGCTCAGCAGCGTCGTCTTGCCGGCCCCGGACGGGCCGACGAGGCCGATCACCTTCATCGGCCGGTCAGGCCATGATCGCCAGCGACGGCATCGCGGAAGGCGTCAGTCACGGCCTGAAGGCAATCATCGAGTCCCGGATCGCAGAGCACGGTCAGAGCGATCCTGGTCGGGCAGCGATCCCGATCGCGCGGTCTCGTTCGATCGGATACGCCCGCGCGCCGGAGCGGCGAGAGCGGATGGGCTGCAGCGAGGTGAACCAGCTTCCGGCCTCAAGGGCGCCGCGACGCGTCCGGCATCGGACGGCCCGGGGGCGCCGCGCCGCCGACATGGCGAAGGCCGGTCGTGAGATAATCCCAGCCGGTTACCAGCGTCAGCACCGCCGCCACCCACAACATCGCCTGGCCGATCAGCGACACCGGCAGGAAGGGGATGCCGAGCAACGCGGCCGAGCTGTCGCCCGCCAGCAACGTGCCGAGCGCGGCCATCTGAAACCCGGTCTTCCACTTCGCGAGCCTGGTCACCGGCATGCCGATACGCAGCGTCGCGAGATATTCGCGCAGCCCGCTGACCAGGATCTCCCTGAGCAGGATGACGATCGCCGGATACAGGCCCCAGCGCCCGAGCCGCGCCTCGCCCGCCAGCATCATCAGCGTGGCGCCCACCAACAGCTTGTCGGCGATCGGATCGAGCATGCGCCCGAAGGCGCTGACCTGCCGCCGTTCCCGGGCGATCCGGCCGTCCAGGTAGTCGGTGATGCCGGCCAGGATGAAGACGATGCAGGCGCCGAGATCGCCGGCCGGCTGCCGCAGCGCCGCCAACAGGACCAGCACCGGGATGGCGGCGATCCGGGACAGCGTCAGCAGGTTCGGCAGGTCGGTCGGCATCTGCCTCAGAGTAGAGCGAATCCGGCTCGTGGTCAGCCGGGCGCGGCGTGTCGGCAACCATCCTCGATGCGTCCCGCCGGGCCGTCCGATCCCGAACGGTGCAGCGTCTCATCCGAGGGCGCGGCGAGAGCGTGCCGCGCACATGGCGCAAATCTCCCATGCAAATGCCGATCGGGATGACCTGTTGCCTCGTCGCCACAGTGTTGCCGAAACCCTTTTTCATCCGCCGGCGACCCGTGGCAGACTCCCTCCCACCCCTCCAATCTCAGAACGCGACGGACGCAAGCCTTGCCGGGACACTCGGCGGGCGGGGGAAGGGGCAGAACGGGGCCGATGCGATGAAGCACTGGCGGATCGAGCAGGTGGCGTGGGACCGCTTCGATGCGGAACGCGTCGATCCGGCCATCGTCCCGCTGGTCAAGGCCGCCGCCATGGTGGAGCGGAACGGCACCGATTATGCGCGCTATCTCGAGAACGTCTTCCCCGACGACCCGGATTTCCGCCTGGCGGCGACGCATTGGGCGACCGAGGAGGTGCAGCACGGGGATGCGCTCGGCCGCTGGGCGATGCTTGCCGATCCGTCGTGGGACTATCCCGCCGCCTTCGCCCGCTACCGCGCCGGCTACAGCCTGCCGCTCGATGCCAGGGAGTCGGTCCGCGGCTCACGCACCGGCGAGCTGATCGCGCGCTGCATGGTGGAGACGGGAACCTCGAGTTACTACACCGCCCTCGGCGAGGCGACCGAGGAGCCGGTGCTGAAGGAGATCTGCCGGCTGATCGCCGCCGACGAGTTCCGCCATTTCAAGCTGTTCTACGACCACATGCGCCGCTATCTCGCGCGCGAGAACATCGGGATGATGCGGCGATTGCGGATCGCCCTCGGCCGCATCGGCGAAAGCGAAGATGACGAGCTTGCCTTCGCCTATCACTGCGGCAACGAGCCCGATTCGCTTCCCTATGATCACGAGCGCTGCATCGCCTCGTACATGGCGCCCGCGATCGGCTTCTATCGTTTTCGCCATGTCGAGCGTGGCATGGGCATGGTGTTCAAGGCGGTGGGCCTGCCACCGCGCGGCCGGGTCTCGGCGCTTTCCGCGCAGCTCGCCTGGCGGCTGCTGCAGCATCGGCGTCGACGCCTTGCTGATGGCTTGCCGCAGACCGGCCCGACCGCCCTCGCCGCCTGACCGCCGCCGCCACCCGACAGCGCCCCGTCGCGAACCGGCGGCGATAGCAGTGCGGCGCCAGCAGGCCTGAAGCGGGTGCGGTCGGCCGGGCTCAGGCGGGCGGCGCAATCGGCAGCGGCGCGGCGGCAACGCCGCGGCCGCCGCGTGGTGGAGATGGCCGCGGCGCATCCATCTCGGTCTCCACGGCGAAGTGCGCCGTGTAGGCGGCGAAGCGTTCCCGCTCGCACGCCACATCGAGCCCGTGCTCCTCGAACCGATAGGCCTGGTGCTCGTAGCCTCCCTGCGGCCGCGATCGCACCGCGTCGGCGATGCGCCCGCGCGCCTCGGGCGTGAACTCCATGCCGAAATGGCGATAGAGGCGTGCCACCGTCTCGACCGGTGCTGCGACCAGCTCGCGATAGTGCAGGTGGAGCACACGCCCGTGCGGAAACAGCTCGCGCCGATCCGCATCCATCATCGCGGCGACGCCCCGCGCCCAATGGTCACCGACCTGCTGCCCGATCTGTCGCCGGTCGATCCGGCGCGTGAAGGGCGCGCGCAGGATCTCGGTGAGTTTGGCGACCGAGGGCAGCACCTTTAGCGGATCACGGTGCACGAAGACGAGGCGCGCATCGGGATAGACGATGCTGAGCGCGTCGAAAGCGAAGACGTGATCGGGGGATTTCAGGACCCAGCGCCGCGAACCCGGTGCCGTTGCGCCGATCGCCTGCGCCTGCAGATGCTGCAGGAAGCGTCGATGCATGCGGTAGGCGGATTCGTGTCCGGTGGCATCGAGCCAGCGCCGGTACGACGGGATGTGATGCGTGGTGTCGAAGCGCAGGCTCATGAAGGAGTGGGCCGTGATCTCCGTGCATTCCTGCGGCGTGCGGCTGTCGAGCGGATGCACGCCGCGAAACTCCGGCGCGATCCGGGTGAAGCCGCGAAGCTGGCGATCGACGCGACGGGCGCGGGCATCGCTGCCCGGCCGCTCCCCGGGCAGCGGATAGGGAAAGATCGTCTGCCAGCAACGCGGCACCAGATTCCCCGGATCCTCGGCCAGCAGCCCGTGGAGGAAGGTGGTGCCGCTGCGCGGCAGGCCGGTGATCAGCAGCGGTGCCTCGATCGGCTGCGACAGCAGGGCGGGATCGCGCCGCTCCTCCTCGTGCAGGCGCATCAGGTTGGCCAGAAAGCGCACCATGTCCCAGCGCACCGCCATGCGGCCGAACAGCGACAGGTCGGCCTCCGTCTCGTAGGCGTGCAGCAGTGCGCGCAGCGGCGCCTCGATATGGTCCGGGGTCGATCCGGCAACGCCGCTCCGCCGCTCCGCTGCCGCCAGCAACGATTCGAGACGGGTGGGCTGTGCGCCGATTCCGAGCGCATCGGCGGCGCGGTCCGCAATCTGGAATGCGCGCGCGACCAGCGTCACAGCCCGACCTCCGGGAAACACGGGCGCGACCTGCCATGCGCGCCCGCGATCAGCGCAGCGTACGGAACGCTGCCGCGGCGTCGCGGTTCGGCGGCCATGCCGGTCGTTGCGACGCCGCCAGGATCGGCGAGGCGGTCTGCCCGCCGGGGGACTCGAACCCCCATGCCCTTCGGGCTGCGGATTTTAAGTCCGCTGCGTCTGCCATTCCGCCAGGCGGGCATCGCCGGCACCGAGCCGGCGCCTCCGGTCGCCATCATGCCGCACGCACCCCCTTTCCGTGCTGCGATCCGTCAGCGCCCCGAAACCCGCCGGGCGATGTCGAGAGCGCGGCGGATCAGCGTATCGCTGGCCTCCACCGTGCGGAAGCCACTATGTGCAGAGAGCGTAACGGTTTCGAGCTGCCCGAGCGGGTGGCCCGCCGGAAGCGGCTCCTCCGCGAACACATCCAATGCCGCATGGCCGATCTGCCCACGGCGCAGGGCGTCGATCAGCGCCGCCTCGTCGACCAGTGCGCCGCGCGCCGTGTTGACCAGGATCGTGCCTGGGCGCAGCCGGGCGAGCCGCGCCGCGTCGAGAAAGCCGCGCGTCGCATCGCTCAATGCGAGATGCAGCGACACCACGTCGCTTTCCGCCAGCAGCCGGTCGAGGGACACGAAGGCGACGCCGGCGGCCTCGCGCGGCGTGCGGTTCCAGGCGAGCACGCGCATGCCGCATCCGCCGGCGAGCCGCGCCACCTCGGCGGCGATGCCACCGAATCCGATCAGCCCGATCGCCTTCCCGGTGAGCTGCACGCCCTGCATGCGCTGCCACCGGCCGGCGCGCATCGCACGGTCCATCGCGGCAATGCCGCGCGCCGCCGCCCACATCAGGGCGATCGCGTGTTCGGCAACGGCGGTGTCGCCATAGCCCTTGATCGTGTGCACGGTTACGCCGAGCGCTGCCAGCGCCTCGGGGTCCATGTAGCTGCGCGCGCCCGTGCCGAGAAAGATCACGTGCCGCAGATCGGTGCAGGCGCGTATCGTCTCCGTCGGCAAGGCGGTGTGGTCGTCGAGCAGGAAATCATGGCCGCCGAGCAGGGCCGGCAGCGACTCGGGCGCGACCTGCGCCGCGGCATTGATCCGCACCGGCGGGTCGTCGGAGCGCACCACGCGCGCGAACACGTCCGCCAACCCGTCGCTCGCATCGATGAAGATACCCGGCATGCAACCCCCTTGAATTGCGGGCTGAGTCTGCGCGGAGGCCGGGCCGGCGACAAGCCGGGTCGACCGGCGCCGCCGGTCGCGCGGCTGCGCCTTGCATTCGCTGCGGCGCTGGGCTCCACAGAGGCGCATGCGCCGTGCCCAGGGACTTGCCGTCGAGGACCGCCCGCCGGGCCGGGCGGCGGCGCGGCGGCCCCAGGAGGTGCCGCCGCCCCGCCCTGCCCCGCGCCGCCGCCGATCCTGGGCGTTGCTGCGCTGGGCGATCATCCTCACCGTCTGGGGCCTCGTGGTGCTGGGCGCGGCCGTCGCCTGGTTTGCCCGCGATCTGCCGCGGCCGGCGGAGGCGCTCGACGCCGCGCGCCGACCCGGCCTCACCCTGCTTGACCGCAGCGGCCATATCGTCGCGACCTTCGGCGACGTCGTCGGTGAGCCGCTGCGCCTGTCGGAGATGCCGAAATACCTGCCCGAGGCGGCCGTCGCGATCGAAGACCGGCGCTTCTGGACCAACTGGGGCGTCGACATCCCGGGCATGATCCGCGCGGCGCTCGCCGACCTGCTGGCCGGGCACATCGTCGAGGGCGGATCGACGATCACGCAGCAGGTGGCGAAGAACCTGTTCCTGAGCAACGCGCGCACGGTCAAGCGCAAGATCCAGGAACTGCTGCTGACCCTGTGGCTCGATCACAGCTTCACCAAGCGGGAGATCCTCGAGATCTGGCTGAACCGCGTCTATCTCGGCTCGGGCGCCTGGGGCATGGACGCCGCGGCGCGGCTCTATTTCGGCGTCAGTGCGCGGCACGTCTCGCTCTGGCAGGCGGCGGTGCTGGCCGGGCTGCCGCAGGCGCCATCGCGCATCAATCCGCGGGCCGATCCGGAGGCAGCGGCGGCACGTGGCCGGGAGGTGCTGGCGGCCATGGTGCAGACCGGCGCGATCACGGCGGCCCAGGCGCAGGCGGCGGCGGCGCAGATCCATTTCCCGCCGCCGCAAGCGAACGGCGCGCGCTGGTTCGCCGACTGGGCGGCGCAGCAGGCGCAGGCGGTGCTGCCGCCGGATGCCGACGCGGCGGTGGTCACGACGCTCGACCCGCGACTGCAGGCCGCCGCCGAGCGCTCGCTCGCGGCGATCCTGGACGGACCGGGCAAGGCCGAAGGCGTCGGCCAGGGCGCGGTGGTGGTGCTCGACGCGGCGACCGGGGCAGTGCGAGCCATGGTCGGCGGCGCCGGCGACCCGGCGGGCGGGTTCAATCGGGCGGTTGCCGCGCGACGGCAGCCCGGCTCCTGCTTCAAGCCCTTCGTCTGGCTCGCGGCGCTGGAGCACGGCATGCGGCCGGACGACCGGGTGCTGGACGCGCCGATCCATATCGGCAGCTGGAGCCCGGCCGATTTCGAACCCGGCTATCGCGGCGAGATCACGCTGACGCAAGCGCTCGCCGATTCGGTGAACACGGCGGCGGTGCGGCTGCTGCTGCGTGCCGGTGGGCCGCGCGCGGTGGCGGCGATCGCGCACCGGCTGGGGATCGCCGACGCGCTGCCGAATGCGCCGTCACTGGCGCTCGGCACCGGCAATGTCGGATTGCTGGAGATGAGCGCGGCCTACGCCGCGTTCTTCAACGGCGGGCGCCGGGTGACGCCGGTCGGGCTCGAGACGGCGACCGCCGACGGGCGGCGGGTTGCGCTGGCACGCTCGGCAATGCCGCGGGTGATCGACCCCGACCTTGCGGCGATGATGGTGCGGATGATGCTGGCGGTGGTGCGGGACGGCACCGGGCGGGCGGCGGCGGTCCCGGGCCGCGCGGTCGCGGGCAAGACCGGGACGACGCAGGACTATCGCGACGCCTGGTTCATCGGTGCGGTGAATGGCACCGTGATCGGCGTCTGGCTCGGCAATGACGACGACCGGCCGATGCGCGGCGTGATGGGCGGCGGACTGCCGGCGCTGGTGTTCCGGGGGGTGGCGGAGGCAGTGCGGTAGTTCGGGCGCGACGGCCCTGGCTACAGGCGAGCCGCGACCTCGGTCAGGAAGTCGTGCTCGATCTTATAGGAGGAGCGGCAGGTCACGAGCACTCCGTTGACGTTCTGCGTGTCCGTCGTGGCGCTGGTGAACTGCCACTCCGCCACCTTCACCATCTCGCCGTAGCCGTTCGGCCGATAGCCACCGAGCGTGTATTGGCTGTTGAACTGGATCGCCGTCCGCCGCGGCCCTTCCGCGCGAATATCGATGTTGGCCGTCCCGTCCAGCGACAGTGCAGCGAAGCCGAGCGCCAGCAGGGCGGGTGTCGTCTGGTGCGTGGTGTCGTTGCGTGCCGCACCGCAATCGACATAGGGGGTGACGTCCTTCAGCTCGAAATCGAGCGTCATCAGCCCGCTCGCCTTCTCGAACGCCTTTATTTTGAAAAAGCTTGCGCCGGCGACGAAGGTGACCGCCGACCAGGTGCGGCCGTAGGAGGCCGGAAGATCCTGGGAGAATTCCTCGGGCGAGACCGCCGTGGGCGGGACGTAGGTGGCGCAGGCGGCGAGAGCGGTCAGTATCAGCAGGGCGAGGCAGGTCCTCGCACGCCGTCCGGCCATGGCCCGGTCCCCCATCGTTCCCGGACAAATTCAATCCAAGGCGAGGCGCGAAGGCAAGCGCGGAACGATGCGGATTTGACGGCATCGACCGGCCGATCGCACCCGCAAGCACGCGGCACGCGCAACCGGCTCCCGCAGGCGCCGAGACGGGCGGGACAGACCATTCTTGGACGTCCGGAGTATCCGTTGCGGCAACAGCGGACTGCGATCCGTGGCGGACTCGATTTCGGAATCAAGAAAAGGGTCGAATCGAAACGGTATGTGAATAACCCTCCGCCGGCAGGCACGAATCCTTGATCTGATTCTGGCATAATCCGGGCTTGATCTTTGCCAACAGACCGACTTGACATTGCCGGCACGGGGGCGGAAACGCATGACACGTGAGCTGTCGATCTATCTGGATCTGGTTCGTTTCGTCGCCGCGCTCACGGTGTTCCTTGCTCATGTCAGTTTCCAGCGCTACACGGGCGGTTTCCTGTGGCAATTCCGCGTGTACGCCCAGCCGGCGGTTGATGTCTTCTTCGTGCTTTCCGGCTTCGTCATCGCCTACGTGACGGATAAAAGAGAGACGACGCTCGGCTCATACGCCATCAATCGCCTCTCCCGCATCTATTCAGTCGTAATCCCAGCGCTCATCGTCACATTCGTTCTGGACCAGATTGGCCGACATTCCAACCCGTCATTCTATGCGGTTACTGATACATCCTCCGACAGCCTCATGCGCCAGTACGGGGAATCACTCGTATTCATCAACCAGCTTTGGTTTCAGGATATCCGGCCCGGCTCCGGCATTTCCTATTGGTCCCTCGGATACGAGGTCTGGTACTATATAATCTTCGGGCTTGTCGTCTTTCTGCCAGGCAAACGAGGCTGGACGGCAGGAATTGCGGCAGCCTGCATCGCCGGGCCGCCAATCGTTTCGTTGCTGCCACTTTGGCTGGCCGGGGTCGCTTGCTATCGGCTTTGTTCCAGATGCACGCTGGGCCCGACGAGCGGTGTGTTTCTCCTGGCGGTGTCGCTCGTTGCGTTTGCGACCTGCCCGATGTGGTACCCCGCTGAGGCTGGCCGGAAGACCCTGCTCGGGTTGCGGCCCCAGTTGCTGCAAGACTACGTTGTAGGAGCGGCATTCTCGGCGAATGTTCTCGGCATTCGGGTCATTTCGTCGACACTAAGACCGTTGCTGGAACCGGCCGGCGCAGCCATTCGATGGGCGGCCGGTGCGACCTTCACCCTCTATCTGCTGCATGCGCCGATTTCGAGGTTTCTGGGGTCACAGCTGACATGGCCGCCGGCAAGCTGGTCCAGCCGGTTGGTGGTCATCCTCGGCACGATTGCAATCGTCTTCCTGATTGCCTCGGTAGCCGAGCGGCGCAAGGAAGCCTGGCGACGCTGGATCCGAAACGGCATACGCCTTCGCATTCCGCGCCATAGCCAGCCATGACGCCGCGCCGGCGGGTCGCGCAATCAGGCTGAGCCGGCCGCTGGAGGTACGACTGGCCCGGGCCGCCATTCCGGAGGTCAGAACAAGGACAACTGCCCTGCCCCGACCCCGGCCGGTGACGCCGGCACCGCAAACACCCCGCAATCCAGTGGCTCCGGCGCCTCCAATCCCCATTGCCGCGCCGCCCGCGCCTGCCGTCGGCCGAGCAGTTCCGCGTAGGGACCGCTCCCGGAAAACCGGTGATGGAAGCGGCTGTCGTTCAGCATGCCGGCTCGCGTCTCGCGGATCAGGCTCAGCACGTGCCGCGCGCGATCCGGAAAATGCTGCTGCAGCCAGGACTGGAACATGTCGCGCAGCTCCAGCGGCAGGCGCAGCAGCACGTAATTCGCGTGCCGCGCCCCGGCCTGCGCCGCTGCCTGCATGATCCGCTCGAGCTCGGCATCGTTCAGCCCCGGGATCATCGGCGCCGTCATCACGCCGACCGGCACGCCGGCCTGTGCCAGGCCGGCAATCGCCTGCAAGCGCCGCGCCGGACTGGCCGCGCGCGGCTCCATCCGGCGGGCGAGCGACGCATCCAGCGTCGTCACCGACACCCACACGCGCGTGAGCCGCCGCGCCGCCATCCGCTGCAGGATGTCGAGATCGCGCAGCACGCCGGCCGATTTCGTGACGATGCTGACCGGGTGGCCGAACCGCTCCAGCACTTCCAGCACCGCGCGCGTCAGCTTCAGCGTCCGATCCACCGGTTGATACGGATCGGTGTTGGTGCCGAGCCCCATCGGCCGTGGGACGTAGCCGGGCTTGCGCAACTCCCGTTCCAGCAACGCGGCGACCTCCGGCTTGAAGATCAGCCGCGTCTCGAAATCGAGCCCGGGCGAATAGCCGAGATAGGCGTGGCTCGGCCGCGCGTAGCAGTAGACGCAGCCGTGCTCGCAGCCGCGATACGGGTTGACCGCCCGGTCGAAGCCGAGATCCGGACTGTCGTTCCAGGCGATCGCCGAGCGGCTGGCATCCGGCGTCAGCGTCGTCGACAGCGGCGGCAGATCCGCCAGCGCCGTCTCCAGCGTGCCCCAGCCATCGTCGAATGGTTCCGACGCGCAGCGCTCGAACCGATTGGCCGGGTTGGTGACCGAACCGCGGCCCTTGCGGACGACCACCTCGCCCGGCAGCGCGGCAGCGTCTCGCACCCGGCCCGTATTGCGCGCATCCACGTGGCTCATTCGCCGTCCCGTATCGATTTGCCGACCCCGCCGGCCGGCCGCAGCGACGCCGCGCTCAGCGCTACTGCCACACCCGCCGCGACAGGATCGATGTTCCTGCTTCGTTCGTGCGAGTGTTTCGCGGAAGGCACGCCACGGTCAAGAACAAAAAACGAACACCTGCCGCCGCTTCGCCCGCAGCTGGCCGTCAATGGCTCAGACCGGCCCGGCCCCGTCCGGGAGGCGGCGTTTCGGCCAGCGCCGGTGCAGCCAAAGCCATTCCTGCGGGCGGGCGCGGATCCAGCGCTCCATGCAGGCGTTCGCCGCCAGCATCAGGGCGCGCACATCCGCCTGCCGGTCGCCGCTGTCCGGCAGCGGCAAGGGCGGCTCGCACACCACGCGAAACCGCGCCGGGCCGAGCCGCTCGGCATGGACCGGATACACCGGGCAGCGGAAGCGCAGCGCCAGCGCGGCGAGCCCGGTTCCGGTCATCGCCGGCACGCCGAAGAAGGGAACGGGAATGCCGTCATTCTGCTTCTGGTCGATCAGCACGCCGAGCACCCCGCCCTGCTGCAAATGGCGCAGCGCCTGCCGCCCCCCCGCCGCCCCTTTCGGAAACAGCGGCACCGCAAAGCCGACTCCCTCCCGCCGCAGCCCGGCGATCACCGCGTCCACTTCCGGGTTAGCCGCCGCCCGGTATGCAATGCCAAAGCGAATTCCATAGTGGGCAGCCGCCGGGGGCTGAACCTCCCAGTTGGCCATGTGCCCGGTCAGGATGATCGCCGGGCCGCCCTGAAGAAGGCTGCGCGCATGCTCCTCGCCGACCATCTCGCAGCCCGGCCCGGACGCGGTCGCACCGAGCGACGCGATCCGGGCGAGATGCGGAAACTCGCCGATGGTGCGGCCGAGATTGTCCCACGTGCCGCGAATCACCTGGCGCCGCGCTGCATCGTCGAGCGCCGGCAGGGCGAGACGCAGGTTCGCCTCGGCGATCCGGGTTACCGGCAGCAGCGGCCCGATCCCCCGCGCGACCGCTCCGGCCAGATTGGACGCGCGCTCCGGCCCGAGCGCTCGCAGCAGCGCGAGCCCAGAGCGCAGCGCGGCGGCTTCGAGGTGGTGCAGCAACCGGCTCAGGGCACGACCTGGCGCAACATCGCCTCCAGCGCCGCCTCGTCCCGCCAGGCCAGCGACACCCCGACCACCCGCACGGCGTCGCGCAACGCCGGCGACAGGCGCACCGCGTCCTTCGGCGTGGTGACCGGCACCGCATCCAGCGCCGCCGCCTGCTGCAGCAGCCGCCGCAGTTCGGCCTCGCCGAAACGGTGGTGATCGGCGAAGGGCGTGCCGCCGACGAGCTGCGCCCCGGCCTCCCGCAGGGTGGCGAAGAACTTGCCCGGCCGGGCGATGCCGGCGAAGGCGAGCACCCGTCGCCCGCGCAGCGCCGCCGCCTCCGGCCCGGGCGCCAGGCGCGCGCGCAGCAGCGGCAGCGAGGGCGCCAATGCGGCCAGTGCGCCGGCTTCATCCGGTCCGATCAGCACCGCTGCGCCGCAGCGCGCCGCGCCGGCAGCGACAGGCTCGCGCAGCGGCCCGGCCGGCAGCACCCGCCCGTTGCCGAACCCGGTCGCGCCGTCGATCACCAGCAACGGCAAATCCTGGCGCAGGCCCGGATTCTGCAGCCCGTCATCCATGATGATCGCCTGCGCCCCGGCGGCAATCGCGGCCCGGGCGCCGGCGGCGCGGTCAACCGCCACCCAGCAGGGGGCAAGGGCGCCGAGCAGCAGCGGCTCGTCGCCCACCACTGCCGCATCGTGGCAACCGGGCTGCACCAGCAGCGGCCCGCGGGTCCGCCCGCCATAGCCGCGGGTCAGGAAATGCACCGCGACGCCACGGTCGAGCAGGCGTTGGCCGAGATCCAGCGCCAGCGTGGTCTTGCCGGCCCCGCCGACCGTCAGATTGCCGCAGCAGATCACCGGCACCGGTGCCTGCCAGCCTTGCCGCCCGAGCCGCCACGCCGTCGCCTTCGCCGTCACCACCCCGAGCGGGGCAAGCAGCCGCGCCGGCCATTGCCGCCCGCCCCGTCGCCAGAATCCCGGCGGGTGCATCAGTCCCGGCACTCCGGCGCCGGAGGCCGGGCCAGCGCCTCCAGCCGCCGCGCCGTCAAGGCCGGCAGCCCGGCATGCCGATCGGCCGCCTCGCGCGCCGCCCGCCCTCCCGCGAGCCGCCGCGCCGGATCGACGAGCAGCGCATCGACCCACTGCGCCAGTGCTGCCGCATCCGCGACCCGCGTTAGCGCCCCGACCGCCTCCAGCGTCCCGACGGCCGCAGTGAAATTCGCGGTATGCCGCCCGACCGCGATCGCACAGCCAAGCCGCGCCGGCTCCAGCACGTTTTGCCCGCCGCGCCCGGTCAGGCTTTTGCCGATGAAGGCGATGCCCGCCAGGCGATACAGCAGCCCCAACTCTCCCATCGTGTCGGCGATCCAGATTCCCCCCGCCGGCGGCCCCTCCCCTCCGGCGCGCCGCGCCGCGCCGCCCAGCGCCGCCGCGATCGCCGGGCCGCGCTCCGGATGGCGCGGCGCGATGATCGTGATCAGCCCCGGATGGCGATCGGCAAGGGCGCGATGCACCTCGGCCGCCAGCACCTCCTCGCCCGGATGCGTGCTGGCGGCGAGCCATATCGGCCGCCCGCCGACGGCGGCCTGCAGCGTCGCCAGCTCGGCCGCGTCAAATGGCAACGCGGGGGCGGCGAATTTGAGGTCTCCGGCCACACTGACGTCGCGCGCGCCGAGCGCGCGCAGCCGCGTTGCATCCGGCTCCGATTGCGCCTGCACCGTGTCGAACCCGCCGAGCATCCGCGCCGCCAGGCCCGGGAGGCGGCGCCAGCGCCGGGCACTCCGTTCCGACATGCGGGCATTGACGAGCGCCGTCGGAATCCCGCGCGACCGGCAGCCCGCCAGCAGGTTGGGCCAGAGCTCGCTCTCGACGAAGGCCGCGACGTCCGGGCGCCAATGGTCAAGAAAACGCGCCGTCCAGCGCGGCACATCCAAGGGCACGAACCGGTGCAGCACGCGCCTGTCCAGCCCCGAATGATCCTTCGCCATCGCCGGCAGACGCCGCCCCAGCAGTGCCGCGGAGGTCACCGTGCCGGTGGTGAGCAGCACGTGCCATTCCGGATCGAGCGCCGCCAGCACCGGCAGAACCGAGACGGTCTCGCCGACGCTCGCGGCATGCAGCCAGAGCAGCCGGCCCGGCGGGCGTGGCGTCGCGTCGACGCCGCGCCGCTCCGGCAGCCGCGCCGCGATCTCCTTGCCACGGCCAAGCCTGCGACGCAGCATCAGCCGCAGCCCGGGTGTCGCAAGGCCCGCCGCCAGCGCATAGAGCCGCTCCGGCCAGGCTCCGGACCCGCCGGCGCGAACCGGGCGCGCGATCAGTCCGGACATCGCCGGTCCGCCTCCGCCGCCGCAACGTCCAGCGCGGCGGCGATCGCCGGCAGCGAGGCCTCCCAACCCTCGCGCGGCACAGCAAGCGGCGGCCCGCAGACGATGACGCCGCGACCGAACGGGAGCGGCAGCACCATCCGGTCCCAGGTCCGGAGCACCCGCCGGCGGGAGCATTGGGCCGCGGCCGGCAGCACCGGCGCACCGGAAAGAGCGGCAAGCTGAGCGACGCCGCCCGCCGCCTGCCGCCGCGGACCGCGCGGGCCGTCGGGCGTAATCGCGACGTGATCGCCGGCGGCGAGCAGGCCGAGCAGGCTCCGCATGCCGGCGGCACCGCCCTTGTCACCTCGGCCCGAGGAGCCGTGCACGGCGTCAAGACCGAACCGCCCCACCACTGCGCCGATCAGCCGCCCGTCGCGGTGCCGGCTGACCAGCACATGCGCGCGGCCCGGAGCGCGCCAGCGGCGGCGGGCGATGCGCCAGAGCACCGGCATCAGCGGCAGGCGCTCATGCCAGAAGGCGACGATGCAGGGCCGGCCCATGGCATGGGGTGCGACATGTTCGGCGCCATGCAGGTGCCAGCGCGTGGTGCGCAGCGCCAGGGCCAGGTAGAGCCCAAGCGCCTGGGCCCCGGCCTGCTGTGCGCGGCGGCTGCGGAGGAGGCGTTTGAGCAGGCAGGTGGCTCCTCAAGAAAGGCCAGGGGGCTCCGCCCCCTGCACCCCCGCTGGGGCCTGAGGCCCCAGACCCCCGTCGCAAAGGATGCGGGTCTGGGGGCGCTGCCCCCAGCGGGG